>CAZWMY010000144.1:0-10537 GCA_964635025.1 uncultured Desulfobacula sp. | reverse complement strand
CAGCAAAATCCGGACCATCTGGACGATGTTTTAAAACAGCTGGTTTCTGAATATGAAATTCTTTGCAGATTTGTCGAACAGGCAGGAATGGGTTATGGAAAGTTTTGAAAACCGACATCAGGTGAAGAAGGAATTGACCATCCTGACTGCATCCAGATAGAAATCCGGAAGTTTTTGTTCAATGGGAGTTCCAGACATCACAGCATAAAATTTGTTATCCCAATCAGCCTGCTCAAAACCGATAATGATGTTTAAAATTTTTGTAAACTCTTTATCTTTTTGAAGCAGCGCTGTTTTTATCTTTTCGGAAAATGATGTGGATTTTAGTATGGTCTCCATGGGCTGATCCAAAAGGGCATCCATTAAAGAAAAAAGTCCAAGGGTGAATAATTCTTCCGTCGAGAAATGAGTTTTCAGAACAGTTCCGCAAAGCTCACACATCCTGGCACGGATAACACAAGACCTTATCAGCTCAGCCGGCTTGTCCTTGCCAAGGCCGGACACGGCAACGATATGGATGAATTTTTTAAGCTCGTTCATTCCCAGATAGGTGATGGCCTCTTTGATCGTGTTGATGGAAGAAGGCCGCCCATAATATGCGGAATTGATAAATTTAAGAAGCCTGAACGAAACAGAAACGTCCTTTCGGATAATATCTTCGATGGTCTTAAAATCAAAATCTGCCATGCCCACTTCGTTTATTAGTTTTAACAGGGCAATCTGGCCGGAACCGATTTCCTTTTTGGACAGGATTTCGGGCTTTGAAAAAAAATATCCCTGAAACAGGCTGAACCCCATTTTTTTTGCCTGCTCAAAGACTTCATGGGTTTCCACCTTTTCTGCAAGAAGAGTAATATCGTAATTTTTTTGAATGTCTTTAATGATATTGACAAGGCCGTCAAGTGGGGTTGCGATTAAATCAAATTTAATGATCTTACATAATGCCATCATGGGGCGGAATTTTTCATGATAGGCAAAATCATCAAGCGCAATGGTAAAGCCTTTTTTTTTAAATTCCTTAAGTGCATCAAGAATTTCTTTATCCGGTTCAATATTTTCAAGCACTTCAATAATAATATGCTTCGAAGGAAAAAGAAGGGGTGTTTTCAAAAGGATAAGGTCTTTTGTAAAATTTACCAACCCGGGATTATTGCCCAGAATTTCCTTGAGTTCAAAGGAGAAAAATGTATTTGACAGAACATTTGATGTGGCGATATCCCCATCAATATCCGGGAAGGCGTTTTTAAACCCGTTTCTGAAGAGAAGCTCGTACCCGAAAATTTTTTTTCGGGTATTAAAAACAGGTTGCCGTGCAACATAAACATCCATAAAATGAGGTCTCGTCTCAATCTATATTGAAATCTTAGCCAGAATATCCATGATATTGTTTATCTTTATGGGTTTTGAAATATATTCATCCATGCCGGCAGCAAGAAATCTTTCCCGGTCTCCTTTCATGGCATTGGCGGTCAAGGCGATGATGGGGATTCGGCCGCCTTTTTTCTTTTCAATTTTACGAATGGCTTTCGATGCCTGCAGCCCATCCATTTCCGGCATTTGAATATCCATTAAAATGACATCAAACCGGTCTTCGGTAAAGAGCTTAACCGCTTCTTTGCCATTGCCTGCGATCACGATTTGATGACCTATCTTACCCAGTAAAAGGCTTGCCACTTTCTGGTTGACGATATTATCTTCTGCAAGGAGAATCTTTTTTGCGGGCAGGGTATGGACGGGTTTTTCTTTGGCCTCTTCAACCCGATAACCGGTGATCAGATCCCTTGAAGGGCTTTTTAGGCCTTGAGAGAACAAAAGGCCGGCAATCATTCTGAGACAGTCAAAAAGTTTTTCCTTTTTAATGGGTTTTGTCAAAAAGGCATCAAATCCAATATCCTTTATTTTTGAAGCATCTCCCCTGAAGGCGGTTGACGACATCATGACAAGGGCGATACCGGACAGATTTTTATCCTGTTTGATGATCCGGGCAAGATCTTCACCAAGGATAAGGGGCATTGAATGATCAATTAGGGCAATGGAAAACGGGTCATTGGCCTGTGCTGCATTCCGAAGGGTGAAAAGTGCATGGTCAACTGTTTTTACAATTTCAAACCGGCATTCCCAGGATTTTAAGTATTCTTTGAAAACCAAATGGTCAACCGGTTTATTGTCTATCACAAGAATTTTTTGGTTTTTGATATGTTTGATTAAAAGATTTTTTTTCCGGATGGATTTTTGTTTTTTAAACACTGCGGTAAAAAAGAAACGTGATCCTTTATCAACCTCACTTTCAGCACCGATGGACCCTCCCAGAAGAGCAGCCAGTTGTTTTGATATGGCAAGACCCAGCCCAGTTCCGCCATATTTTCGTGTGGTGGATGCATCCGCCTGGGTAAAAGGATCAAACAAAGCATCCAGCTTATCCGGTGAAATCCCGATTCCTGAATCCATGACCTCAAACAGGAGTTCCGCCACATCCTTATCTTCCTGGTTTACGGAAACCCGGATAAAGATTTCTCCCTTATTTACGAATTTTATGGCATTGCCGACAAGATTGGTTAAGATTTGACGAAGTCTTCCCGGATCACCGATAAGGTTCACCGGCACATTGTCCCGGATCAGGCAGGCGAATTCAACCCCTTTTTCAAAGGCTTTAATGGCCATGATGTCCGTAAGTGAATCCATTGTCACTTCAAGATCGAATTCAATATTTTCTATTTCAAGTTTACCGGCTTCGATTTTTGAAAAGTCAAGGATGTCATTGATGATGACCAGCAAGGAGTCTGCGCTGTGCTGGGCAGATTCGGCATAATCTCTCTGTTCGGGCGTAAGAGTGGTTCCTGCCAGCATTTCCAGCATGCCTATCACACCGTTCATGGGGGTTCTGATCTCATGGCTCATATTGGCCAGAAAAGCTGACTTTGACTTGCTGGCCCCCTGTGCCTTTAATGTCATTTCTTCTGCAATATCCGTCTGTTTTTTTAATGCTGCCTGAAGTGCATCCCCGCTTTTTGCCGTTATCTCAAGTAAGGTGTTTTGTTTCTTAAGCCGGGCGATTTTATTTTCAAATTCGTTTTTTTCAGCTACGGCAGTGGTTTGTAAATCATAAAAAGCCGTGGCAATTTCAATGATGTGTGGCAAAAGTTGTTCAGGCAGGGTTAAATGCCATTGGTTGTCTTTCAAAGGGATATAGTTTAGATGGTCTTCGATGGTCACAAGAAGGGTGATAAATTCCCCCTGGATTTTTTCCAGACAGCCCAGCCCTTCTTTTTTCGTGTCGGCAAAAAGGCAGAGATTTTCTGATTTCAGATCTGACGGCAGAGAACCGACAATCTGAAAACCTTTTGGGGCTGTTTTTGAAATAGCCAGAAAATTTAGGGCAACCAACGTTTTTCTCCCTGCGGGGGGTAGGGGTTATATTGATCTTTTATTGGAGCAGAAGCTGAATTTTTTCAGAATCCGCATCAATGAATTTCGCACCGATATTATACTGGGTATGGGAGACAACTTCCTCAACCCGGGTAATCTCAATTCGGGCATCATAAATTTTATGGTCATTGCCAGTAAACCGGATGATATGATGTTCCCCGATCTCATAGGCTTTATAGGATTCAAATAATATGCCGGATTCACTCAGATTTACAGAGGTTAAGGAGACCAGGAGCCCTCCTTTATCAGATGCATTTCCGGTCAACAGTTTAAGATTTTTATTTTTCGAAATTCTCAAGGATTGCCGATGATCTGCGGTTCCCATATT
The DNA here is from genome assembly GCA_964635025.1 of uncultured Desulfobacula sp. Classification (GTDB taxonomy): domain Bacteria; phylum Desulfobacterota; class Desulfobacteria; order Desulfobacterales; family Desulfobacteraceae; genus Desulfobacula. The sequence goes on along the minus strand of CAZWMY010000144.1, from coordinate 6,783 downwards.
TTTTTCTATAAATCCTGTTCTTCAATGAAAATATTATCTTCATCAAGGGACTGAATGACCTCAAGGGAGGTTTTTTGCCAGGTTTTTCCGGGGTCGGTAATAAAAATGATTTTTGATCCTGGTTTTTTGTCCATGACAAAGGACACAATACATTTGATGCCGGAGGAATTTAAAAACTCAAGACCGGTAAAATCAATTCTGATGATATCATCCATCTGGTCTTTGGCAAGACCAAAGAACGGCGTCAGGAAGATGCCCGGATCAACATCGTCAATTTCCCCTTTCAGATAAATGGTATTGCCGTTTCCGGACAGCGAGGATTTGTTGATAATCTTTTCAGGAATCTGAATAGGCATATAAATCTCCTCATATTGAATTATTGACTCGCCTTTTTTACAGGAATTTCTACTGTAACACTGAGTAATTTGTTGCCATTGGAAACATTGCCTGTATCAGGCAAATTGGAGATAATCCCGATATCATCACTGATTTCATAAAAAATATCTCCCCGGCACTCATACCTTATTCTTGCAAGGCCAAGTTGGCTGTGCTCCGGATCATTGAATGACCTCAGCATCATTTTTTTATAAACTTCTTTGGGATCTCCGTCAATGATGGTTTTATAAATAGATTCAAAAGTTTCAATATTTGTAAGACTGGCAATATTCTTTATGGTCAAAGAGATTTTCCCTTTTTCCGGATCTTTTTTGACATCAATGACAGCCCCGCCTGCAGCAGAATATTTTACAACATTTTCAACGAGTTCGGAACTTGCTGTTGCAACTTTTTTAGCATCATCAAGGTCCACAATACCGGTTGAAAGAATTTCCGTAACAAAATTTCTGATATTGGATACATTTTCCCATTTGGGCCCAAATGTTAAGTTCAGATTAAATGCCATTGCTGCAACTCCTTTCTGATTAAAAAAGCAATATCATCAAACCACCTTTAAAAAAAATCGTAGGGCATACATAAAAAAACTGAAATATAAAATTGCTTTGAAAATATTGACGTTTCAGCACAGGATTTCCACCTGCAATTGATAGAAGTCTATAGCAAAAAAAAAGAAAATGCAACAGGCAACAAATTAAGCGCAGGATCAGTGGAACAGCTTCAACATTAAAGGCACAGCCGTGAAAGTTCCAATGGAGGTGCCAAAATTGGTAAACACCACGACCAAAAGAATTCTTGTGACATTATTGTGCCAGAAGCCTTTGATTGAACCGATATCCTGGGGGATGCTCTCCAGATCTTTTACTTTTGGTTTTCTTACAAAGGCTTCAACAAGACCGGATACCCAACCGGCTGCAATCATGGGGTGTAAAACAGTTAAGGGAGCGGCTGCGGCCGCCGAGAGGATTGTCAGAGGATGGGCCAGGGCCATAAGTGCCCCAAGCCCTGCGAGCAGCCCATGGGCAATGATCCAGATCCATATCATATCCGCACCCACGGATTTGCCTTTCATTGCAAATCCAATAATGATCAGGAAAAAAATAGCACCGGGAATGGCCCATTTCAGAAATTGTCCTATTTTACCGGCCGGCGGAATCCGGTTGAGGTCTTCAAGATCGATTTTCTCATTGGACGCAAGATATCTTTTGATTCCAGGGGCATGGGCGGCACCTACCACGGCAACGATTTTTTCACCCGGTGCCGTCCTTATTTTTTCTGCAAGGAATTGATCTCTTTCATTGATGAGAGTTTTTTCAATGATCGGATGTGTCTTTTTAACATCTGACAGAATGGTTTGTAAAATATCCTCTTGTTTCATTTTTTCAATGTCTTCTTCTTTGATATCTTCCGCAGCGCCAAAGGAGAACACAAGGGAGGTCATGAATTTGATTTTTTCCCAGAACCCCATTCCCCGCCATACCCTGTTAAGGGTGATCTGGATTTCCCGATCGGCCGGAATGAGGAGGGCATTGATTTTTTCGGCAGCATTAATGGCATTGATCATTTCCTGACCGGGCTTGATGTCGAATTTATCGGCCATCTTTTTCTGGAAAGAAGCTAAAAGCAGGTTCATGAAAAGCATGAGCGCTTTTTTTTCTTTTATGACTTTAACAATGTCCATGTTGCGCCATCTGTCAGCATCCTTTCTTGATGCAAGCCTTGTTTCACACAATTGAACACAGACCGTGTCCGGGTTCTGTTCATGGATGGTGTGTTCCACAAGCTTTACGCTCTGTCTGGACACATGGGCGGTGCCGATCAGGATAATCTGCTTGCCATTACAGGTCAGGATATCTACCATATTGTTTTTTTCTTCCGCCACATTTTCCATGAATTTATGATACCTTTTTTTATAATTGCGTTAAAACAGACCCGTATTATAACCATTTTATTTTTCAAGGCAATACAAAAACATTTCAAATTCTTGACCTTGCCGTGCGCTTCTGATATTCAGGCGGTATGAAATCAATTGATGAACAGATATTAAGAGCGGCCAAGGAAATCACCGTAAAATTCATTGAAATGGGACGGCTGTCGCCCTCCAATTTTAGTGAGTCCTTCAAGGATATTTATGCCACGGTGGATGAGATCGTTAAAAAAACCGTGTATAAAGATACCCCTTCAAATGAAGTCCAGGACTGAAGCGTTTTTCCAAAAATTAAAATCCGGGGTAGGGCAGGGTCTGATCAAAGGGTTGAAAGGGTTTGTCTGGCTTTTAAAAATACTGATCCCCATTTCCTTTGCCACAGCCCTTCTGGTCCATTTCGGGCTCATCTATAAGCTTGATTTTATTTTGACTCCTGCCATGACCTGGCTCAGCCTTCCGGCCTCTGCGGCGCTGGTCCTGATCATCGGTCTTTTTACAGGGATTTACGGCACGGTGGCTGCCCTTTCGGTGATGCCTTTTTCCATTGACCAGATGACCCTGATCGCCATTTTTACCCTGATTTCCCATAATATTATCCAGGAAAGCATTGTCCAGGGAAACTCAGGCATGAATGCGGTATTTGCCGGTTTTTTCAGGCTTGCCACAGCCTTTGTGGTCACCTTTATCTGTGCAAAGTTGATGGGAGTGACGCTTGAGACAGGCGATGCCGGAGCTGTCGGTTATCCGGCCCGGGAGATAAAACCTTTCATGGTCATGTTCAACTCCTGGGGATGGGGCACCTTAAAGCTGGCCATCCAGATTTTCTGTATCATCATGCCCCTGATGGTGACCATGGAACTGGCCAAACTATTTCATATCATCGATTTTATTACAAAAATATTTTCCCCTGTCCTGTCTTTGATGGGGCTAAGCCAGTCTACCGGCATGCTCTGGCTGACAGCCTCTATTTTCGGCCTGGCTTATGGGGCTGCCGTGATTGTTGAAGAGACAAAATCCAATGAATACAATAAACAGGATTTGATAAAGCTGCACCTGTCCATCGGGATCAACCATTCCATGGTGGAAGATCCTGCCTTGTTCCTGCCTCTTGGGCTTCCGGCCTTCTGGCTATGGATTCCAAGGCTTGTTGCCGCCGTGATGGTAACCTGGCTGTATTCGGTTTATTCATCCGCAAGGAGGGTTCATGCTCAGCGAGCTGGCCATAAAAAACTTTGCGATCATTGATGATTTAAAAATATCATTTCCGCCCGGTTTCTCCGCATTAACCGGGGAAACCGGAACCGGTAAATCCATCATCATGGAGGCTGTAAACCTTTTGCTCGGTTCAAGGGCATCGGCAGACCTGGTCCGCTCCGGTTGTGAGAATGCCGAACTGGAAGCTTTTTTTGATATTGATGCCGGGTCAAAAACCTCAACACTTTTAGAAGAACAGGGCATGGATGCATCAGATGGTCTGATTCTGCGCAGAGTGATTTCCAACTCAGGCAAAAGCCGTGTCTTCATAAATTCCAGGCAGTCTACGGTGGATCTTTTAAAACAATTGACCCGGGATCTGGCCGGAATTTCAAGCCAGCACGCCCATCAGGGGCTTTTACAAGAGGAAAATCACCTGGAAATTCTGGATGAATTTGCAGGAACATCAGGGTTGAAAAATGAAATCCGACTGCTTTACAACCATATCCTTCCGTTAAAAAAAAAGATCAGGGAATTGAAAATAACCCTGGATCAGAAAAAAAAAGAACAGGATTTGATTTTATTTCAGATTGATGAAATAAGGGATGCGGCGATTCTCCCCAATGAAGACGAGGACATCGAAAAAAAACGCCTGGCCCTTTTAAATTCCGCCAAAACGTTTGAAACAATCAATCGCTCTATTCATGAAATCCATGACAAAGAAGGGTCGCTGATCGAAAAATTGTCCTTTATAAAAAATGAGCTTGAAAAAGCCGGGGTGGTGGATGAAACCCTGAAGACAATCGCGGAAAAGCTATCCGGAACCCTGTATGATCTGGAGGATATGACCCAGGAATTAAGACATGCATCTTCCACCATTGATCTTGACCCCGCCTCCCTGGAGATCACGGATCAAAGAAGGGATCTGATTTCAAAGCTGAAAAGAAAATACGGGGGAAGCCTTGAGGCCCTGTTTCAGACCTTTGAAGACATGCAGCAGCAGTTGATTATGACGGCCGACATCGAAAAAGAAATAGAATCGGGCGAAAAAGAAATCAAAAATCATATCCATGAGATCGGGATTAAAGCAAAAAAATTGTCCTTTTTAAGAAAGACGGCTGGAGAAGATCTTTCCCGGCTTGCCGGAGATGAACTGAGCAGTCTTGAAATGGGAAAAGCAAAATTTGAAGTATCTTTTTTAAGCCAACCGGCAAAAGACGAAGAAGATATTGCAACGCCAGACGGAGAAAAAATAGGGCCGGACGGCATGGATAAAATTGTTTTTCTCTTAAGCCCCAATCCTGGTGAGCCGTTAAAACCCCTTGCCAAAATTGCATCAGGCGGAGAATTATCACGCATTGTTCTTGCCTTGAAAGCGGTTCTCTCCAGGACAAAATCCCTTGAAACCTTGATTTTTGATGAAGTGGATGCCGGCATCGGAGGTGCAACATCTGAAAAAGTTGGGCTGAAATTGAAACAATTATCTTTGAATCATCAGGTGATCTGCATTACCCATCTGGCACAGATTGCAAAATATGCCGCCCACCAGTTCCGGATTCATAAAGAAGTCATTGACGGTCGGACCTTTACCGTCATTGTTCCCTTGGAAAAAGAAACCGACCGGATCGAAGAACTTGCCAGAATGATCGGCGGCACGACCATCACACCCGCAACCCTCTCCCATGCAAAAGAGCTTCTGGAACAGGCGTCGGCTTGACAAAAATCCACTTGTTGTTAGAATACCTTTCATATTGAATTAAGATGAACAGGAGTATGTATGCCGATATATGAATTTAAATGCATGGAATGTGAAGAATTTTTTGAAGTCATTGTTATGGGCTCAACCGACGACCGCATGAAAGGCTGCCCCAAATGCGGGTCAAAAGAATTTGAGAGGGTTGTTTCAAAAACAAATTTTACCATGGGGGGATCATCCTCCGGACAGAAAGCCTCTGTCCAAACCCAGGAAAGGACTTGTTCCGGGGGCTCCTGTAAAACATATACCGTTCCGGGAGAAACACGGTAATACCGGTTTGCCCATCTATAATTTTTGTTACGGATTCCATGTGAATTGATCTTGAAATTCAAAGGAGACAGTCATGCAGGATGTTGCAAAACTGATCATTGACGGCAAAGAGTATCTGCTCCCCGTAATTGAAGGCTCAGAAGGAGACAAGGCCATTGATATCCGAAGCCTTCGTCAGAAAACCGGGTATATTACCTTTGATCCCGGCTTTGGAAATACCGGAACCTGCAGAAGTGCCATCACTTATATGGATGGAGAAAAAGGCATACTCAGATACCGGGGAATCCCCATTGAGCAGCTGGCCGAGCATTCAACCTTTGTGGAAACCGCATTTCTTCTTATTACCGGCCAACTCCCCACACGGGAAGAGCTGACCCGGACCAGCGTTCATCTGAATGATTTTTCTCCCCTGCATGAAAACATGAAGGCCTTTTACCAGAATTATCCCCCCAAGGCGCACCCCATGGGCATTCTTTCCGCCATGGTCAATGCAATGAGAAGCTATTATCCGGAACTCACCGATATTGAAGAAGAGATGAACAAAACCTATCTAAGGCTGATCTCAAAAATAAGAACCATGGCAGCCATGGCTTATCGGATTTCATTAGGGGAACGGGTGGTCTATCCCAGACCGGATCTGTGCTATTGTTCCAATTTTTTGAACATGATGTTTGACAGCGTGGTGGTTCCCTATCGAATCGATCCGGATCTGGTCCGGGCCCTGAATGTTTTTTGGATTCTTCATGCCGATCATGAGCAGAACTGTTCGACAACGGCTGTAAGGGTTGTGGGCAGCGGAAAGGTGAATATTTATGCCACCATTTCGGCCGGGATTTCAGCCCTCTGGGGGCCCTTGCACGGCGGGGCAAATCAGGCCGTGGTCAATATGCTCGAAGAGATCCATAAAAACGGCATGACCATTGAAGACTGCATTGCCAAGGCAAAGGACAAGAACAGCGCTTTCAAGCTCATGGGGTTTGGCCACAGGATTTATAAAACCTATGATCCAAGGGCCAAAATCATGAAAAAAATGTGTGATATTGTTCTGTCAAAAATCAAACGAAACGACCCCTTGCTGAACATTGCCCAAAAACTTGAGGAAGCCGCACTAAAGGATTCATTTTTTATTGAGAAGAATCTCTACCCCAATGTGGATTTTTACTCCGGCATCATGATGAGGGCGCTGGGCATTCCCACCAATATGTTTACGGTCATGTTTGCCATTGGCCGTCTGCCTGGGTGG
>CAZWMY010000143.1:0-10653 GCA_964635025.1 uncultured Desulfobacula sp. | reverse complement strand
TTACTTATTTTTATCGGCATCGGGGCCATGACGGATTTCGGTCCTCTGCTTGAGAACCCCAAAATCTTCCTGATCGGCGCTGCCGGCCAGTTCGGAATCTTTCTCACCATTGGTCTTGCCTTGTTCTTTGGTTTTTCTCAGCTGGATGCTGTGGCCATCGGTGTCATCGGAGCCTGTGACGGCCCCACAGCCATTTATGTGAGTTCCCGGTATGCACCGCATCTTTTGGGAGCCGTATCTGTGGCAGCATACTCTTATATGTCGCTGGTACCGGTTATCCAACCCCCCATTATGAGGCTGTTGACTACGGAAAAAGAACGTAACATCAATATGACCGTTCTGAATAAGACTTATAAAAAGGCTTCCAAAAATGCACGCCTGGCATTCCCCCTTGCCGTCACCATCATCGGCGGAATGATCGCTCCCCAGGGCCTTCCGCTTCTGGCAACCATCATGCTGGGCAATCTCATGAGAGAAGCAGGGGTTGTCAGCCGTCTCACCAAAGCATCTGAAAATGAAATCGCCAATGTGGTCACCCTGTTCCTCGGTATTTCCATCGGTGCCACAATGGATGGACAAAAATTTCTGACACCCCAAACATTAATGGTACTGGCATTCGGTTTTGTCGCCATCATTCTGGATACGGTTTGTGGTGTGAGTTTTGCCAAAATCATGAATGTCATGACCGGCGGCAGGATCAATCCGCTGATCGGTGCAGCCGGCATATCTGCCTATCCCATGGCAGCAAGAGTTGCCCAGAGAGAAGGGCAGAGGTATAATAAACAAAACTTTCTGCTCATGCATGCTGTGGGCGCCAACACCGGCGGTCAGGCCGGATCGGTTATGGCAGCAGCCATCATGCTTTCGGTACTGAAAGGAATGGGCATTATTCCATAAAACCAATCGTTACTATTTAAAGTAACATTTTTATTGACACCTATTCAAGAATTGGGTATGTTGTCGAAACTTTAAAAATTATTGACGTTATGAAAAGCAATATTTCAAATATAAAAGGTCGGTCAGATTGGCGATGGCAAAACCGGATATGGTCTTTGCTGCCGCCAGGGTACTAGTTTAAAATAATAAACATAATGAGCAAAAAAAAAGCTGCGGCAGCAAAAAAATGCCCCAGCTTTTTTTTATTGATAAAAGGCTGCCGATAATAAAAATCGCTGCCTTTTTTATTTTAACAGGACTTAAAAAAAATGATTTTAAAACAATTTCCAGAAAAACAAACTTTTTTAGAACTTTCCAAAAAATTCAATGTCATCCCGGTGTGCACAAAGATTCTGGCAGACACGGAAACCCCTGTTTCCATTTTACAGAAATTCTTTTCCAAAGATAAGGAAAGTTTTTTACTGGAAAGCGTTGAGGGCGGGGAAAGATGGGCGCAGTATAGCTTTCTTGGAGTTTCGGCCTTTGGCAGCATAAAGGTCTTTTCAAACCATGTAAATATCAAAACCTTACATGAAACACGAACTATCAACCATCAGCATGCCCCTCTTGACATCATCCGTGATTTTGCTGAACGTTTCAAACCTGCCCGGATGGATGAATTGCCAAGATTCTGGAGTGGTTTGACCGGGTATTTTACCTATGAAATGGTTTCTTTTTTTGAAGATATTCCGGTTTCTTTACCGGAAGGAGTGCCCTATGCCCATTTTATCATTCCCGATGAAATGATTGTTTTTGATAATATTAAAAAATCCTTGATCTGCCTTAAGATCTGCTATCTGAATGAGGGTTCAAATCCGGAAAAAAGTTTTGTTCAGGCCATGGACAGACTTGAAAAAATGGTTGAAACCATTCACACCTCCTTTGTTCCTGAAAAACAAGCCCAAGCCGCGGATGTCCGCTTTGAATCGGAAATTCCGGCCCATGAGTATATCAGGGGGGTTAAAGCCATCAAAGATCATATTGTTGAAGGTGATATTTTCCAGGCAGTCTATTCTCAAGCCTTTTCCTGCCGCACTTCTGTCGATCCTATCCTGATCTACCGGGCTCAACGGCATATCAATCCTTCTCCCTATATGTTTTTCATGAATTTTATCGATTTCATCATTGCCGGGTCTTCGCCTGAAACCCTTGTGAGGCTTGAAAACGGCATTGCGGTATTAAGGCCCGTTGCCGGAACAAAGCCCAGAGGAAAAACCGAAAAGGAAGACAGAAAACTGGCTGATGAACTATTGAATGATGAAAAAGAAAGGGCCGAACACATCATGCTCATCGACCTTGGGCGCAATGACCTGGGGCGTGTTGCCGAACCCGGAACCGTCCAGGTGACGGACACCATGGTCATTGAACGCTATTCCCATGTCATGCATCTGGTCTCCAATATCACCTGTGATCTGAAAATAGGCAAAGATGCCTATGACCTTCTCAAGGCCGTCTTCCCTGCCGGGACTCTGACCGGGGCACCCAAGATCCGGGCCATGGAAATCATTTCCACGCTTGAACATAGTCCCAGAAGGGTTTATGGTGGTGCGGCAGGGTATATTTCCTTTACCGGCAACATGGATTTTGCCATCACTATCCGAACGGCCATGATGGAGAATGATAAACTGACTGTACAGGCCGGAGCGGGAATTGTATATGATTCAGACCCGGATAAAGAACTGATGGAATGCAAAAATAAGGCAAAAAGTGTAGAAACGGCATTACGGCTCGCTCTTGGCAGCCCTGGCGGAGGCAGATAACATGTTGGTTGCAGTGATCGATAATTATGATTCCTTTACCTTTAACCTGGTCCACTATATCCTTGAAACCGGGGCCAATGTGGAAGTTTTCAGAAATGATAAAATATCCATTGACGATCTGAAAACATTAAACCCAGGGGCCATTGTCATCTCTCCCGGTCCTGGCCGCCCTGAAGATGCAGGAATTTCCCTTGATGCGGTCCGGCATTTTTCCGGAATCATTCCCATCCTGGGGGTATGTCTGGGCCATCAGGTGATTGCCCAAAGTTTCGGCGGAACCATTGTCCATGCCAAAAAAATCATGCATGGAAAAACATCCATGGTGACGGCTGACGGCGAATATATTTACACGGGAATCACCAAACCCTTTACCGTCATGCGGTATCATTCCCTGGCCGTCTTGGAAGAGGCCCTTCCTTCCTGCCTTGTGGTAACGGCAAGATCAGAAGACGGGGAAATCATGGGAATCCGGCACCGGCTGCATCCCACTCAAGGCGTCCAGTTTCATCCGGAATCCTTTATGACCCTGGTAGGAAAAAGACTGATCCGAAATTTTATCAATGGGGCATAGCATGATGGATTTTACAGGAAATTTAAAAAAAATCATTGCAGGGCAAAATCTGGATGAGGAAAGCAGTGCTTCCATGCTCATGGATATTTTTTCAGGAGAAATATCAGAAGCAAGGATCGGCGCATTTATGGCAGCCCTTGCCACCAAAGGGGAAACCTTTGAAGAAATCGCAGGTGCTGCAAAGGCCATGAAACGGAAAGCCAAACGGATTCAGACCCTTTCCAAAAAAGTGATTGACATTGTCGGAACCGGTGGGGATGCTTCCGGGACTTTTAATATTTCCACCACCACATCATTTGTGGTGGCAGGGGCGGGTGTAACCGTGGCCAAGCACGGGAACCGGAGCATTTCAAGCCAATGCGGCAGTGCAGATGTGCTGGAGGAGCTGGGCCTCAACCTGAATACTGACCCTGAAATTGTGGAAGAAGCCATCAATCAAATCGGCATCGGATTCATGTTTGCTCCTCTCTATCACGGCTCCATGAAATATGCCGGCAAAGCCAGACAGGAATGCGGCATCAGAAGCATTTTCAATATGCTGGGCCCTCTGACCAACCCAGCTGCGGCCGGGTGCCAGCTTCTCGGGGTATATGCTCCTGAACTGACGGAAATGTTTGCCCATGCCCTTAAGCTGTTAGGGGTATCCAAAGCCTTTGTGGTTCACGGCCATGATGGAATGGATGAAATTACCACCACGGATTTGACGCGGGTTTCTTCGCTTTATCAAGGGGCAATCCGGTCCTATGACCTCAATCCCCTGGATTTTTTTGAAGACTATGCAGATCCAAAGGATTTGAAGGGTGGGGATAAAAAAGAAAATGCCGCTATTACAAAGGCAATTTTAAAAGGTGAAAAAGGACCCGGACGGGATATCGTGCTTTTAAATGCAGGTGCTGCCCTTGTAGCCGCAGATATGGCCGGTTCCATCAAAAACGGGATTGCAATTGCAGAAAAATCCATTGATACCGGAAAAGCCTTTGAAAAACTTCAGCAGCTTATCCGATTTACCCAGGAGAATGGCTGAAATGGGAATAGACGGCTTTTTAAAACAGGTTGTGGAATCTAAATCTCAGGAAGTGGCCAGGGCCAAATCCAACATTCCTTTAAAAACCCTGCGGCGGCAAGCAGAAGAAGCTCCTAAAAAGGCAAGTTTTCTTGACGCCTTAAAAAAAAGCAGTCCTGATGACATCGGAATCATTGCCGAGATCAAAAAAGCCTCCCCTTCCAAAGGAGGTATCAAGCCGGATCTTGACCCTGCCCTTTTTGCTGAAAACTATACAAAGGCCGGGGCCAGGGCCATTTCCGTCCTGACGGAAACCCAATATTTTAAAGGCAGCGTAAAGGATCTTGAAATTGTTTGTAATACAACAGACCTGCCGGTATTAAGAAAAGATTTTACCATCCGCTCTTATCAGATTTTTGAAGCAAGAAAAGCCGGGGCCTCTTCCATTCTTTTGATCACCCCCATCCTGTCCAAAGACCAGCTAAAGGATTATATCATTCTTGCGCGGGATCTTGGCATGGAACCTCTTGTCGAAATCGCATCTGAAAAAGAATTTGAAATTGCCTATTACTGCGGGGCAAAGGTGGTGGAGATCAACAACCGCAACCTTCAGACCCTTGAAGTGGATCTTACGGTTTCAAATCGGGTTGCAGCGATTCTCCCATCGGACATCATCCCGGTTCAGGCAAGTGGGATTTCATCTTTTAAAGATATAGAAAAGGGTCTATCCTCCCGGATTTTTAATTTTCTGGTCGGGGAAAGCATTGTCAGGGCAAAGGATACCATTGCATTTATCAGGGAACTTCGGAATGCCTAGTGAATTTGCATCACCCCCGGTTTTATCCCCAAACCGTCCTTGGATAAAAATCTGTGGTCTGACTGATCCTGACAATTCCCTTGCCTGTGCCGAACTTCACCCGGATGCCATCGGCCTTGTTTTTTATGAAAAAAGTCCGAGGCATGTGACTATGGATCAGGCTGCCCGGATCACAAGCGTTTTGCCCCAGGACATACTGACTATGGGTGTGTTTGTGGATCATTCTTTTAAAGAGATCATGGAAAAAGTCAGGCATTGCGCCTTAAAAGGGGTTCAACTCCATGGAAAAGAATCCCCTGGGCTTGTGGACCAATTGAAAAGGGAAAATCTTTTTGTTATCAAAGCCCTTTTTGCGGCAAAAGAACCTTATCTGAACCAGGCAAACAAATATGAGAATGCCTCTTCCCTCCTGGTTGAATACGGAAAAGGCAACCTTCCGGGAGGGAATGCGGAATCCTGGGATTATGAATTAGCCTGTTATATAAAAACCAAAAGACCTGTGATTATTTCCGGCGGGCTTTCACCTTATAGTGTTGCAGATGCGATCAGGGCTGCCGGGCCTTTTGGCGTGGATGTGTCTTCAGGCGTTGAAAAATATCCGGGCATGAAAGATATAAATAAGGTCAGATCTTTCATTGCCCGGATAGATTCTCTGATGGAAAGACATGAAGGGTCTATCCGGGCAGGCCACTAATCATCTTTGTATTTAAATGACAATCTCAGGTTTGTCCGGAATGTGATGGGCTTGCCGTTTTCGATTTTGATATCCATCTTCTGAACTTCGGCAATCCTTAATTCTTTTAATGTGTTGGACGCTTTTTTGATGGCATTGGCAGCTGCATCTTCCCAGGATTTTTGACTTGAACCGACAAGATCAATAATTTTGTAAACACTGTCACTCATGATACCCTCCTTGATTAAAATTAATAAAAATTAAAAACCAGCGGTGAAGCATCAGATCTTGTAATACAGGGCAGGATTAAGGTGTGGAACAGGTTTGATTATATCGGATAATGATAAATTGTCAAAACTAATTTAAAAACTATCTTAAAAAAGTATCTGATTATAGGCTCAACCCCATTATTTTACTGTATATGGCTTTGCCGTCACCCGGCTCGTAGAAGTCGTCCAGGATTACTTCACACCGGTACCCGCACCGTTCGTAAAAACTACGGGTAGACGCATATCGTATTTGGGTCGAAGTCTCGACATAGGCTCTTTTTCCATTGGACTCAAAAATCAGGCGTTCCATTTCCAGGAGGATGATTTTTCCAAGTCCCTTTCCCTGAAAATCAGGGGAAACGGCAATCCAGTAGATGTCATAGCTTGTCAATGTACAAGGAATGGGACCATAGCACCCATATCCAATCACCTTGCCGTTTTTTGTGGCAATGACAAAATGATACCCGCTCTCGGCCGGACCTTTCTCAAGATTTTCTTCCACAAGCTCGGCAGCGATATCGACTTCGTCAGGCCTGAAAAATCCGGTTGTATCCACAAGATCCCTTATCTGTTTCACATCCTCGGGAACAGGTTCATACCGTATGCTCATCCCCTTTTGATGGAAATCATAAAACGCTTTATGACCGTTTACCCTGAAGACAACCTCAGCCATGCCCTGAAAAAAATGCAAGGCATTGGACCCAAGGCTCCGGGTTCTGTACCCGCCTTCCTGGACCACCAAAATGGGGAGCCCGATCCCACCGATCAATTTGCCGTTAATTTTAAAATCCTCCGGGGTAAGAGACCAGGTACCGGTAGGATCAAAACGGGCTGTATCCAGCCCCAGGGCCAGGACCAGGAAATCAGGTTTAAACTCCAGGATGCGCCTGAGCGCCTTTGCCAATGCCCTGTGATATTCCGGCCCGCTGACGGATTCGCCCAAAGGGATGTTCAGATTGAATCCTTTTCCTTCATCCACGCCTTCTTCATCTTCAAACCCGGTAAAATAAGGATAGGCAAAATTAGGGTGTCCATGGATAGATACGGTCAGAATATCGGACCGGTTGTAGAAAATATCCTGCTGCCCGTTTCCATGATGGTAATCGATATCCAATATGGCCACCCTTCCCTGCTTTCTCAGATACTGTGCAGCCACAGCCGTGCTGTTCAGATAACAAAACCCGCCAAAGGCACGGCGCTCCGCATGATGCCCGGGGGGCCGTACAAGGGCATATGCAATCCTTTTGCCTTCGAGTAATGCCTTGGCCGCGGTCAATGCCGCATCAACCGCACCCCGGGCAGCAAGATAGGCATTGCGGTGAATCGGTGTAAACGTGTCTATGCAATAATACCCCGGAAGCGCTGCAGATTCTTTTGGTGGCCGTGTCTTATTCCGGATGGGAAACACATACGGGTAAAGGGATTTTTTTTCATCAATTTCTTCACAGGACTTTATAAGGAAAGCAAGAAAATCCGCATCATGAATACTATCAATATAATTGTCCGGAAAGGGTTTTGCCTCCAGACGCTCAAAAAGGCCGCTCTTTTCAAGAGACAAGAGAATGCTTCCTACCCTGATGGGAGATTCCACATAGCCCCGCTCATGGATATGATGAAGGGTATGGCGGTCATTGAGGATGACAGAGATCTTTTCTTTGCATTCCTTTAGCATCAGGCTTCTTTCCTGGGAGGTTGACTTCTCCGGTTCAGGATGTGTTCTATCGCATGGTAATATGAAATTTCTGCCCGGCTTAAAGCGGCAGCAAATCCGGCATCAGGTGAAATACAAGGATTGGTATTGATTTCAAGAATAAAGGGGTTGTTTTTATCATCCACCCGGAAATCCACCCTGGCATACCCTCTCAAACCAAAACACTGCCAGCATTTGATCGCCAGACTTTCTAAAATTGCCAACACCTCCTTGTCGGAATCCGTAAAATCAAAACACCGGGGTGTATTTTGATATTCATCCGAATCCGGCATCCATTTGGCTTTATATCCGACAATCCTGGGTGACTCTGCCGCAAATCCGTCAAACAGGATTTCTGCCGGAGGAAGAACCCGGACGCCTTCCGGTGTATCCAAAAGGGAAAGATTGAATTCCCTGCCTTCGATAAAGGCTTCGGCAAAACAAGTGCCTCCCATATCTGGTTTGCAGTCGGATAAAAGCCTATGAATTTCTCTTGCTGTTCCATGAACCAGATTTTCTTTTTCCAGACCCAAAGACGCATGTTCCCAGAGGGATTTAATAATCCAAAGCCTTTCATGCAGGTCTTCAAATCCTGTTGCCCCTGTCCAGGGCATATCCTGCGGGACCGGATTGATCCATTCCGGTGTCGGAAGTCCTGCCGCTTTCATCCTTTCCTTGGCCATGACTTTATGCGAAGTTGCAAAAACAGCTTCGGCCGGGCACCCGGTATAAGAAATGCGCAGCGCATCCAGAAGTGTCGGAACAACCTGGATCAACCGGCCGTGACCATCAAGGGATTCGACCAGGTTAAACGCAGCAAGGGGATCAAGGGCCGTCAGCCTTGATTTCAGACTCTCAAGATCAAGATTGCAGGACACCGGTTCCGGTTGATAACCCAAAGATATAAGGGCCTCGGAAACCGCATTGACCTGGGTCAGCACATCCTGTTCATCGGGCAGACTGCTGTCCTTTACCGCATTGTAAACAACGGCAATGGTCCGGTTCACGATTCCCCGCGTGTTGGAATCCGCTTTATTGCAGATTCCAGGATCATTTCAATAAGTCGGACATAGGATGTCCCGAAAAAGCCGCAGACCATTGGCAAATCAGAATATTCAGGACGAAGCCCTGCAAGGGGATTTACCTCAATAAACCCGGGCCGCCCCAGATGGTCGCAACGGATATCAATGCGGCCCCCATCCCGGCATCCCAGAATATTCCAGGATTTTAAAGCCAGAGTTTCCACCTCCCCTATCAAGGGGTCTTTTTCAGGGCTGACCGGTTTGTAACTCACCCGGCCTTCCCAGCCTTCCTTGTTTTCAAGGGAATAGACTTCTTTTTCCGCTCCGTCCAGGAGCAGGATTTCCATGGTTCCAAGCACTTTGGCATCTTTTCCCGTACCTGCAAGCCCCACGGTGAATTCTCTGCCCGGAAGAAATTCTTCAATCAGAACCGGCTGTCGGAATTGCTCAATAAGATTTCGGCAGGTCTCTTTCAGTTCTTTTCTGGTATGTATAACGGATTTAGCCGTGATCCCGATACCGGTTCCCTCGGCAACGGGTTTGGCAAAAAACGGGGGTTCAAAGACAACAAGATCAACATCTTCATGGGAATGTGCCACAATAAAATCTGCCGTGACAAGACCTGCGTCACGGATAATCTGTTTGGTCATTCCCTTATGGAGGCAAAGGCTCATCACAAGAGGGTCGGAAAATGTATAGGGAATTTCATATAAATCCAGAATGGCCGGCACCTGGGCCTCTCTTCCAACCCCTTTAAGGCCTTCTGCAATATTAAAGACAAGATCCCATCGCTCCCCTCTGACAAGACGTTCGGTAAGTCTTTTGCCGTTACCGATGCGGACGGTTTCATGCCCCAGGCTTGAAATCGCCCCTTCCAGGCCTTCTATGGTTTCAATGGAATCAAATTCTGCGGTTTCAAGCTCGCTGTAGCCCATGTCCAGGTAATCCCGGCGAAGGTCATAGGTCAGTCCGATTTTCATTATCCTTCTCCTTTTTAAACAAAACATCCCTTAGCATGCGTATTTAAAACACACCTTCCCCGGGAAGAGGATCAGGATATGTAAAACATTTGTTTTCATAATTATTCAGGACCATGTCTTCAGATGTATGTCCCTGAATATAATCCGGCATTAAAGGAATTTTCCCCCCGCCACCGGGAGCATCCACAACATAAGTGGGAACGGCATACCCGGTTGTAAATCCCCGAAGACCGCGGATGATCTCAAGACCTTTTTTTATGGAAGTCCTGAAATGCCCGGACCCTGTGATGGGATCGCACTGATAGAGATAATAAGGTCTGACCCTCATTTTCATCAACCCCTGCACCAATGATTTCATGGTATCCACCGAATCATTGATGTTCTTTAAAAGAACCGTCTGAGATCCTAAGGGGATACCGGCATCGGCCAGCATGGTGCAGGCCTTGGTTGTTTCAGGAGTGCATTCATCCGGATGGACAAAATGAAGGCTCATCCATAAGGGATGGTACCGCCTGAGCATTTTTACAAGCCTAGGTGTAATTCTTTGGGGTAGAACCGTCGGGACCTTGGTGCCGATACGGATGATTTCAACATGAGGGATGCGGCGCAATCTGGTCAGAACCCATTCCAGCCGGTCATCACTCAGGGTGAGTGGATCTCCGCCAGACAAAAGGACGTCACGAACGGTTGGAGTTCTCGCTATATAGTCAATGGCCTTTTCCCATCTTGTCCGCCCGGCATGAATATTCCCATGCCCCACAACCCTTGACCGTGTACAATACCGGCAATAGGTGGAACAAAAATCCAGAAGCAGAAATAAAACCCTATCCGGATAACGGTGAACCAGCCCCGGCACCGGGCTCTGATGATCCTCGCCCAGTGGGTCATCAGATTCACAGGGCATTTTGATCCATTCATTGACGCTGGGAACA
>CAZWMY010000142.1:0-10801 GCA_964635025.1 uncultured Desulfobacula sp. | reverse complement strand
CCTGGATCTGTCCGCCCAGATGGTTGAATTCGGGGGCTGGGAAATGCCCATTCAATATCCGGCCGGTATTATGAGTGAACATATGTCCACCCGGAAAACCGCGGGGATTTTTGATGTGTCGCACATGGGGCGGCTTTATTTCAAGGGCAAAGACTCGCTGCCCTTTCTTCAGCATGTCCTGACCAACAATGCCGCTGCCCTGAATGTGGGTGAAAGCCAGTATACCCTGATCCAGGATGAGACCGGCGGTGCCATCGATGATGCGTATTTATACCGGTTCAAACCGGATGAATTTCTCCTGGTGGTCAATGCCTCCAACCGGGAAAAAGATGTGGCGCATTTCAAAACCCATCTTAAAAATTTTAAGGCTATTGAAATGCTGGACAGAACCTTTGAAATTGCCATGATCTCTCTTCAGGGGCCTCTTTCAAAATCCATTATTGAGCAGGTTATAACCAGCGGCAGCCTGCCGGAACCGGCCCGGAACAATCTTTCCATTGTAACCATCAACGGGATGGAAACCTTTCTGGCCAGAACCGGGTATACAGGTGAACCTTTGGGATTCGAACTGTTTATCGATAATAAACATGCCCTTTCTTTGTGGACTCTTCTCATGGAAAAAGGCGCCGTGCCCATCGGACTTGGTGCCCGGGATACCTTGCGGCTGGAAGCCTGCCTCCCCCTTTACGGCCATGAACTTGGAACCGATCATGACCAAAAGCCCATCCCCTTGTTTGCCTCCAAATTATCCAGGTTTGCCGTGAGTTTTTCGCCTTTGAAAGGCGATTTTATCGGAAAAGACGCCTTGCTCCGCCAGCACCGGGCCCTTAAAAACATCATGAACCGCCGGTTTGAAAACATTTCCGATCTGCCCAGGATGGTCATGGCCATAGCCGTGACCGGAAAGGGCATTGCAAGGGAAGGATATCCGGTATTTGCCGGAGACCGCCACGTGGGCTATATCACTTCCGGCACCATGATACCTTTTCAGGAACCCCTGGGAACCGGCCTTGATTCGGCTTTTAAAGAAGAGCCACAAAAAAGAGCTGTTGCCATGGCCCTGATTGACAGCACCATAACCGAAGGAGAAACCCTTGACATTGAAATCCGGAAAAAACGCTGTGAAGGGGTGGTGGTTCCCTATCACATGAGTTCCGAAGCCCCGCCCTTTGTCCGGTCCATTCCCGGGGATCAGCTGCGGATCAAAAAAATGTCCGGGGATGAAGGGGCCTACCCCGGTCTTGTCCGTCAGCTTCTGTCAAAAGCGATTCACAACCATGAATGGCGGCAGAAGCAGTGCATTAATTTAATTCCATCCGAGATGAGCCAGTCTTATCTGTCGCGGCTTTTATCCATCAGCGACCCGGTGAACCGCTATGCCGAACACAAAGAAATCAAAGCCTTTTCCGGGGAAGATGTTTTTTATTACCAGGGCACGGAATTCATAAACGAGGTGGAACACCTTTTAAACCATGAATTTCAGACCTATTTCAACTGCAGGAATATAGAATCAAGAGTCATTTCCGGCCAGATGGCCAATGCCGCCTTTTTCAGTGCGCTGGTGGATTTTTTGAACCGGACCGACCGAAAGAGTGAACAGCGGCGTATCCGTAAAATCATGAATAACCACATCATCAAAGGCGGTCATCTGAGCGCCCAGCCCATGGGAGCCCTCCGGGACTTTGTGGCAAGGGACCCGAAAACAGAAAAAGCTGCGGTTGTCAATTTCCCGGTTGAAAAAGGCAACCCCTATAAAATTGATATCAAAACCTGTGAAGCCCTGATCAAAGAGCATCAGCCGGAACTCATGATTCTCGGCAAAAGTATGATCATTCATAAAGAACCTGTGGCTGAAATCCGCAAACTTGTGGACGAATTTGCACCCGGCTGCCTTATTATGTATGACATGGCCCATGTCCTCGGGCTTTACGGCCCTTATTTCCAGGAACCGTTAAAAGAAGGCGCCCATATTGTCACAGGCTCCACCCATAAAACCTATTTCGGCACCCAGCGCGGGGTCATTGCATCCAATTTCATTGAGGAAGACCTTGAATACGGTCTCTGGGAAGCGGTTCAGCGAAGAACCTTTCCCGGAAGCGTGAGCAACCATCATCTGGGAACCCTGACCGGACTTTTATGTTCAGCCTATGAAATGAATCATTTCAAGGATGACTACCAGAAATCCGTTATCTCCAATGCCAAAGCCTTTGCAGCTGCACTAAAGGAAAACGGGCTGGATGTGGCTGGCGACCCTGCTGTTTCCTACACCGACACCCACCAGGTCATCTTACATGTGGGCTATGGAAAGGGGGCAAAAATCGCCCGGGAACTTGAAGAGAACAATATCATCGTCAATTACCAGGCTACCCCGGTTGAAGAAGGATTTACCGCATCCGGCGCACTTCGCATGGGGGTATCGGAAATGACACGGTTCGGCATGAAGGAAAAAGATTTCAGGACGCTGGCGGTTTTGATGGGAGATTTCATCAGGCAGGGCATCCGCATCAAGGATAAAGTGGTAAAATTCAGGGAAAATTTTCTTGACATGCAGTTCTGTTTTAAAGAAAAAGAACTCCTGGAGATCTCATCGTCCTTGCTTAATACACTGAAATAAATCGGTAAAATTAAGAGCAAAGGGTCTAAGCTGCTAACAGGCAATGACAAATCTCCACCGCCAGGGCATAGATGATATCCAAAGGCAGGTGCTCCTCAATGGTTTTGTCAAACAACAGCTTTGTTTCACTGGGGAAATCCTCATCCCCCACCCAGTATAGCACTGCCACAGGCACGGCAGGGGTGATCTGAAATAAAAAGGCTGCGTCCGCGAGCTCCAGGGGGATTCCGCCTAGTGTTAAACAGGCAAGCCTGAATGCCTTGATATCATTTTCAAATCTTTTACTGACCCAATCTGCCGGGATGGTATGGGGCCCCCTGAAAAACGCGGCCCCTCCTTTTATGTCTTTCTCAGACACCCATTCTCCTTTTGGAAGAATCTGTTTTGATTTTATAAGAAAATGCACAATAAACAAATACAGATACCCATGATAGGATTTAAGGCCATGGTTTTGCGGATAAACCTCATATTTTTCCAGATCCACTGAGTACTCGTGCCCCCATATCTTTATCCGGTATTGCCGGGATGCAGCATCAAATTCACACCCGGTCCGGAACATTACCTCATCAGGATCACAGGCTTCAAGGTCTGTAAAATTGGTTTTATCAATATTAAAATTATTCAAAATATCCTTCTATTATTATTTTTGAGCCTCCCTTTGCGGTTTTCCTGTCTTCTTTAAAGGAAACCCCGTGAATGGCGGTTTCAATTTTTTTCTCTGATTTTTCACCCTTTATCAGCGTGCCGGCATCAACCCTGTTTTTTACTTTTATGACCGGCTCGCCCGTGGCTTGAGATTTTTCCCGGCTCATCAGCAGAATATCCTTTTGGGATTGGAGTTTTTCTATCTGCTTTTTAAGACCTGCAATCTCAGCTTTGCTCTTTTGCATTTCAGCTTCCATGGATTTTGACCTGGCCTCATGTTTTTTTTCAATCTTTTGCGTGGCAATCACGGCAGCCTGGTACACGCCGGAAATATTTTCCAATAAATCCCCAAGGTATTGATCCTGAGCATTTTCCTCGATTCCATTGATGTTCTGTATAATTTTTTCCATGAACTCACGGGTCTTTGTGTTTTCAGGAATCGGTTCATATTGTTCTTTTCCGGAAGCTGCTTTTATTTTCTCTGAGATATCTTTTATGGATTTTAGTTCAGGATCATCCAGAATTTTTTTCAGATATAAAAGTGCATTCTGTTTTTCCAGATATCCGTCCTGAATCTTAATCTGCTTCATCAATTCCCGGGTCAACTGTTCACGTTCCTCTTTAAATAAAAGACCGTTCAAGGCATTCATCTTTTCACTAACAGCAGCATTGATATTGTCGATCTTAAAAAAATTCTTTCTGCCTATTTTTAATACCGAAGGCTTTGCATTAGCGGAAAGCACATTTTTTACAACAATGCTTTGAAATGATGAAACCTCTGAAGACACAATATCTGAATGGGGGGCAAGAACCCCTTTGGCGGCAAACACCTTTGCATTCATAATATGCCTGCTTACTTCGATGATGCCTTCAGCAGTGATAAAAACCGGATCAGATAAGATCTCAGCGCTTTTCAGACTTTTTCCGATATTTCCTTTTACCATGATATCGCCTGTGACTGTAACATTTCCCAGGATATCGCCTTCAACCCGCACCCCATGGCAAAAAACCGTCACCCCCCGGGCAATATTGCCCTTTACATGCAAAATAAAGGGGCCGCCTGATTCATCCATATCTTCTATAATATCAGAGTGGATTTCACGGATTGAAACAACCTGGTCCACGGGTGTTACCAAAAGCGCAGGACGTTCGAATACAGTTTTCCCGGATTGAAACTCTTCTATGTTTTTCTTCAGATTCAGCCGCTTTGTCTCAAGCACTTTTTGAGTTTTCAGGATCTTCAGGATATCTTTGTCCGTGATACCGAAGAGCTCCTTTACTATTTCACCCAGGAATCGTTTGGTTCCTTTTTCCTTAACTTCTTTCTCCTGGAGTTTTAATGCTCTGTTTAACTGTTTGGGTGTGATCAGTTCCATTTTTATGGCAATGGCACCAAACCTTCTGCTGATATCTATTTTTTCCATCTCGGTGGTTGCAATGGTGTTCAGGGCTTCTGCCAAAAGCTCATCCCTAATACGGTCCTGGGTTAAGAGAATGGCAGTTTTTTCGGCAGGAGAAATTTCCTTTATGTTTTCCAGGATATCACCGATCTTGACGCTTTTCTTATTTTTCCTGAATATATCAACCTGAAGCCCCAGCGCCTGATCCACTTTCTCCTGGCTGACGAATTGATTGGCAACCCCCAGTTTTCCAAACATTCTGTCTTGCACCAGGACATCCAGATGTTTTTTAACTGCAAAAAGAAGTTCAATTTTATCTTTTGGAAGGATTTTTTCCTTGAACAGCAATTGGGCCGTGAATTTGTCCGGATTTTTTTCCGGCAGACCGGCAAGCTTCAGCAAGATTTCGTTTTCCTGCTCTGCCGATAAAAATTTGCAGCTCACGGCAAGCTCAAGTATTTTTTGGACTTCATGCCGTGTTGACGGGCTTGATATTTTCTCCGGCGCCTTCATTTTTTGTCTGGCCCTCTTGGGTTAATCCCCTTTAATCAGCTTTCAGTTTTCCCTTTAAAAACGGGACATAGGCCATATCTGTTTTCATGATATGGGTTTTGAGCCAGTCCACAAGAAAGTCCATCAGATCCATGGTAACGGTTGCCTTTCCTGTCTCAAAAGCCTTCTGAAAGGCTTTGACTTTTTCGATCAGCTCTTTATGGATCTTTTTGTGATTTTCGTTTTCCGGGTAACCATATTTTTGAAACAAATCTTCCTCAAAGCCAAAATGAAACACGGTGTATTTTGCAAGGTCGTTTAAAATTCCACCGGCTTCCTTTGCCCCACGCTGCTGTTTCATGGCTTTGTGCAGAATATTGATCAGGCGCACGAGTTCTTTGTGCTGGGTATCAATTTCCTTGATATTGGTCTCAAGACCTGATCGCCAAGGCATCAGTTCCGGGATATGTTTTTCTGCCACACCTGAATCCGAAGCCTCCTTTTTCTGATCCATGGACACCCTGAAAATACTGATCATCTGTCTTAAGTTCATGGAAAGCTGATCCAGGTCCTTTGCACCGCCGGTCAACCCTCCTGCCCTTTCAGACATTTCAGATGCAATACCGTCCACCTGGGCAATATCCCTTGCAATCTCCGAGGCCACCTGGGAGCTCTGGGCCACATTTTCATTCACTTCGGAAATACCAATGGAAGCCTGTTCAATATTGCCCGCCACTTCCGTTGCTGTCCGCGACTGTTCCTCAATGGCCTTGACGATCTCGTTGACAATATGGTTCACACTGGAAATGACTTCAGAAATATTGCCGACCTCAAAAACCGTCTCGCGGGTGGATTTCTGTATTCCCTCAATCTTTTCCCGGATGCTTTCCGTTGCCTGGGCGGTCTGGGAGGCAAGGTTCTTGATTTCCCCTGCAACAACGGCAAATCCTTTTCCCGCTTCACCAGCCCTTGCAGCCTCTATGGTGGCATTCAAAGCCAGAAGATTGGTCTGTTCGGCAATATCCGTAATGACCTGGGTCACCTTGCTGATTTCTTTAGCAGCCTCACCCAGACGTCCCACCTTTTCAGTTGCCGTATCCACCTGATTTTTTGCATTGTTTGAAATTTGTCTGGCTTTATCACAATTGTGGGCAATCCCGGTAATATTGGCCTGCATGAGGCTTGCTGCATCAGCCACCATGGAGATATTGGTGGACGCCTCTTCACTGGCCGCCGCAACCGTATGCATGCTTGAATTCATTTCTTCAGCAGCCGCAGCAACGGAATTGGACCGCATGGACAGATCGGAAGATTCCTCGTGCATCCGCTCGGAAGCCATAAAGACTTCGGATGAGGATGCCGCGACGGTCTCTGTTTTCTGCCCGATATTCATGATGATATTATCCAGATTTGAAACAAACTGATCAAAACAGTCGGCAAGGATGCCGATCTCATCCTGCCGGTTCAAAGAAAGCCGGATGGTAAGGTCTCGCTCCTGCCCCTTGATTGATTTTTCAAGGCCTTTTGTGAGCATTTTCAGTGGGTTGAAAAAAACAATTCGGCAAACCCATCCCATGGCTGCCATGACAAAAAGAAAACAAAAAATTATGGCTGCTGTTCTTATCTCAAAAGATTGAAAATAATTCATTGAAACAATTAAGACAAAAAAAGCCGGTAATAAAACAATAAACAAAGATGCGGCCAGCTTTAAATCAAGACTTTTCTGAAAGGATTTAACCATGGTCGAATGTCTCCAAAATGCTTTGTTAAACTATTAGATTTTTTGAAATCTGTCTTAGACGATCCGGATATATGACTTCACTATAAAAAAAAAAATTTCAATATTCAAGAAAATAAAAAACCCTGCATTGCCTTTTAAGTCCTTCACTGCTACAACATCAAGTCTCATGAAAATCTTCATCGGCATAGCTTCGTTTCAAATGATCGCCATGTTCAGACGAGGGCTTTTTTACAGCTATCTCACCATTTACCTGAGGCATTTTCTTTTACTGTCGGTTACGGAAACAACCCTTTTCGCAACCCTTCCCATGATTTTAAATGTGCTTTCCCAACGTTATCTCTGGGGAACCTTTTCAGACAAACACCAGAAACGAAGGTCTCTGATCATCCAAGGTGAAATCCTTGGCGGCATCGGCACGCTTTTGCTCTATTATCTTCATCTGATCCCGGTTGACAAGCGCATGGCCGGATGGGTGATTATCATGGGGCTTTGCGTCATAGAAATTTTCTGGTCCATGTCCAATATCGGATGGAGCGCACTGATCTCGGATATCTACCCGAAACAGGACCGGGGAAAGATAATGGGAAAGCTTGAAAGCTTTGGCGGCATCGGCAGAATTATCGGCGTTCTTGCAGGCGGGCTCTTATATGACAGGATGGGCACGGCATTTCCTGGATGGGGGTTTTATCACGGGGCTCTTTTTTTCATGTCGGCAGGGGCCATGTTCTTCTCCGTCTGCCCCATGCTCATGGTGCCTGAGGGCGGGATAAAAAAGGTGGAGGCCCCTTCCTCTATAAATCCAACGGCAGAGCCATACCCGGCCTTTATTTTCAAGGTTTTCGTTATTGCCATGGTTCTGATCAATTTCGGCCGCAATTCCATTGTCGTAACCCTGGCCCAGTATCTGACCCTTGAATCCGGCCTGAATCTGTCGCCCATCACCTTAAGCCATGTGGTCAATATCCGGTCTGTCGGTATTATCATCTCAGGTCTTGTTACAGGGTTTCTGCTCAAAAGAACGGGTGTCAGAAACCTTCTGACCTATGGCACCATGGCGGCAAGCCTGTCTCTTTTAATCCTTGGGGTGACCGACTCCCTCTGGATGATCGGCACAAGTTCATTTTTGATGGGGTTCTCGGAAGTGATTATTATGGCGGCCTCCTATGAGCTTGCCTCATATTATATCCCTGCCGGAAAAAGAGGAACCCTTTTCAGCGTTTTCAATGCCACTTTTTTCCTGAGCTGGGGAATGGCCGGAACCTTTATTGCCGGGCCGGTGACAGATATCCTGATTTCCCTGGGGACCAGTGAAAGCTTTGCCTATCAGGTATCCTTTAATATTGCAGCCGGCATCACCCTTTCAGGGCTTGGCTGCCTTGTGATCCTTTACCGGATGGAAAAAAAAAGGGCCTTTTAACAGGCAAACCCTTCGTCCTCTTCAGGATTTTTTGCCTGTCATCTTTTCAATCTCGATTTTTATGGCAATTGTTTTTTCAAGCATGCTATGGGAATATTCAAACTCCCGATCGGAATACTGTGCCATAATGATATCAAAGGCCTGCCGTTTCTCATCAGGGGTATGAAGCAAAACAGCTTTGCCGGACCCGATCACACTTTTGTATGCCACGCCCCAGTCACAGGCAAGTTTTGCTTTTCTGAAATGAACGACCTCGTCTACCTCAAAACAGACATTGGGATTTTTCTTTATCAGATCTATTTTTCTTCCTTCCGGCGCACTGTGCAGATAAAGTGCCCTATCTTTGTATCCAAAATTCATAGGGACAACATAGGGCTTATCACCATCTACCAAGGCCAGGCGCAGGATTTTGCTGTCTTTTAAAATCTGTTCGATCTCTGTTAAGTCTTTGATTTCTCTTTCTTTTCTTCTCATGATAATGCCGCCTTAAATATTTTGTATTCTGATTCGGTTAAGCCCTCCACACCGGTTGGGCGATCTTTGTCGTCATGCCCGTCCGATCCTCCTGTGACAAGAAGATGATGCCGGGCTGCCAGTGATTTTAAAAATTCCTGATGCTCTTTTGTATGTCCGGGATAATAGACCTCAATGCCGTGAATGCCGGCTTCGATAAACTCCGGCAGAATCTGAAGCACAATGTCCATGGGGGGCAGGACTTCCTTATAATGTCCTTTGCCCGGAAATGACCCGGCCGCCGGGTGAGCAAGCACGCAAAGGACTCCTTTTCTCCGGATAATCCCCCGGATATCGTCCAATTCCGTTCCGGATGGAAGATAGGCAGGGCTGTCATTTCCAAGGACGGCATGAATTATTTCATTGTCTTTAATCCCAAAACCGTCCTTTAATACCAGGGCAAAATGACGCCTTGTGGCATTATTGCTCAGCCTCGCAATATCTTCGAATTCCATGTCCCGCTGCAATACCGGAGTTTTCCCGTTTGGACCGAAAAAGCGATTGATCTCTTTTATTCTTGCACGGTCAAGGGTTTCTCCCCTTCCTCTGGACAGGGCAAGATTCATTTCCGCCAGAAATTCTTCATTTTTTAGCTGATCCAAAGAAAAATAACACAAAAGATGAAGGGTCCCGGTAAAAAAGGGTCTCTTGAAGCGGATGGAAATCTCCACCCCCGGAATGACTTCGATTCCCAATTTCTTTCCTGCCGATATTGCGGTTTTCAACCCTTTTAAAGTATCATGGTCAGTAACCCCTATAGCCTTTAATCCCAGCGATTTTGCTTTTTTTATCAATTCTTCCGGACTGGATTCTCCGTCCGATAGAGTGGTATGATTGTGTAAATCCGCAACTATTTTTTCTTTCATTTGATTCCTTTTAAAAATTTGGGTCATTCATTTTTCCATCCGGCTGTTTTTATATCGGTTATTACAATAACACAACGAAACTTTATTTTATTGAAAAAACAAAGAAATAATTATATTACATACCCTTAATGTAAAAAAAGCCTTAACCTTATATGATATTGGAGACAATACCAAAAATGCAGAATATGGATAAAGATATGGATATCATTAGCGAACTGGGAAAAGTGGCTTCTGAAGCCAATGCCAAAGAAGTATTCAAAAAATATATGGACAAGGAGCACTTGAACCGGATTCTTCAGGTCAACCACCCTGAAGTTCTAATTAGAATTGCCAATTCTATTGTGGTTTGCGACCCCCGGTCGGTTTTTGTGAATACAGGTTCTTTGGAAGATAAGAAATTCATCAAAACTCTCGCCCTTGAAAAAAAAGAAGAAAGCCTTCTTGCCATGGAAGGTCACACCATCCATTTCGATCTTGCCAAGGAGCAGGGCAGGATTGTTGACCGAACCTTTTATATTGCAAACCCGGAAGATGAAGTTTCATCTCTTGCCAACCGGATGGACAGACCAACAGCACTTGCGCAGGTCAAATCCAATTTAACCGGTATCATGAAAGATAAAACCATGATCATCGGGTTTTATATGAGAGGGCCTGTGGGCTCTCCGGTTTCCAACCCTGCCCTTGAAATCACCAGCTCCGCCTATGTTTCCCACAGCGCAGAGCTTCTTTACAGAAATGCCTATGCTGCTTTTGAAAAAGAAGCCAAAACCCTGGGTCATTTTTTCACCAATGTGCACAGCGAAGGATTAAACCGCACCAAAGACCTTCCCGATGCAAGGGTTTTCATGGATCGTAAATTTCGGACCACCTATGCCTGGAAATGCACCTATGCCGGCAATACCCTGCTCCTGAAAAAAGGAAACCATAGGTTTGCCGTGGATAAGGCAGTTTATGAAAACCCGGGAAATGAATTGTCCGAGCATATGTTTATCACCGGGATCCACGGCCCCAAGGGCCGTATTACCTGGTTTGCCGGAGCCGCCCCCAGCGGATGCGGAAAAACCACCACGGCCATGGCCGGCAATGAATTCATCGGCGATGATCTCGCCCAGA
>CAZWMY010000141.1:0-10824 GCA_964635025.1 uncultured Desulfobacula sp. | reverse complement strand
TCTGAAAGAAGGAACACTCACCACCAGTTTTTCATCATTCTTTTTTTCAACTTTGAATTCTACAGATTCCAGGAACTGCTTTAGGCTGTTTGCATCAAAATCAGTCCCCAGTCTTATATTCAGAGCTTTTGGGCTTAATTCGATATCAATCGGTACAAATTTTTCCGGATACACATCAATACACCCTTCTGCAATGGTGGCATCACAGAGTTCCGCCATAAGGGAAATCGCTCTTTTCAGGGCATTCATCGTGCCGTCCGGATCAATGCCGCGTTCAAACCGATGGGATGCATCTGTTGCAATTCCGGTTATCTTTGCGGTCTTCCTTATGGAGATAGGGTTAAAATATGCGCTTTCAATCAGAACACGGGTGGTGGCATTCGTGATCTCTGAATTTTCGCCTCCCATGACACCGGCAATTGCCACCGGCCTTTCACCATCGCAGATCATGAGCATATCCGGCTGAAGGGTGTGGGTTTTACTGTCAAGTGTTTTAAATTCGACATCACTGCCTGCTCTTCTGACAATAATTTTACCCTTGGCAACATTGTCAAAATCAAAGGCATGAAGTGGCTGCCCTGTCTCCATCATCACAAAATTGGTAATATCCACTACATTATTAATGGAAGCAAGCCCGACGCTCTCAAGTTTATCCTTCAACCAGAACGGAGAGGGCTTAATTTTCACATTAAACAAGAGGCCGGCACTATATCTCGGGCAAAGATCCGCATCCAGAATCTCAACCTTGGCATAGCTGTGGATGGACTCTTTTCCGATTTTGTTTTGAGGCAATGAGAATAGCGGAAGCTTCAGTTTTCCATCGACTTCGGAAAAAGCTCCGATTTCCCTTGCAACACCAATTATGCTGAGGCAATCCGGCCGGTTGGGAGTCAGGTTGATTTCAAATAGGGTATCAGATAATTTCAATGCCTTATCAAGGGGGGTGCCGATTTGAAAATCGCCTTCAAGATCCATAATGCCGGAAGCATCCAAATCAAGCCGTAATTCAGATGCGCTGCATAACATCCCCTGGGAGACCTCTCCTCTGAGTTTGCCGGCCTTGATTTTGAATTCTCCGGGCAATACAGCCCCTTCAAGGGCACAGGGTGAAAACATGCCTTTCCTGACATTCGGAGCGCCGCAGACAATCTGAAGATCCTTACCCATTCCTGCATCAACCCTGCAAACAGAGAGCTTACCGGCATTTGGGTGCGGTTTGACTTCCAAAACTTTTGCAACAACCACACGATCGAGGTAATCGTATTTTTCTTCGACTGCCTCAACCTCAAGGCCGGCCATGGTTAACTTTTTTGAAATTTCGGAGGGCTCAAGGTCAACAGAAATATATTCTTTTAACCAGTTCAAACTGACTTTCATAATTAAAACTGCCTTAAGAAACGGATGTCGTTTTCGAAAAATTTTCTGATGTCGTCAATCCCGTATTTGAGCATGGCGAGACGCTCAATCCCCATACCAAATGCAAACCCGGTGTATTGGGATGTGTCATACCCGACATTTTCAAACACTGCAGGATGAACCATACCCGAACCCAGGACTTCCAGCCATCCGGTTTTTGAACAGATCCGGCAGCCTGCTCCTCTGCACATGACACAACAGATATCCACTTCAGCGCTGGGTTCGGTAAAAGGGAAAAAACTGGGTCTGAAACGCAACGATGTGTCTTTATCAAAAAATTGATGCACAAAGGTTGTTAAAATCCCTTTTAAATCACCAAAAGAAATATTCTTATCCACCATCAGCCCTTCAACCTGGTGAAACATAGGGGTATGCGTAATATCCGAATCGCACCGGAACACTTTTCCAGGAGAAATAATCCTCACCGGAGGTTTGGTTTTTTCCATGACACGGGGCTGTGAAGGGGAGGTGTGGGTTCTCAGAACGATATTATCCGATACATAAAAAGTATCCTGCATATCCCGTGCAGGATGATATTTAGGGATATTCAATGCTTCGAAATTATAATAATCCGTTTCAACTTCAGGA
Source organism: uncultured Desulfobacula sp. (assembly GCA_964635025.1). Lineage (GTDB taxonomy): Bacteria > Desulfobacterota > Desulfobacteria > Desulfobacterales > Desulfobacteraceae > Desulfobacula. Next base: position 8,820 of record CAZWMY010000141.1, on the reverse strand, counting down.
CTTTCGGCAATATCAAACCCGAGCCTTAGAAAAATATCACTGATCTCTCCGGCCACCTGGGTAATGGGATGAAAAGAGCCTCTTTGGACAAATCTTCCCGGGAGTGTTACATCTATGCCCTGTAAATCCTTATCACTCTCGGCTTGGATTTGCATTTGTCTTGCCTGAATCGCTTTTTCAAGCTTTATTTTCAGGATATTGGCATTTTTACCGGCATCAGGCCGCTCATCCTCAGGAAGAGAAGAAATATGGCGTAAAAATCCAGTGAGAATTCCCTTCCTGCCAAGATATTTTATGGAAATCAGATCAAGCGCAGCCGAATCGCCTGCCAGCTTTATGCTTTCAAGCGCTTCTGTTTCAATTCCAACTATAGTGTTTTGCAAAACACCCTCGCAAATCGTTTAATCTCGTTATCTAATTAAATTGAGATTTAGCTTTTGATGCCAACTGAGAAAATGCAGCAGGATCGCAGATTGCAAGATCTGCCAATACTTTTCGATCCAATTCACTGCCGCTCAATTTCAGCCCGTTTATAAATTTGCTGTAGGACAAGTCATTCATTCTTGCAGCAGCATTGATTCTGATGATCCAGAGTTTTCTAAAATCTCTTTTCCGTGCCCGTCTATCCCGATACGCATACATCAATGCTTTATCAACGCTGTCAGCAGCAGTTCGGTAAAGTTTGCCTCTCCCGCCCCTGAAACCTTTTGCAAGCTTAAGAACCTTATTTCTACGCCTTCTTGCTTTAAATCCTCTTTTGACTCTCATGTTGTCAAACTCCTCAATTCTCTGAATTCTTTAAATCAAACCATAAAAAAGATTTGAATCTACCCATTGGGCAATAAACGCCGGACTTCCACCATATTATCCTTATCAATAATCTGAGCTTGCCTAAGGGATCTTTTTCTTTTTGTTGTTTTTTTAGTTAAAATGTGACTGGCATGGGATTTCTTAAATTTATATTTCCCTGATCCTGTTTTCTTAAACCGTTTTGCAGCCGCTCTGCATGTCTTTATCTTCGGCATTTTGTTTTTCTCCTGTATTGCAATTTCAAAAAAGAGATGGCGGTATAATAAAAAAACTAAATATACCACCATACATTTAATATGTAATTTAAAGCAGTTCTGCTATTTTTCCAAAGCAGAAATCCGGGTTATTTGGGACCCAAAAGCATTGTAATGAAACGGCCTTCAAATTTCGGAGCCTGATCGACCACGGCAAACCCAGCAGTCATCGCAGTAATCTTTTCCAAAATTGCATTTGCCTGCTCCTGAAGCGTAAACTCTCTTCCTCTGAACACCATTGTAATCTTGACCTTATCATTCTTGCTGATAAATTTTTCAATGTGCTTTACTTTGGTTTCAAGATCATGGTCGTCTGTTTTGGGCCGCACCTTGATTTCCTTAATCTGGGTGATTTTTTGTTTACGCTTGGCCTCCTGCTTTTTTTTGGTCAATTCATATTTGTATTTTCCAAAATCCATTATCTTGCAGACAGGTGGTTTTGCATCCGGCGAAACTTCAACCAGATCCAAAGATTCCTCAGCAGCAGCCCTTAAGGCTTCTTCAATGAGCAGTATCCCTATCTGCTCGCCACTGGAACCGATGACCCGGACCTGACTCGACCGAATCCCCCTATTCACGTTTACCTGATCCTGCTTTCCTCGCTTAGTAGATATCCCACACCTCCTGCACCTACAAGATTCTGTTTTTATTTTAATAGAACAAGAATAACCCTGCGATTATAATGACACATACCTAAAATTGCAAGTATTATTTCTGTTGGGTTTCCATCATTTTTTGGTCCAGGGTATATGTCTCCAAATAACTGTTTTTCCAATATAAATTGGTTTCTTTATTAAAAAAACGGACAAAAAGGTCAAGACTTTTCCGACGAAGCACGCCAGGGATAACTTCAATCCCGCATTTTTCATATAGGGGAGGTAACTGCCTTAAATCACACCCCGTTCCCCCGCCCATGGGGTCTTCATAGGCATATACAATTTTTTTTATGCCGGTAAGAATTATAGCTCCAAAACACATCAAACACGGCTCCATGGTAACATAAAGGACTGCCTTTCCCGGATCAAAACAGCTATCAATGGTTTCAAGTGATTTCAGCGCCCTTATTTCTGCATGATCAATTTCACTGCATAAAAATTTATCAGGCGTTGTTCCCTTCCTTGAGCCCACCGTCACCACTTTTCCATCCTGAACGATTACACAGCCTACCGGGAATTCTCCCCTGTCAAACGCATGGGCAGCCTGCTCCAAAGCCAGCATCATATAATATGTATCATTCAAAATCAAACCCTCTTGTCTCATAAATCCTTTTGAAAGGAAGATCTTGCGTATTGCCGGAAAACCGAAAGCTGTATAATCCTTGCTTTTTTCGGTAATTTCTGTATTTTATTGAATTTAATTAATTATTCAATAAAAATTATGGAAGCACAGAAGAAACCATATTTAAAAGATGAACTTTCGGACAATACTCTTTCCATAAGGGAGCGGTTCCAGATCAGAGAGAAGAATTTTCTGTCTGAATATGGAACACCCAGCACTGATGTCAAAAGACGGCATGCCGAAGATGATATCTGCAATATCCGGACCCCTTTCCAGCTTGACCGGGACAGGATTGTTTATTCAAACTCCTTTCGGCGGCTGAAGCACAAAACCCAGGTTTTCCTTTCCCCTTTAGGGGATCATTACCGGACCCGTTTGACCCATACCCTTGAGGTTGCTGAAATTTCCAGAAACATCGCCAGAGCCATGCGGCTTAATGAAGACTTGGCCGAAGCCATTGCCCTGGGTCATGATCTTGGACATACGCCTTTTGGTCATGGAGGTGAAACCGCCTTGATTGAGGTATATTCCTCTCATTTTTCCCATTCCGATCAAAGCCTCAGGGTCGTTGACTCTCTTGAAAACAGAGGGAAAGGCCTGAACCTCACCCGGGAGGTCAGGGACGGCATTCTGAAGCATTCCAAAGGATTCGGCAACATCATTCCTTCCACCCCCGGTGAAACCGCCATTACCGTGGAAGGAAGAATCGTCAGAATTGCCGACATCATTGCCTATTTAAACCATGACCTTGATGATGCCTTAAGAGGGAAAGTCATCATGCCTTCCGATGTTCCGGATATCTGTATTAAAAAGCTCGGGAAAACGCATTCCCGTAGAGCAAGTCTCATGATCGAACAGCTGGTTTACCACAGCGGTCCTGACAATGGCAAATTCATTCTTGATATGGGCAAAGATACCTTCCATGCTATGACCATTTTGCGCAAATTCCTATATGATAAGGTATACCGCTCACCCGCGGTCCATGAAGAATTTGTAAAGGCAAAAAATATTATCATCGGCCTTTATAATTATTTTATCGACCATCCCGATGCTTTGCAAATTGAACTCGAAAAAATGGAAATGGCCCCATGGGATGCTTCAAAAAACTCATTAAAGCGATCGGTTTGTGACATCATTGCCAGCATGACAGACCGGTATGCCCTGAATCTTTATTCTAAAACCTTTTTCCCCAAACCCATGGTTTAACCTTTTGCCGATAGATAACAGCATTCCGGAATCTCTTCCCAGTCTTTATCAATTAATGGATACTGCCTGGAAAAAAATTGCCGACTCATATCAATTCCAGTGCAACGGCTGCGAGGATAATTGCTGTAGATCTTTGTTTTTTCATCACACCCACATTGAAAAGGCATATCTGCTTTACGGGTTTGATCAGCTTGACCAAAAGAAAAAAAAAGCCGCCCTGGAAAGGGCCGAAGACTACTTTCAAAAAATCTTTCCAGCCGATGGTGAAATCAAAAGCCTGAAAATTATGTGCCCACTGAATGAAAACGAAAAATGCATTGTATACCCTTACCGGCCAATGATTTGCAGACTTCACGGCCTTCCCCATGAAATCAGAAACCCCGGATCCAATCCCCTGATGGGAAAAGGGTGTGAGTCCGGCCGGTTCAATAAGAAAGCCTATATCCCATTTGATAGGACTCCTTTTTATCAAAACATGGTTCAGATTGAGTCGGATTACCGGATAACATCAAAAAGAAACGGTAAAATCAAGGAGACCATTGCCCAGATGCTGCTTTCAGAATAATATTTTTACATTTAGCTCATTGTCTGGTATACCTTCATGCAAATTTATACAAAAAAATAAAGGGCAACATCATTGCTTTGATGAATCAGAAAAGGAGCGGCATGGAAGCACAAGATAAACGAATTGTTACCATTGGTGGCGGAAGCGGCCAGTTTGCATTATTATCCGGGTTAAGAGATTTGGATGACATCCAAATCTCTGCTGTTGTTTCCATGGTGGATTCAGGAGGAAGCACCGGCAGACTGAGAGACGAACTCGGCATTCTGCCGCCCGGTGATATTCTGAAATGCATCCTTGCCCTTTCCCCCTATCAGAACACCTGCCGGTCCATTCTTTTAAAACGGTTTAAAAAGGACCGGCGCCTCAAAGGCCATAGTGCCGGCAACATGTTGTTGACCATGCTTTCAAGATATACAGGAAATTTTCCTGCCGGCGTTGCCGCCCTGGCTGAAATACTGGATGTGGACGGCGCCATACTCCCCGTCACCCTTGATCGCGCTACGCTTGTGGCGGAATTGACGGACGGGAAACGAATCTATGGCGAAGAAGCCATTGACCTGCCCAGGGGGACCCAGAGAGAACGCATAAAAGATGTCTTTTTGGTTCCCCATCACCATTCCTCTGTTTCAGTATACCCGCCGGTTTTGGATGCTATTGAGCAGGCAGATTATATTTTTATCGGACCTGGCGATTTATTTACCAGTGTGATTCCCAATCTGATTGTTCCCGGGGTTAAAGAAGCACTTGAAAAAACTCCGGCAAAAATCATTTTTATCATTAATATAATGACCAAATTCGGAGAAACCCATCATTTTTCCGGAAAAGATTTTGTTACCAAGCTTGAAGAACGGCTTGAACGGAAGGTGGACGGCATCATCGGCAACAGCACCAAACCCTCTCAAAAAATACTGGATATTTATTCCGAACAAAAATCAGATTTTGTTTTTATTGATCCGGCCGATACTTTCTGGAATAATCGGAATCTTTATCTATCCGATATTCTTGATACCCATACCATGATCGTCAGGCATGATTCCGGAAAGCTTGTCCGCATTATAAAAGAAATCATAAATGCAGACTGAGGCGCGGCTTAAGTCCTGACAAACCAGTCAACAGGTCTTCTCAGCGTCACAGGATCAGGGTATTGATTTAAATATCCCACCCGAAGCATGAATTGTGGAATCATGGTTTCAGAATGATTTTCCTTAATATTTTTTTGCCCCTGACTTTCTTCCAGGGTCTGGGTCATCGGATGAATGGCTATCATTTTCTCTCTTGCCGAAAGGGCCATTCGCTGAAACCGCCGGCCTGTTTCAATCAAATCTTTTACAGTATTTCCGTCACTTGTAATCACTATCCAGCCCGCTCCTTCTCCGGCTTGCTTTTTTATTTTTTCAATCCCCTGTTCTATAAAAGCTCTGCTCATCACATCTTTTTTATCCATAACATTTCGGACATAGAAACCTGCCAATCCTGTAATCTCCATGCCATCCGGAGTAAGCCCGTCCCTGTATTTTTTTATTTGTGCGTCTTTTAACCGGGTCCAATTTGCAGCCTCGGCCATGGCTTTTTCATTATTAAACTGAATGATAAAATTATTGACGGCTTCTTTTGCCATATGCCGGCTATGGGGTGTTCCTGCCGGGAAATAAAAAAGATGTCCCTCTAAAGCCTTTTTAAAATTATTCACATCCGATGATTTCAATTCTTTGGATAACATATGGCTTTTTACCGTCCTTCGGGTAATCATCCTTTTTAAAGGGATATCCATTGCCTTTGACTTTGAAATATTCAGCAATGCAATTTCAGAATCAAATCTGTCTTTTCCGATAACGGATGTTTCCACTGAATAACCAAAAGCATTGGCAGCCTGAACCAGATTTTCGATAAACGCTCCCAGGGATAATAATACTTCCCTGTTTGAAGCATCCACCTCGGAAAGCCACCGGGCTTTATCCGAACCGACAATCCATTGAGTGCTGCTGATCATTTTCACAAACCAGGGCTGGGTATTATGGCCGCTGGGAGCCAAAGATGCATATTGCAAAATCTTATATGTATCCGCATCAATTTGGATCGTTTTTTGCGGCATCGTTTCGATATTCATCAATTCAGACCTCAAATCCCTTGCACATGACGACACCGTGATGCCGCCGAGTGAAAACAAACCAACTGATATCATGCTTTTTTTTAAGAAATCTCTTCTGTTCATTCCTAACCTCTAAAGAATTTGTCACCTATTGGTGACTTTTTTATTTAAAAAAATAGATTCCTATATAAACCCGATTACACCTTTTACAATTAGATCGATCCCCTCTTGCAGGCGCTTCCAGCCTTTTTCAGAGCTGATATCGATCCCCCCGTAAAAATCAATATTCTTTGAACGCAATACCAGATAACTGATGCCGGCGCCTATCAAGGCGATGATGGCCTGAAGATCACACTTTGTGCCCTCCTTAATAAAAAACATCTGAAAAAACTCTAAGATGCTTTCCTCTCTCACCCTCTCCAGTTCATCGGTCAATTCATTGGTTTCAATTATTTCCCAGGCCATGATGGCCCGGGTCATGGGGCGTTTCTGCAAAGACAGGATAAAATTTCTTGCAAATGCGGATAACCTTTCTTCAAGAGGCATTTGAGAAAATTTAGAGAGATCTCCTCCGGCCAGCTCCAATGCAGAAGGCCAGAAATCCCCTTCTTTCCCAAAAGCAGCAACCAGACCTTCAAGACCGTTAAAATAACGGTAAATCAAAACCTTGTCCACGCCGGCTTCCCGGGCCACGGCATTAACCCCTACACCCTTGAATCCATTCTTTGCCAGGATACTTCCTACAGCACTGATGAGTCGCCGAGTGGTGATTTGCCTGTCCCTGATTTTTAATTGCCGCTTTTCAATCATTTATAAACCATTCCGTTTAGGATATGGCATTTTTATATCACCAGTCGGTGACAAAACTCAAGTCTTTTTTCTCAGACTTTGATCAAAGGATTCCTCTCGGCATGGGAGGCACCCCCTCTCCACCGAGTACATATCCACCGTCAAGCCGAAGAATGCTTCCGGTCATATATGTTGCATCCTTGATCAGAAACAGGATGGTTTTGGTAATATCATCCGATCTGCCGGTCCGGCCCATAAGGATGTGATCGACCAAGGATTTTTTTTCATCGGCAGTCAGCACCTCTCCCCACCCCCGTGTGCCTTCTGCGTGACGGCCATCAAATATACCCAGCATAATTTCATTGACCCTGATCAAGGGTGCCCCCATGCGGGCCCAGGTTTCAGTCAAGGAAGAAATCCCTTTATTGGCAGCTGCATACCCGTCATTAAAAACAAGGGCAGCAGGCCCGGACCTGCCGACAAGGGCGGCAATGGAAGAGATATTAAGAACCACGGCCTCCTCGGCTTTTTTCAATAAGGGAAAAACAGAAGAAAACACCCACTGCTTGGCTTTTAACGTTGTCTCGATTTCAAGATCCCATTGATCTTCCGTATATTCACCATGAACCGTCGGCCAGCCGCCCCGCTCTATATTATTGACAAAAATATCCAGACAGCCATACCGTTTCTCTATTTCTGCGGCAAGCCGATGGATATCTGCAATGCTTCGCAGATCAACCGTTAAGATCATAGGATCAGGGCTGATTTTTTTAAAGTCTTCTTCCATCTTTTTAAACTCATCTTCCCAGTCATGGCGGGTTAAAACGAGCGTTGCCCCTTCACGGGCCAGAGCGATCCCGATCTCTTTGCCTATCCCCTTGACGGCACCCAGAACAAGAGCGATCTTTCCTTTAATCTTCATAGGCATCCATCTCCAAATGACATTTGAATACCAAATACCATAAACCCGATCCATGCAATGCCAAAATCAAGAAGGGCTTCATCATCCACACGAATCTTTTCCAAAACAGCTTCCGGAACCTTTATGGTTTCCAATAAATTTCCGTTAAAAATCTGAAATCGAAATTCATCCAGATCATACAAGCCAAGGGAAAAGATATCGGCCTGGGCCCCTTCAAGCTTACCCGGCAAAATCCTGTTTTTCAAACTGATCAGGCCCATGAGGGTATCATTCTGCTCATTATGCTTTTGGACATCCTGACCTCTAAGCCATGCTTCAACCGTAAGATCGGTTTTTGCTCCAAATCCTTTGCAATGGGGTTCTTCAATCAAGGCAAAAAATTCTGAAACCTTTCCTGTTTCCCTTGATCTTACAATGGCCCTTGCCAAAGGATACATCCTGCAGGATGCCGGTCGGTCTTTGTAAACAGAACATCCTTCAGGGGTGACAAAAGGGCATTCGTGGCCTGTTTCCGGATTGGGTTTGAATGCAACCACAGGCAGACCTGATTCCGGCCCGTGGTGAAGTGCAGTATATTTTTTCAAAAAATCCTGTGATGTCATCCCCAGGCTCTTTCTTAATCTTAAGATATCATAGGGTGTCAAAGCCTGATGCAGATCTCTGCAGCAATTATTAAAACATTCATTTTCACGGCCACAGTAAAATTTCATAGGGGCTCCGGAAGTGACCGGTATCATATCATCAGACATTTTAAATTTCCTTTTATTTGCTTGGCATTAACATGTGTTGCGGTGTGATAAATTAGCAAGATTTTGATTGGATTTCCAGTCTCTTTTTGATATTCAGGAATTTAGTAGAGTCAAGGACAGGCGCGGTAGCATATTTGCTCCGTTTCCTGTCCCTGCTC
>CAZWMY010000140.1:0-10957 GCA_964635025.1 uncultured Desulfobacula sp. | reverse complement strand
ACTTTCGGAGGTTTTGCTAGTCTTTTTTTTGGATTTTATGAAATATTCGGGTTAGTATAGATACCTTGGAAGTTATTTTAGGAAATCTTCCTAACTGGTTGTTGAATGGGCTGAGAAATACAAGACAGAGCTGCAATCTGGAAAATTCAGGAATTTAAAAAATTGCCCCCTTTGGAATAAATTTTAAAAGTGCCGTTGCTTCGGATCATAAAATGCTATCTATAATTTTTTCAAACGGTTAGAAAAAAACTTTATGACATCAGCCGGTTGCTGGACCTTGATATGTTTGCGCGATTTAAAAATTCATCCTTCTTTAAAAATGTCAAAGTTGAAGCCGGAGGCTACGCTGTTTATTGGAACGATAAGATCGATATCAGTGAATAAGAACTCTGGGAAAATGGCAAATCCTTACAACATCTCTGATCGCTCCTCGCTAAAAACAGATCAATAAAGTTTTCCCACCTTATTTTCAACCGCCTTGACAATTTCGCCGCTTAAAAGGAGGTCCTTTACAATGGCAATGTCTTTGGATAAAAGCCGGTCTTCCTTCATATATCCCACCTTGCTCCGGATGACCTCATAGGCGGCAAGGGTTCCGTCCCCGGCCTTTGTATTGGTGAAAAGATCAATGGCCTGGGCAGCGCATAAAAGCTCAATGGCAATAACATCTTCGGCATTGGCAACGATCTCCCGGCATTTTCGGGCGGCTATGGACCCCATGGACACATGGTCTTCCTTATTGGCTGAAGTAGGAATGGAATCCACGGAAGCAGGGTGGGCCAGGACCTTATTTTCGGAAACAAGAGAGGCTGCCGCATACTGGGCAATCATGAATCCTGAATTGAGCCCTCCGTCTTCCACGAGAAAAGCCGGGAGGCCGGAAAGCTGTGGATTCACAAGCCTTTCAATTCTACGCTCTGAGATATTGGCCAGTTCTGCAATGGCAATGCCGAGGAAATCGCAGGCCAGGGCCAGGGGCTGGCCATGGAAATTTCCGCCGGATAAAAATTCTTCAGATTCCGGGAATATCAAAGGATTTTCAGTGGATGCATTCATCTCCACCCGGATCACGTTGTCCACAAAGCCGAAAGCATCCCAGGAAGCCCCATGGACCTGGGGTGAGCACCTGAGGGTATAGGCATCCTGCACCCTTGAGCAGTCCTTGTGGGACGAGATGATGTCTGAATTGGCCGTGATCCTCAGCATATTGTCGGCTGCCATAATCTGGCCTTTATGGGGCCGCGCCTGGTGAATCCTTGGGTCAAAGGCCGACCGTGTTCCCATCAGGGTTTCAAGGCTCATGCTGGCTGCGATATCCGCATGCTTGCAAAGATTCAAAGCATCATGAAGGGTAAGACACCCCAGGGCAATCATGAGCTGGGTGCCGTTGATAAGGGCAATTCCTTCTCCTGCCTCCAGCACCAGGGGTTTGATCTTTTTTTTCTTTAATGCCTCGGCACCGGTCATTCTTTTGCCATTCACAAAAGCTTCACCTTCTCCGATCAAAACAAGGGAAAGATGGGCCATGGGAACCAGATCGCCGCTGGCCCCGACCGATCCTTTTTCCGGGACCACCGGAATAATGCCTTTGTTTAAAAGCGTTGCAAGTTTTTCAATGGTTTCAAGCCTGAGGCCTGAATTGCCCCTGCAAAAATCATTAACACGAAGGGCTATCATGGCTTTGACCACATCTTCATCCAGAATTTTTCCTACACCGGCTGAATGGCTGAAGAGGATTTTTTTCTGAAGTGCCTTGGTGTCTTTGCCGGAAATGGTGACGCTGGAAAGGGCCCCGAATCCTGTGGTAACCCCATAGATCCGTTCTCCGTTTTTGACCCACCGGTCGATGAGCTCTCTTGCCTTGTGAATCCTGCCCACGGATTCCTCTGATATTTTAATCCCGGCACCATGCCGAGCAATCCTGACCAGGTCTTCCAGCTGAAACCCATCCCCGTGCAATACGATCTCTTCCTTCATATTTTTTATCCTCTTGTAAATTTGCCAACCAGTTTATATCTTGACCCCGGAGAAATAATGATGCTGTAGGTCGCCACCATATCAAAGGACCAGGTCCGCCGTGTCAAAGACAGACAGGGTTCGCCCGGTTTAATTTTCAACCGTTTCTGAATTTCCTTTTTACAGGCCACAGCCTCAATAATATGCTCTGCCTGCTGGACCGGCGCGACTTCCATGAGGTATTCATTGGGGGTGATCACATTGAAATCCTGTTTCAGATAATCCGGAGCCACCTTTGGATTGATAAAGCGCTCGGAATGTTGGACGCAAACGCCTCTGTCCTTATGGAGCATAATGGAATGAAAAACAGGATCAAGAAGTTTTAAATTCATTTTTTTTGCAATTTCCTCGTCTGCCTTTTCTTCCCTCAGTACCAGGATTTCTGAAGAATGGCTGCCTCCCCATTCGGCAATCTCCTTTGCAATGCTTTTGATCTCAAGAAGAGCAGCCTCGGGTTTGGGTCTTGCCACAAAGCTGCCCACACCCTGGGCACGGACAATCCTGCCTTCCTCGGTAAGTTCTTTCAAGGCCCGGTTGGCCGTCATCCTGGAGGTATTAAACAGTCTTGTCAGCTCGGTTTCTGATGGAATCTTATCATCGGGTTTCAGCTTTCCGGATTCAATATCATTGATAATGCTTTTCTTGATTCTTTCAAACAGCGCAAACGATTGTTCTAAAGGAGCCATGGGGTTCTTTTGTCTCTCCTGAAATTAAAAATTGCTTGACATCACATCTATACTTGTATAGACAAGTAGTATCGAATTCAAAAATAAAAGTCAACCCCCATCTGGAGGAAAAATTTTAAATAGCGAGGAAAATCATGACCAACAAGGAAAAAATTTTAAAAGACCTGAACATCGGATGCAAGGTTGCACGTCCCGTAAAAGCCCCCAGAGGGCCTGAACTTCACTGCAAGGGCTGGTACCAGGAAGCGGCTTTGCGCATGCTGTGCAACAATCTTGACCCGGACAACGGCGAAAAACCGGATCAGCTCATTGTGTATGGCGGTCTTGGCAAGGCAGCCCGAAACTGGGAGTGTTTTGATGCCATTGTCCAAACCCTTCTGGATCTTGAAAATGATGAAACCCTCCTGATCCAGTCCGGTAAGCCTGTGGGGGTTCTTAAAACCCATGAAAGCTCACCCAGGGTTCTTATTGCCAATGCCAATATTGTCCCCAAATGGGCCAACTGGGATTATTTTCATGAGCTGGATAAAAAAGGCTTGATTATGTACGGCCAGATGACGGCCGGGTCCTGGATTTATATTGGCACCCAGGGAATCCTCCAGGGCACCTATGAAACCTTTGTCGCCCTAGGGCAGAAACATTACAAATCCGATCTTTCAGGAAAAATCGTCGTCACCGCAGGCCTTGGCGGCATGGGCGGGGCCCAGCCCCTTTCCGTCACCATGGCCAAGGGAGTTGCCATCTGTGTGGAAATTGATCCTTCCAGAATTGCTAAACGCCTTGAGAAACGATACCTGGATATTGAAGCAACAGATCTGGATGATGCCATCTCAAAGGCCAAGGAAGCTGCCAAGAACAAAAAACCCCTTTCCATCGGGCTTTGTGCAAATATTGTGGATATTCTGCCTGCCATGATCCAAAAAGGATTTATCCCGGATGTCATTACCGACCAGACCAGCGCCCATGATGAGCTGAACGGCTATTTTCCCAAGGGGCTTTCCTTTGAAGAAGCCTTGCGTCTTCGCAAAACCGATCCTGAAACATATAAGGATATGGCCTTAAACTCCATGGCCGAGCATGTAAGGGCCATCCTTGAAATGAAGGATAAAGGCGCCATTGCCTTTGATTACGGGAACAACCTCAGGGCCCAGGCCATGAAGCGCGGTGTTGCCAATGCCATGGATTACCCGGGATTTGTGCCTGCCTATATCCGTGAACTCTTCTGCCATGGCGAAGGTCCTTTCCGGTGGGCTGCCCTTTCCGGCGACCCAGAAGACATCAGGGTGACGGACCGGGAGCTCATGAAACTCTTTCCTGAAAAAACAAAAATGGTCAACTGGCTGAAAATGGCTGAAGAAAAAGTCGAGCATATGGGGCTTCCGGCAAGGATCTGCTGGCTGGGGTATGGGGAAAGGGAAAAGGCAGGAAAACTTTTCAACGATCTGGTTCGAGATAAAAAGGTCAAAGCACCCATTGTCATTGGCCGGGACCACCTGGATTGCGGGTCTGTGGCCTCTCCCTACCGGGAGACGGAGGCCATGAAAGACGGGTCTGACGCTGTCGCAGACTGGGCCTTGCTCAACTGCATGACCAGCGTGGCGTCAGGTGCGGCCTGGGTGTCTTTCCATGACGGCGGCGGGGTCGGCATTGGATATGCCCTTCATGCCGGACAGGTGACCGTGGCTGACGGCACACCCGAAGCTGAAAAAAGGGTCACAACGGTTCTCAGAAACGATCCGGGCACCGGCATCATTCGCCATGCCGATGCAGGTTATGAAATCGCCATTGAGGTGGCCAAGACCAAGGGCGTAAAACTGCCCATGATCAATATGCACGGGAACCGGCCATGAGCCTGATTGATTTAAGCATCACAGAATTCACCCAGGAACTCGCCTCATCTTCCCCTGCGCCTGGCGGGGGAAGTGTTGCCGCCCTTTGCGGTGCTCTTGGGGCTGCCCTTTGCCAAATGACAGCAGGGCTGACCCTTGGCAAAAAAAAATATGAGGCTGTTTCTTTTGTTATGGAAGACCTTAAAAAAACTTCCGAAATTCTGCAAAAAAAGCTGTTGGCCCAGGTCAATGAAGATACCTTGGTCTACAACAAGGTAGTGGATGCCTATAAACTTCCCAAAACATCCCCGGCCGAAATCGATCTTCGCACCAGAGCCATCCAGGATGCCCTGAAACAAGCAGCCCAAACGCCTTATGAAACCCTTGAAACATCAGCATCCATTTTTCCCCTGGTTGAAGCAGCTATAAAAATGGGAAACCCCAACTGCATCACCGATGCAGGAGTGGCTGCCGAACTGGTACTTGCGGCGGTTCAGGGGGCTGCCTATAATGTCTGTGTCAATCTTATGGATATCCATGACAAAGTTTTTGCCAATGATCTACGGAAAAAAAGCATGCTTATTCAACAGGATATCCAAAAACGAGTCCATGAGATCAGAAAAACTATTGAAGAAAAAATAAAAATGGAGCCTTCATCCTAAATGGAAAACCTGCTGCCAAAAACAATGGATACCCTTTTTATTCACTGCCATCTGGCCACCATGGCCGGTTCCAGTCTTTCCATCATTGAAAACGGGGCTCTTGCGGTGACTGGAGAAAAGATTTCATGGGTGGGTAAAAAAAATGATTTGCCTCAAAATTTTCGCACCCGATGCAGAAAAATCATTGATTGCCATAACCGCTGGATTTTGCCGGGGTTTGTGGACTGCCACACCCATCTGGTCTTTGCCGGGTCACGGTCGCATGAGTTTGAGATGCGGCTCAAAGGCGCCACCTATGAAGAAATATCAAAAAAAGGCGGCGGCATCTTTTCAACGGTCAAGGCCACGCGGGCTGCATCAAAAGAAGACCTCCTGAAGCTTGCTTCTAAACGTGTGAAAACCCTGATTCAACACGGCATTACCACCCTTGAAATCAAATCCGGTTACGGCCTCGATCTTGAGACTGAACTTAAAATTCTGGATGTCATAGGAGAATTGAAAAAAGCGTTTCCCCTGCACATTGAACCCACATTTCTTGGCGCCCATGCCTTGCCCCCGGAATTTAAGGACAATTCAAACGGATATATAGACCTTGTTACAAAAACCATGCTGCCGAAAATCAAATCCCAGGGAATTGCTACAGCCGTGGATGTATTTTGCGAACGCATTGCCTTTTCCCTTGAACAGACAAAAAATGTGTTTCAGGCTGCAAAAGATCTTGGGCTGAGGGTAAAGCTTCATGCAGAGCAGTTATCCGATTCCAACGGGGCTGCCCTTGCATCGGAATTCAATGCGCTTTCCTGTGATCATCTGGAATATCTGACCCTGGGCAGTGCAAAAAAAATGGCCCTGCACAAGGTAACGGCCGTTCTTTTGCCCGGCGCCTTTTATTATTTAAAGGAAAAACAAAAACCGCCGGTTCAGGCTTTCAGGGACCTGAAAATCCCCATGGCCATCTCCACGGATTTGAACCCGGGTTCAAGCCCGATCCATTCCATGACTCTTATAATCAACATGGCCTGCATCCTCTTTGGTCTGACCTGTGAAGAAGCCCTTTTGGGTGCCACCCTTAACGGGGCCAAGGCACTGGGGCTGGAAAACGTAAAGGGCAGTCTTGAAATTGGAAAAGACGCCGATCTTGTGGTCTGGGACATTGAGAGGCCTTCGGATCTTGCTTATCTCTCCGGGCTCTCCCCTGCTGACAGGGTCATGATAAAAGGCCATATAATAGAATAGCCTTGCTGATTAACTCGGGCTATCTTCATTTAATGAAAAAGAATACCGGGCCTGTGGCATTTCCATGGGCATCTTCATTCTGAACGTTTTTGTATGGGCCTTTTTTCTTTACCCAGGGAAGGGTTTTGTTTTTACAAATATAACCCTGGTGTTTTTTCTCTGTCTTTTTGGCGTATTATTATTCCTTTGTTTTTTCCAGGCGAGATCACCTCAGATGCAGGAACCATTCTTTTAAGCCGAGCAGATAAAATGATACATCTTGCAAAACGGATTGCAGCCAATATCAATGACCAAAGATGCAGCCATACAAACCGCTGTCGGCCAGGATAAAGACCTTGCAAGCAGACCCTTTGCCGGTTTGAAAATGCTGATGATCGGCAATTATGCTGGGACATCAATAAGACTTTTGTTGAAAGCTTTATCGAACCTTTTAAGAAACCACCCAAAGAAATTATTCTGGATTTCGACGCAACAGAGGACCCGGTTCATTTTCATGGTCGTTATAAAATCTGACCGCCTTTTTACGATGGAATTTGTTATCGTATAAAGACCTCTGGGAATGGATCAATAAGCCCTTTGATGTCTTGCCTGAAACCCCTCAGTCATTACAAATGGAATTGCCATTCAAATGGGCCTGAAACGGTAGTAAAGAAGAAAATGGAACCTGGCTTTTGAGAATAAAGATTATTACCAGACTGGCGTTACTTTAAATCGTTAAAAACAGAATTTTTAATTCATTTTGGACAGTAGTGAAAAATAATAACAAATGATTGTTTCGAATATATTTTTGAAACTTCCAAAACCTTATTCTCCTCAAATAAGGCTCATGTAACAGAAAACCATGCTGCTGGCGGCAGCATGGTTCAAATAATACAAAAATATATTCTATCAAGAAACGGCTCGATAAAGACTGGGAATCAGGGGATGTTGATCAAATTTTCACAATTATTTATTTTTTACAACAATAAGATCTTTGTTGGCATTAAAAATTTTCTCCCCGACTCCTTTTACATTCATTATATCCTCTGGTTTTTGAAATGGTTTATCTTTTCTGTGTGCAATTATCTTTTCAGCCATTTTTTCCCCTACATATTTTAGTTTCATAAGCTCTTGCTGGGTTGCAGTATTTATATTTATTTTTTCACCATCAACCGCCATCAAAGGTTGACAAAAAGAAAGCAGCAACAGACCGGCCATAATGATTAATGATATTCTTTTAAACTGTTTCATTATTTTATCTCCTAATAAATGACATAAATATCCCTGATTCCCAAAACTTTCAAAAAATGAAATAATCAGGAACCTGACGACAAATTAACTTTATGGCCATAATGGTTAATTTATAAATCAAAAGGATATTATTAAAAAATTATTGAAAAATCAATCAGGGAAAACCCTGAATTTTGAGATAAAATACACAATAAACTAGTCAGTCCTGAAAAAGTGCCTTACTATCTGAATTTATTTGGTAATTTGATATGAATGTGATAATAATTTTGCAAATTTTTGGTAAAATCGATGATTTTTTTAACAAATTCAATATTGCCACTTCCCTACATCGGTGTGGCATTAGATAACGGCATGGGCATAGTGTGCCTTCATTGATAATGGCAATTTTTACATTGCCTTTTATGGGCAAAAATTTTTCCAGGGATATTGTGATCAATGTTTGTTAATATTGTCGGCCGGCTGGTTAAGAGTTATTCTTTTTTCACCTCTCGCATCCGGTAACCTTTACCCTCAATTACAACGGCTTCAGTGTGATGCAGAAGGCGGCCAAGAAGGGCTGAGGTAAGCGTCATATCATTGTTGAAGATCTGAGGCCAGTCTTTGAACACCCGGTTTGTGGTAATAATGATGGAACCACGTTCGTATCGTTCGCTGATGATCTGGAACAAGAGATCAGCCCCATTCTTGTCAATGGGCAGATACCCAAGTTCATCCATTACAAAAACAGCAGGGTTGAGATATTTTTTCAGTTCCTGTTTCAGGAGTCCGGTGCGCTTTGCTGCAACCAGATTATTAATGGCATCGACGGCTGATGTGAACAGTTCCGTGTTGTTTTTCAGGCAGGCCTGATATCCCAGAGCCGAAGCGATATGGGCTTTGCCCACCCCAACGGAACCGATAAAAACAACATTGCTTTTCTCTTCAATAAATTTCAGACGGAACAGGTTTTTAATCTGGGCCTGATTTATCTTTTCCGGCCAGGTCCAATTGAACTGATCCATGGTTTCGGTGACCGGGAACCGGGCTGTTTTTATCCGGCGTTGAACCGTCTTGTCTCTGCGCAGGTTTGATTCCTGTTTGATCAGCTCGGATAAATATTGAATATGGTCCCATTGTTTATGGGCTGCTGTTTTTGACATGGCTTCATAATTTTCACGGATATAAGGCAGCTTCAGGCATGACAGGTGTGTGGGCAAATCATTCATTTTTCATCTCCTATGGTGGAAATTGACATGTCCGGTTTTTCAATGGTCAGATCGAAGAAGATCACTGCTGCGGGTCAGGCGAAGTACGCCGGGTTCGTGAACAAAACGGGGATGCTGCTCCAGGATATTGGCAATATAATCACAGGAGAATGCAGAAAACGAAAATGCATCTTCGATGGCTAAGGCCACTTTTTCTTTTGGATAGATATCTACCAAAGCAACGATTTGCCGGATATGGTGGAATGGGTTCATCCTTCGCTGTTCAAGCTCGCGATAATATCCCTGAGCCTTATCCGACAGGGTTAAAAAGGTCATGAAGATCTTTTGTCCCTGTGCTTTTTTTCTTTGCGCCAGGACGGCTTTGGGATGATCTGGATGTTCAAAATCTTTGAGGCGGTCATAGCTTCTGACATGCCAGGCCATCAGTTTATTCTCATGATAAAAACACAGCCGGTCCGGATACAGTTTAACCGTTAATCCCACACCGGCCAGTTGCGCTGAGACGCTATAGCGGTTGGTATCAAGGGTGACCCTGAACTGTCTTGAAGCCCGTGCCTGTTTGACCACACCGACTTCATAGGGCTCAAGCGGGAGCTTTTGCAGGATTAGTTTTTCTTCATGGAACATGTCAACGAGCTTTTTGCCGGTTTCTCTATGGCTCCTGACATTGGCAACCGTAGAAAGCCAGTTTTGGGTCACAGGCGCCATCATATTAAAATCCGGGATAATAAGACCGTTTAACAGATTCTTTTTGACATATCCGACCCCGTTTTCAATAATCCCTTTTTAATTGCCCTTGCCCACATTGCAGGGCACAATCGTAAATCCGTAATTCCCTGCAAAATCAAGATACCTGGGGTTAAAAACATAGGCTTTTCTCACGGTTCTTTTCAGTACGGTGGATTTAAGATTATCCACTATGACCTTTTGAGGAATCGATCCGAAAAAATGAAAGGCATTCTGAGAATATCATTCTTAAACGGATCAAGTTTGCTTGTGCGCAGGGCAGGTTTTCTTTGAAGATACCGGGTTTCGTTGGTCTACCTTGCCGCTGTCCTCTGATCCAGGTCCGGCTCTTCTGCGATTTGGTTGATGTTCAGCCTGTCTTTGATGACAAAGTTTCTGATTCTTGCATAGGTTTCGTAATCAATCATTTTGGGACTCCCAAAATATCTCTCAGGCTCATGAGTGATCCCATTCGCTGTTTTTTAGGCTCAATACACAGAATCTGATAAACCAACTTTTGCAAGGCAATCAGGCTGTGTTTGATCAGATCGGATCTCGCATTTACCAGGACTTTTTATCCATAGAAAGCGTCTTCATGATGGATTTATCACCATAAAAGCTTAGGCCTTTGTCATCTGATACGCACACCAGGAACAAATACAGAGCTGCCTCGGCATGGCTGCATAAATCAATATACCGGTCCCGGACCAGCCGGTGATCAACCCAGCCAAAGCTATTTGGGACCTTGCGGATACGCATGTTTAAAATCGGAGTTTTTACAATCATCTTTTCCTCGTATTTTGGGTTGTAGACATAAAATGTGACCGGATTGTTGCATACGAAAAAGGGTCAAAGCTATGTCATCTTGTAACGCAATCTGCCTTTTTGAGCGCTTCCAATAGCCCGGGTTTTTTTTTCTCCATTCCCTGACCCGTTCAACATGTGCCGGTCCTTTAAAATAATCCCGGTTTCCCGTTATATTTTGCCATCTTCTCTGCCTGGCGGCCTTGCTTGCTATTTGGCATTCTGACCTATGACAATATTTTTGTCTGTCTTGATTCCTGGCATCCGGTAGAAATAAGGCCCTGCAATGACAGCATCTTTTCTTTTTCATCCACAATATCCCCCCAAATGGAGGCGACTATTGATGAACAAAAACAATATGGAAAGAAAATTCATGCAGCTTTATTCCGGAAATTCTTATGCATTTTTACCTCTGCCTTGACATTGCCAGTATATATGAAGGTCGGCGGCAGAATTCTATAGGTCAAAGTTTTTGGACTCGGGGTAATTTTGTGTCGACGGCTGGCCAAGATGAAGAAACAGTGAAGAAATACATCAAGAAACAAGAAGAGGCTGATCGGAAA
>CAZWMY010000139.1:0-11508 GCA_964635025.1 uncultured Desulfobacula sp. | reverse complement strand
GGATTTGAACCAACGACCTTCGGGTTATGAGCCCGACGAGCTACCAGACTGCTCCACCCCGCATCAACATTCAGGCAATATATAGAACCGTCATTTATCTGTCAAGGACTTTCTTTTAGAAGAAAGGACAATCAAGGAGTCAGGGCTTGTTCGAGTTCATCAATGGAGGCGGTTGCCGTCCCTAGTTTTGCAACAACAATGCCTGCGGCTTCATTGGCAATTTTTGCGCTTTCCCTAAAGCTTGCACCCAAGGCAAGCCCAAGCCCCAGAAGTGCGATCACGGTATCCCCGGCTCCTGAGACATCAAAGACCTGTCTGGCTTTAGACGCAATGGCATAGGGTTCGGCTCCGATTTCAAACAGCATCATTCCATCCTTTCCACACGTAATCAAAAGCTTTTCAAGCCTTGCAGCAACCATGATCTTTTGCCCGGCCTTGATGAGATCCTCTTTGGATCGGATATCCATATGGGTGGCAATCCCGGCTTCTTTTTTGTTGGGGGTCAGGATGGAAACTTTTTCATATTTTGAGAAATCCAGGGCCTTGGGATCAGCCAGGGTCTTTACCCTGTATTTTTCTGATATCCTTACAATTTCCTTGACAAGTGCCCTGGTGATAAGACCTTTGTCATAATCCGAAAGAATAATCACATCTGCATCTGGAATTTTTCTTTCGATTATTTTAACCAGCTTTTCAAAGGACTCCGGATTGATGTTTTTCTTTATCTCCCTGTCAATTCTCAGCACCTGCTGGTTGGAGGCGACTACTCTTGTTTTCAAAGTTGTAGGTCTGTCTGACTCACTGATAACCCCATCCGTGCTGATTCCAAGAGCTTCAAATTTTTCAAGTATCATCTTTCCGGCCCTGCCGCTCCCTGTAAGCCCGACCGCCTCAACCATGGCACCCATGGACTTGAGATTGTTGATGACATTACCGGCACCGCCAAGGGTATGGGTCTCTTTTTCTACAGAAACCACCATGACAGGTGCTTCGGGTGAAATCCGGTCCGCTCTTCCCCACAGATATTCATCAATCATGAGGTCACCGATAACAAGCGCCCTCACCTTCTGAAAATCATGAATATTGATCATCATGCATCCAACAAAAAGCGTATCATATTTTTCATCTCTTGATAGGTATGAGTCACAGGGATATCGGGGAAATCCGTAACCATGGAAGCAGGCGGTTTAAAGAAAAACCCCTGATCCGCCTCTTTTATCATTCCGATATCATTATAGGAGTCTCCAAAAGCGATAACGTGATAATTAATTGCCTTTAACGCTTTTACTGCCTGCATTTTCTGATTGTCGATTCTGATATTGTACCGGAGAATATTCCCTGCTCCGTCAATGGCCAGATTATGACACAGGAGTGTCGGATAATTCAATTTGGCCATAAGGGGTTTTGCAAACTCTTCAAAGGTGTCGGACAGGATAATGATTTGTGATTCCTGCCTGATCCAGTTCAGAATATCCAGAGCCCCCTCAAGGGGTTCAAGGGTTTCAATCACGGCCTTTATATCCTGAATCTTAAGGTTATGCTCTTTTAGAAGGGAAAGTCGCTTTGTCATCAAGACGTCATAATCGCTGATATCCCTTGTGGTCAGCTTTAATTCTTCAATTCCTGTTTTTATGGCAACATTTATCCAGATTTCCGGTAAAAAAACCCCTTCCAGATCCGCAACACATATTTTCATTCTTTATCATACTCCTGCACAGTTTATTCTATTCTGATGACAACCGGGTCTCCATCAACGGAATCGGTTTTTGAAATTTCAATCAATGCTTTTTGCACCCATGCTTCCTTGGCCGTATGGGTGATCATGACAACCGGAACCTTACCGTTATTTTTCAGTCCTTTTTGATGAACCGATTCAATACTGATATTGTTTTCTCCTAAAATCCCTGAAATTTTTGAAAGCACGCCCGGATGGTCCTGAGCCTAAAATCTGAGATAATAACGGGTGGAAAGTTCCGACATGGGAAGAATCGGAATGGGTCTGATCTTATCTTCCTGATACCCCAGGACAGGAACCCGTCGTTTTGTTCCTGAAATGATATTTCTTGCAATATCGACTATATCACTGAGCACGGCACTGGCTGTCGGCATCATCCCGGCACCACGGCCGTACAGCATGGTCTGCCCTGTGGCATCTGCATCAATGACAACGGCATTCATGGAACCATCCACATGGGCCAGCGGGTTGGAAAAGGGGATCATGGTCGGATGAACCCTTGCTTCCACATGCTTGCCATGAATTTTTCCAATGGCCAATAATTTGATGGCATAGCCAAACTCCCTTGCAAATTCAATATCCACGGGTGTGATATTGCGGATCCCTTCCACATGGATGTCCTTTAAATTGATTTCCATGCCATGGGCGATTGAATTTAAAATAGCCAGTTTATGGGCCGTATCAAACCCGTCAATATCAAGGGAGGGTTCCGCTTCTGCATATCCAAGAGACTGCGCTTCTTTTAATGCATCTTTAAAAGCAGACCCGTCCCTGGATATTTTTGTCAGGATAAAATTGCAGGTACCGTTTAATATGGCGGCTATGGATTTGATATGATTGGCCACAAGAGATTCCCTCAGAGACTTGATGATGGGCATGCAGCCGCCGCAGCTCGCTTCAAAGGCAAGATCCACCCCGCTGTTTTTAGCGATTCTGAAAAGTTCGTTTCCATGTTTTGCCAGAAGGGCCTTGTTGGCGGTCACCACATGTTTTTTTTGTCCAAGGGAATTTAAAATGAATTCTTTTGCAATGGTCTCTCCGCCTATGGTTTCTACAACAATATCAATATCAGGGTCATTGATGATCAAATGAGCATCAGGCGTAAGTATGGTATTGTCAAGATCAATTCCCCTGTCGCGTATTGTATCAATATCGGCAATGGCTTTCAGATCTAAAAAAGCGCCTGTTCTTTCTTCAAGCAATTGTTTTTTCTCTTTCAGCAGCCTTGCCACGCCTGTACCGACCACGCCAAACCCCAGGATCCCGATACGGATTGTTTTCATATGCCCTAGATTCTCCTTCATACATAAAAGTCCAAAATAAATGTAGATACAATATTCATCCGGCCTTGTCAAAAAGCTTTTGACTTTTAACCGCATTCTGATTATCATTGCAGCGTTTCAGATGATTAAACAGACGTAATTGATGAAGGTGATTCCGATATGAACGACCCCCTAACCTACGCTGCTTCAGGTGTTGATATTGAAAAGGCAAATAAACTTGTATCCCGGATAAAAGATATTGCAAAAACCACCCCCAGGACCGGGGTAATGGGCGAAATCGGCGGATTCGGGGGGCTTTATTCCCTTAATCTTGCCAATGTTTCCAATCCTGTTCTGGTCAGTTCCACAGACGGGGTGGGAACCAAGCTGAAAATCGCTTTTATGATGGACAAACACGATACCATCGGCATTGATCTGGTGGCCATGTGCGTTAACGATGTCATTGTCCAGGGGGCAAAACCCTTGTTTTTTCTCGACTATCTGGCCACAGGCGCCTTGAATAATGATGTGGCTGAGCAAATCCTGATGGGCATTGCCAATGGATGCAATGAAGCCGGATGTTCGCTCATCGGCGGAGAAACAGCTGAAATGCCTGGCATGTATAAAGCAGGGGAATATGATCTGGCAGGGTTTACCGTAGGAATTGTGGACAATGATAAAATCATAGACGGCTCCAACATCAGAAACGGGCACAAACTCATCGGCATTGCCTCCAGCGGAATCCATAGCAACGGCTTTTCCCTTGTCCGGAAAATCCTTTTCGACAAAAAAAAATATACGGTTAATACGAAACTATCAGAACTTGACATAACCCTTGGTGAAGAACTGTTAAAACCCACCATCATTTATGTTAAAACCATATTAAGCCTGATACGGGATCTGCCGGTTCACGGCCTTGTCCACATCACCGGCGGCGGTATTGATGAAAATATCATCCGGGTAATCCCGGAAGCCTGCAAAGCAGTTATTCACAAAGATGCCTGGGAAATCCCGCCTATTTTTAAAATCCTGCAAAAGGAAGGGTCTGTCCCGGAGCCGGAAATGCATCGCACCTTTAACAACGGCATCGGCATGGTTGTTGTTGTGCCTGAACAATATGCTCAAGAGGTCATGGACAGATTGAGCGCCATGAATGAAAAAGCGTATTATATCGGTGAAGTGGAATCCAGAGCAGATAATGAACCCCGGACTCAATGGGTCTGATCGAATCCCCGTCGCATGATTGTATTAGGGATTGAATCCTCCTGTGATGAAACTGCCGCCTCAGTGGTTAAAGACGGCAGAATCATTCTTTCTTCCGTCATTTCCTCCCAAGTGGATGCACATCGCCTTTATGGCGGGGTTGTGCCTGAACTTGCTTCACGCATGCACATTGAATCCATTGTCCCTGTTGTGGATGAGGCCGTCAAAAAAGCCGGCATTTCCCTTCCGGATATCGGCGGAGTTGCGGCAACACAAGGTCCGGGTCTTATCGGTGCTCTTCTTGTGGGGTTTTCCTTTGCAAAAGCCTTTGCCTTTGCAAGGCAGCTTCCCTTTGCCGGCATCAATCATTTGGAAGCCCATATTTATTCCCTGTTTCTTATAAATGACCCTCCTGAGTTACCTTTTATTGCCCTTGTGGTTTCCGGCGGGCATACCAATATTTATCATGTCGCTTCTCCCCATCATTTTTTGCTCATGGGCCGGACAAGGGATGATGCAGCCGGAGAAGCATTTGATAAAGTCGCCAAAATGATGGGGCTCGGATATCCAGGTGGCCCGGCTATTGAAAAACTTGCAAAGACACACCATCCGGATATCCCATTTCCCCGGACAATGCTTGAAAAAGACAGTTTTGATTTCAGCTTCAGCGGACTCAAATCCGCAGTGGCACGGTATATCCATGACCATGATGTTTCTTCAGAAAATGAAAAAGCAAGGGTTGCCGCCTCTTTCCAGAAAGCCGTCATTGATGTTCTGTCTCAGAAATTGATCCACGCTGCCCTGTTTAAAAAATGCAGCCGTATTGGTATTTCAGGCGGGGTATCGGCCAATGGAACCTTTGTTGAAATATTGTCAAAAAAAGCCGCTGCCCATAAGATGAGGGTTTTTACCCCTCCCCTGGAATTATGCGGAGACAATGCCGCCATGGTGGCTGCAAGGGGATATGCCCTGATTCAACAGGGAACTTTAACTCCACTGGAAGATGATGTGTATTCAAGGGAAAAAATCAATTAGCATCCTATTTTCCAAGATATTTTTGCTTAACTTTTAAAATTCTTTGAACTGATTTTTTCCCAAGTTCAAACAGATTCTCATCCTCCTGAAGAAGCTTTGTGATTTCACTATACGCCTTTTCAATATTGGGGCCCTGATGACAGATCAACGCCATATCGATTCCGGATGTGAGGATCTGATACATGCAGGTTTCAATATCCTTTTCAATGGCTTTCATGTCCAGGTCATCGGTCATCACAAGCCCTTCATATCCAATCTGCGTGCGCAAGAGACCTGAAGCAATGACCGGAGACAGGCTTGCAGGCCATTTCCCATCAAGCCTCGGGTAGAGGATGTGGGAAAGCATGATGCCGACGACCCCTTTATCCTTAGCGGCAATAAAAGGAATCAGATCTGATTTTTCAAGGACGGACAACTCTATATCCAGTTCAGGCAGAAAAAAATGGGAATCTTTGATGGTTCTTCCGATTCCCGGGAAATGTTTGGCCACAGACATGATACCATTCTCCTGGAATGTACGGATGACCTCTGTACCAAGACCTGCAACCGTTTTTGCATTTCCCCTGAATGAGCGGTCTTTCATAATGCTGTTCTCATTTTCTGCCGCCACATCCAGGACAGGGGCAAGATTCATGTTCACACCTATGCTTTTGAGTTCCCGGGCTGTGATGACGGCAAAACGCCTTGCCTCTTCAATGGTTTCAATATAGGGATTCCCCTTGAAAATCGTAAACGGTTCTCGAAGCCTTGCCACGGTCCCGCCTTCCTGATCAATGGAAATAAATAAAGGCGGAACATTGCAGGCTTTTGCATAGGCCTGGCAGGATTCGCACAGTGTTTTCACCTGATCCGGGGTTTCAATATTTCTTTTAAAAAGGATAAGGCCTCCGGCTCTGATATCCCTGATGATATGCTTTATATCATTGTTGAGTTCAATTCCGTCAAACCCCAGCATGAGTCTTTGACCTGCCATATCCATGTATTTTGAAGCGCCCGTATGCATTTAATTTCCTTGACGAACCCATGGTTTTAATATTAGATCATGCTTTTTTACCCGGCAGTTCAATCGGCCTGTCGGATTTAAATGACCATATGACTTGGATATCATGAAATCAGCAGCATTAAAATCAGATTTTATCTTATTGCTGGTTGCAACCATCTGGGGACTTGCCTTTGTGGCACAAAGAATCGGCATGGACCATGTGGGCCCTTTTACGTTTAACGGGTTTCGTTTTGCCCTGGGGTGTCTTTCTCTGGCTCCATTCATGTTTTTTCCGCGGAACAGGACAAAGGATCAAAACAGCAGCGGGCTGATTCCATCCGGGATTATTTCCGGGATTATTCTTTTTGCCGGCATATCTCTCCAGCAGGTCGGGCTTGTTTACACCACTGCCGGAAAGGCAGGGTTTATTACCGGGCTTTATGTGGTGATGGTCCCCATTATCGGTCTTTTTATTAAAAGCAGCCGGACCTCGG
Organism: uncultured Desulfobacula sp.; assembly: GCA_964635025.1. Classification (GTDB taxonomy): domain Bacteria; phylum Desulfobacterota; class Desulfobacteria; order Desulfobacterales; family Desulfobacteraceae; genus Desulfobacula. The sequence goes on along the minus strand of CAZWMY010000139.1, from coordinate 4,797 downwards.
CCGGAACTTGGACCGGTGCGATTCTGGCCGGTGTAGGCATGTATCTGTTAAGTGTGACCAAAGACATGACCATGGCCTTTGGAGATCTTCTGGTCTTTTTCTCAGCCGTCTGCTTTGCCTTTCACCTGATCATCATCGGCAGACTGTCGCAACAGTTTGATACGGTAAGGCTATCCCTTGTCCAATGCTGTGTCTGTACTGTTTTAAGCCTTATGACGGCCTTTTTTTCCGAAACAATTGTCCTTTCCGATATATCCGATACAGCCTTTCCTCTTTTTTATGGAGGTGTTTTGTCCGTGGGTGTTGCCTATTCGCTACAGATTTACGGACAAAAGAGCAGCCCGACCTCCCATGCCGCCATCATCCTTTGTCTCGAATCCGTGGTCGCAGCCTTGGGCGGCTGGGTCATCTTAAATGAAATCCTTTCCAAAAGAGCTATTTTCGGCTGTATGCTGATGCTCGCCGGAATGCTGATATCACAATTATATCCGACAAAAAAAGAACCAAACTTTAAGGGATAATATGAAAAATAGCGACTTCATAGATCTTGAAAACAAACTGGGTGCAAAAAACTATAAACCGCTGGATGTTGTTCTTGAAAAAGGGCAGGGGATCTGGGTCTGGGATGTGGAAGGCAAAAAATATATGGATTGTCTTTCTGCCTATTCAGCCGTAAACCAGGGCCATTGCCACCCGAGAATCATTAACAAAATGAAAGAGCAGATGGATAACCTCTGCATCACCTCCAGGGCGTTCAGGAATAATCAACTGGCTTTGTTTTACAAAGATATCTGTGAGCTGACCCATTCACATATGGTTTTACCCATGAACAGCGGTGCTGAAGCGGTTGAAACCGTTATCAAAGCAGTCCGCAAATGGGGATACAAAACAAAGCATATCCCGGAAGGCAAGGCTGAAATCATTGTCTGTAAAAATAATTTCCATGGCCGCACACTGACCATAGTGGGGTTTTCAACCGAAGAGCAGTACAGGGACGGTTTCGGACCCTTTACCCCGGGGTTTGTCACCATTCCTTTTGGTGATGCCAAAGCCCTTGAAAATGCAGTTACTGAAAATACCGTTGCCTTTCTGGTGGAACCCATCCAGGGAGAGGCCGGTGTGATTGTACCGCCTGCTGGCTATTTAAAAGCTGCCAGGAAAATTTGTTCAAAACATAAGATCGCACTGGTTCTGGATGAAATCCAGACCGGACTCGGCAGAACCGGAAAGCTTCTGGCAGAAGAACACGAAGGCATTGAATCCGATGTCACCTTAATCGGCAAAGCCCTATCCGGAGGTTGTTATCCCGTATCTGCCGTGCTCTCAAATGAAGAGGTGTTGGGGGTGTTTCTCCCGGGAGACCATGGCTCCACGTTTGGGGGCAATCCCCTGGCCTGTGCCGTTGCAAGAGAGGCCTTAAAAGTCCTGATCGATGAAGGCATGATTGAAAATGCCGCAAAAATGGGTGACTATTTCATGGAAAGGCTGAAAGAAATACAAAGCCCCCATGTAAAAGAAGTCCGGGGAAAGGGCCTTTTAATCGGTGTTGAATTGAAATCTGATGCAGGCGGCGCCAGACCTTTTTGTGAAAAACTGATGAAAAAGGGCCTCCTCTGCAAAGAGACCCATACTCATATCATACGGTTTGCCCCGCCTCTCATCATCAAAAAGGATGAAATCGACTGGGCCATGGAAAAGATAACGCAGGTGCTTATCCCTTAAGCGCTTTCATCCCTTCCTTCAACAGCCGGGTGATTTCTTCAGCTGCCTGCCCAGCTTTTTCAATGTTTAAGGCAACGGCGTCCAGCTTTGCCTCTTTTGCCCTTTGAGCCCAGGTAAAGAAGGTCTCTTTATGGCTATCGTTATGATCGATCCAGTGGGCAAAGAGTTTTTCCAGCTTCTCATCAAAGGTCAATTCATGGGTGTGCCCGCTGTCATGATCATGTCCGTGCCCATGCCCATGGGTATGATGATGAGAACCGCCATGGTCATGGGAATGGTCATGGCTGTGTGAATGGTCGTGGTGGTGGTCGTCATGATGGTGTGTCATAAAATTACTCCGTTTAAATATTTTTCCAATTCCATGGGTTCTGATGTGTATTGGTACAATGGTTTCCAATGGCTGAACGCATTGATTTCAATTCCATTGTAGATAATGGATACGGGTCTGTCCGACGATACCACCACAACAATAATGCGGGTATGGTCGGCAGAAAATCTTAAAGCTGAATTATACCTTGCTCCTCTTGCCATATTTTCCCAGGTAATGGATTTGCCGTCCAGAAGACAGCCAAACCCATGAAGACAAAGATCCGGCGTAATATGAACCGCTCCGTCGATTTTTAGAAGAGAGCAGGCAAATCTTAAATTTTTTTGTTCCAAAAGGCTTAACGGCGGGTCCAGCACATGGCCGGACAGTACTGTTGGAATTTCATTCAGATCAACCACCAGTGTGCAACCGTGTCGGCCATTGGAAGCACTGTGCACAAGGTGGGAAATAAGCTGGAATAACGGTGTGGTTTTTTCAGGGCCCAGGTCTGAATCCAGAAGCAGCTCTTCCAGTTCAACCATTTTGGCTTCCCGTGTGGTTGAATGAAAGCTGCCGTCAAAAAACGAAGCAATCTTTTCGCTTCCCAGCATTAAAAAACCATGATCTCCCCTGAAATCCGCTGTAACGGAATAGGCAGGAATCTCTCCGTCGGTAATGCCGATAACCGTTAACCCGTCCGATACAAGCTTTCTGTCTGAGTTCTCAACCGCCACCAGAAGCTTTCGGATATGCTTTACATTACTGATTACAGGTCGCTCATGTTTTTGAATTTTGGTAATAAAAGATATTTGCTTAAGCCGTTTGGGATCAACAAAAAAAAGTGTCCCCCTGGCCCAAGCCCCTTCTTCCCGGGTTTTTGAAATATTGAGAATATCATTTAAAATCGGCGGGATAAGGATTTTTCTGTCAGACCCAAGCCCTTTTTCTCTTTCATCTACGATAAAGTCTGCAATGGCCTGAAGAGAATAATTTTTCAAAACATAGTCTGATGAATTAATGGCAGCAATTCTTGAGTTATAATCATGTACCAGAAGGCAGGCAGCCTGCTCCAGCCATCTTTCGGTGGGATGAATGGAACACATGTCCGGGTGATGATCCGTAAACCACATCTGGTAAAAAAAATCATCGGAAGCGCAGCCATAAGAAATCAACCCTGACAGTGCCGGATTATTTTCTGGCACCATATATCCTTTTGGCTGACCCTGGATTTTTTCTTTTATTTCACGGCGCCAGTCATCGTGGTTATCATAAAAAATCTCTTTGAGTTTTGATTCATGCCCTCTTAATAGGTGCTGGGGATCAAAAATACGGATCATATCATTTTCTCCGGGAGCAAAGATAACGGCTACCCTGCTGGCGTTCGAATATTTGGAAAGCCCTTCTTCGACACCTTTTAAAATATTTGTGATGCAAAGTTTATGATAAAAAGCCGGGTTCATCTGTTTTTAATCCGAAGTATTGATTTCCATTGCCGCATATATAGTTGATACCTTTGTTAAGCAGGCTTGGCAAGCGTTTTTTTATTGTAAAATAAGCAAAGGATTGTTATTGAAAATAAAAACAAAGGGAGGGTTGCTTTATTATGAAAACATCACTTGTCACATCACTGACATTTTTGCTTGTGTTTTTTGGAGTTCCTGGTATTTTCGCCGCACAAACCGGATATGTGTCAGACCTGTTGTTTCTGACTTTCAGAGATGCGCCAAAAGAAACCGCTGCCGTTATCCAGCGAATAAAAAGCGGTACGCCTGTGTCGATTATTGAAGAACAAGCAGAATACTACAAGGTAGAACTTGAATCCAAAGAATCCGGCTGGGTTGATAAGCGGTTTATCAGTTTTGACCCGCCGAAAACCATTATTATCGAAACCTTGAAACAGGAAAAAAAAGCTCTTGAAAATAAAATCCTGGATCTGGAAAGCCAACTTCAGTCCATTAAAAATCAGATATCTGGCGGAGAGAATTCCTCTGTTCAAAAAATACTGGAATTGGAAGCTTCTTTGAAAACCGCAAAAGATGAAACAGAAAAAATAACGGCTTCTCTGTCGGAAAATAAAGGGAAATATGACACCCTTATGGAGCAATCAGGAGATATTCAGAAAATTATTAATGAAAACAAAGAGCTTCAGGAAAAAAACAAAGCCCTCTCAGCAGGACTTTCAGATATTAAATCAAAAAGCTCCGGCTTTTTTGAACCGGGTATGATCAAATGGTCTCTTTTTGGGCTAGGTGTTCTCCTGCTGGGATGGGTCTTTGGTCACAGTGTCTCCGTCAATAAAAGAAGAGGCAGTTCATCTTCTCTTCTGGGTTAAAAAAAAGCCCGCAGCCACAAGGCATCATTTGCAATTTTAAAAGAATTTAAGTCAAGAAAAGAAACAATGTTTATTATTTATCTTTTTTTTCTTGACACATGCCATGATTTCTTTTTATCAAACAATACGAACTATCCTATTTAACAGATAAAATCAAAGGGAGAGAAACCGTGGCCGACCAGAGTGAGTATGCAAAAAAAATATGGGTCAAATCCTATGAACAGGGAGTCAAAGGCGCTGTTGAATACAAAGACATATTGGTTACCCAATATCTTGAAGAATCAGCAAAAAATTTTCCTGATAATCCGGCATTGATTTTTCAGGGGTTTACGATTTCATTCAAGGAATTGAATGAGATGGTGGCAAGGTTTTCAGCAGCCCTGAAAGGTTTCGGCATTAAAAAAGGCGACAGCGTGGCCATCCTTTTGCCCAATAT
>CAZWMY010000138.1:0-11591 GCA_964635025.1 uncultured Desulfobacula sp. | reverse complement strand
GCCCATTCCGGATCTTGAGTTTTTAACCATGTCTTCGCCCGGATAACTTATCTTTAAACTTTTTATTCACCCGCATCGATGATTCTGATTCAAAAACTATAAATAATTTAATTTTTCTATACTTCATGTTGACAGCCCATATTTCCCTTTATATACTTGCGCAATCAATTTTTAGGCGGAAAGGATAAAGCTTTCTTTCTGCAAACCGTGATAAGAAAGTTAGACTTTTAACAGCATCAAGGAGGTGCCCGTGAAAGATGAACAAACGTTGCCCGATGAGCAACAAAAAAAAACAGGGGTTTCAAGAAGAACCTTTCTGAAAGCCGTTTCCGGAACAGCTGCCGGGATCGGTATTTCCCAGATGTTCAATCCTGCCCTTGTTTCAGCCATTGAAAAAGCCCTTAAAACCCATCCGGTGATCTGGATCCAGGGACAGGGCTGCACAGGCTGTTCAGTTTCTCTTCTGAACAGTGTTGATCCATCCATTGCCGATGTACTTCTTAAAGTCATCAGCCTTCAGTTCCATCCCACCGTTATGGCCAGTGAAGGTGAAATCGCCCTGGAAAACCTCTACGCAATTGCAGAAGAATACAAAGGCAAATTCTCTCTTGCCGTTGAAGGTTCCATTCCAGTAGCTGCCAACGGCAAATACTGCATCGTGGGTGAAATGAAACATAAAGAAATCACCGTGATGGACCTTGTAAAAGACCTAGGTGCAAAAGCCGGCAGTGTTCTTGCCATCGGCACCTGCTCATCTTTTGGCGGGATCCCCGCAGCCAAAGGCAATGTTACCGGCGCAACCAGCGTTATGAAATATTTTAAGACCGCAGGGATCAAAACCCCTGTTGTCAATATCCCCGGCTGCCCGCCGCATCCGGACTGGATTGTTGGCTCCATTGCCCATCTTTTGACCAAAGGTCTTCCCAAACTGGATGCTGACGGCCGCCCGGAAGTCTTCTTTGGCGAGAATATCCACGACAACTGTCCGCGTGTGAAAGACTACGATGCCGGCAAAATGTCAGCCAAATTTTCCGATCCCAACGGCTGCCGCAAAGAACTAGGTTGTAAAGGCCCGAGTACCAACGCCGACTGTTTCAAGCGCAAATGGAACAGCGGAATGAACTGGTGTGTGGACAATGCAGTCTGCATCGGTTGTGTTGAACCCGGATTCCCGGATGCAAAATCCCCATTCTATGTACCGGAATAACACGGATATTCGAAACTTTTATAACCTTAAGGAGGTTTTATTATGGCAGGCTGTACCCCACAAGCAGCTCCGGTAGCTGCCGGAACAAAAATCAAGGTCTCCATTGATCCTGTCACCAGGATCGAGGGGCACCTCAAAGTAGAAGTAGAGGTCAAAGACGGCGTTGTCTCTGATGCCAGAGTCTTTGGCGGCATGTACCGCGGTTTTGAACAGATCCTCATCGGCCGCGACCCAAGGGATGCTTCCCAGATCACCCAGAGAATCTGCGGTGTGTGCCCGACCGCCCATGCAACGGCTTCCGTCCTGGCGCTGGATGATGCATTTAAAATAAAACTGACCGATAACGGCAGAATTACCCGAAACCTGATTTTCGGAGCCAATTATCTTCAGTCTCATATCCTTCATTTCTATCATTTGGCTGCTCTCGACTATGTCAATGGCCCGGAAACGGCTCCATTTCTTCCCCGATATGCCAAAAACGATGTCCGCGTTCCCAAGGACATTAACGACGTGGCTGTCGGCCAGTACCTGGAAGCCCTTGAAATAAGAAAAATCTGTCATGAGATGGTGGCCATGTTCGGAGGCAAAATGCCTCATGTACAGGGTCTCATGGTGGGTGGTGCATCAGAAATCCCGACCAAGGAAAAACTGGTTGCTTATTCTGAGCGCTTTAAAAAGGTCAAAAAATTCATTCTTGAAAAATATGTTCCCCTGGTTTATCTGTTGGCAGGACCTTACGGAGATCTTCTTAAAACCGGCGGCGGGTATAAAAATGTCATCTCCTTTGGCGTATTCCCGCTGGATGATAAAGGCAATACCCTCCAGAAAAGAGGGGCCTACACCGATGGCAAGGATTCAGCAGTTGATCCGGCCCTTATCAAAGAATATGTCAAATATTCTTTCTTTGATGATTCCACAACAGGTTTGAATCCCACTGTGGGGAAAACCGTGCCGAAAGCCGACAAAGCCGGGGCTTACAGTTTTATCAAATCTCCCCGGTACAATGGCAAACCCCATGAAGGCGGCCCCCTTGCCAGAATGTGGATCACCAACCCCGAACTTTCCAAGATCGGCCAGGAAAAACTGGGCGTCAAAAAAATGCGGGATATCGGCGATGCCGCTTTCTCCATTCTTGGAAGACATGTTGCCAGAGCTGAAGAAGCTGTCATCGTGGCCAATGCGGTTGAAATGTGGCTCACACAGGTTCAGGCCGGCAAAGACACCTTTGTTCCGGCTCCAATCCCGGATTCAGCAGAAGGCCTTGGCATGACGGAAGCCCCCCGCGGTGCGCTTCTGCATTATATCAACATCAAGAACAAAGTCATTGCCAATTACCAGGTTACATCGGCAACCATCTGGAATGCAAACCCCATGGATGACATGGGCCAGAGAGGACCCATGGAACAAGCGCTTATCGGCGTTCCGGTTCCTGATCCTGCAAACCCGGTGAATGTGGGGCGGCTCATACGCTCCTACGATCCCTGACTGGGTTGCGCCGTCCACGTGCTGGACGTAGACAACAACAGAGAAATTAAAGTGGAACTTCCATTATAATTCGATCTGAATTTTAGTATAAAAAGAGGGGATGAAGGTTTCATCCCCTCTTTTTCGTGATTAGTTTTATTTTGAAATACAGGACATCGATTCAAATGAAAAAGCTTTTGGTTCTGGGTGTGGGCAATATCATCATGATGGATGAAGGAATCGGGGTTCATGCCATCTATGAATTCTGGAAAGAAAAGGAAAATTTTGATGAAACCCTGGTGGATTTCATCGACGGCGGTACCTTTACCCAGGACATTTTTTATCTGTTTGAACAATACGAAAAACTCCTGGTCCTGGATGTGGTCAGGGCCGGTCATCCTCCCGGAACCATTTACAGCCTTGACGAAGACGACCTGGTAAAAAATGAAAAACAGGTGCTCTCTCTCCACGATGTGGATCTTCTGGATTCGCTTAACATGGCTGAAATGAGGGGCCACAGGCCCACCCTGAAAATTGTGGGCATTGAGCCTGAAAAAATCAACTGGGGCACGGAATTGACCCCCACCCTTGCCAAGGCCTTCCCCGATTTTGTAAAAACGGCAAGAAAACATATTGAAGCACTTCTGGCAGAATAATGAAAAAACAGCTTTTAGACCGTTTTATCCGGTATGTGAAAATCGATACCCAGTCTGATGAAAATTCAGGCACTTCCCCGAGTGCAAAAAAGCAGTTTGATCTGGCAAGACTCCTTGTTTCAGAACTTCAGGCAATGGGTCTTGATCCGGTCGAACTGGATGACCACTGCTATGTGTATGCAAGACTCGATTCCAATATTCCAAAGGATCACAAGGCATTTAAAAAACTCCAAAAAAAAGGCACTAAAATAGGATTGCTCGCCCACCTGGATACTTCCCCTTCCGTGAGCGGAAAAACTGTAACTCCCCAAATCATCAATACCTACAAAGGCGGAGATATCCGCTTGAATGATGCGTTCACAATTTATGAAAAAGAAAACCCGCACCTGAAAGATGCCATGGGCCATACCCTTATCACCACCGACGGTACCACCCTTCTCGGTGCAGATGACAAAGCTGGCATTGCCATCATCATGACGGCCGTTCACCATTTAAAAACCCATCCTGAAATCCTTCATCCGGATATCAGAATTGCCTTTACGCCGGATGAAGAAATCGGAAAAGGCGCTCTTAACTTTGACCTTAAAAAATTTGATGCCGATTTTGCCTATACCATTGATGGAGGCCCTGCCGGCGAGATCAACAATGAAACCTTCAGTGCAGACTCAGCCGTGATTTCCATCAAGGGAAGAAATATTCATCCAGGAGAGGCCCACGGCATCATGGTCAATGCCATCAAGATCGCCTCGGACATCATCGGGTTTTTACCCAAAGACATGGCCCCGGAGACTACAAAGGACAAAGCCCCGTTTATCCATCCCTATGCCATGGAAGGAACCGTTGGGACAGCAGTCGTAAAATTTCTTTTGCGGGCGTTTGATATCAAAACCCTGAAAAAGCAAAAAGTCCTTCTTGAAGAGATCATCATCCGCGTTCAGGAAAATTATCCTGAGTCCATGATCGAGCTTGAAACATCACAAACCTACCGGAATATGCATGATGCCCTGAAACAGATCCCCCATGTGTCGGCATATCTGGAAGAAGCGGTCCGGAGAACCGGACTTCAGCCAAAATGGGTGCCGGTCCGGGGCGGAACAGACGGATCAGGTCTTACGGCCATGGGTCTGCCCTGCCCCAATATTTTCACCGGCGGCCACAATTACCACGGCCAGACCGAGTGGATCTCCCTGGATATCATGGAAAAATCCGTTGAGACAGTTCTTCATTTGTTTCAGATCTGTTTGGAATAAATGAGATTTTTTTTACCATGAAGATCATGAAGGCCAGGAAGGGTCTGGGCTAAAAACTTCATGTTCTTCATGATCTTCATGGTGATAACCCCTGAAAAAATCGCTTTAGCAGATCCTGGGCAATTGGTCGCCGGTGAGCATATCCACAAGTCTTGTGCCGCCGATAAAGGTTTTTAAAAATACCTTGCCGGAAGTTTTTTCATTTACCCGGCCGATGATGGCGGCATCTTTCCCATATTCATTTTCCCGGATGATCTCAAGGACTGTCCTGGCATCCTTTTCCGGGACAAAAGCCACAAGCTTTCCTTCATTGGCAATATAAAGGGGGTCAAACCCCAAGAGCTCGCAGATGCCTTTTACCGGCCCCCGCATGGGCAGGGAGGATTCATCAATGACAATTTCCACACCGGATTGGGCAGCGATCTCATTCAAAGTGGTGCCAAGCCCTCCCCGTGTGGGGTCGCGCAGCACATGGACCTCGCATCCGGAATTTAAGATGGCATGAACCATACCGTTCAGGGGCGCGGAATCGGTTTTGATATCGGAATCAAATTTCAATCCTTCCCGGGTGCTTAAGACCGTAACCCCGTGATCGGCAAGGGTACCGCTGATAATGACGACATCCCCCGGCTTTGCATTGGCGCCCGATACCTGGACATGGGCCGGGATCACACCGATGCCCGAGGTATTGATAAAAATCTTGTCTGCCTTTCCCTTGGGCACAACCTTGGTGTCACCCGTAACAATCCTGACCCCGGCTTTTGTAGCAGCCTCTGCCATGCTTTTAAGGATGATGTTTAGATCCTTTACCGGGAATCCTTCCTCAAGGATCAGACCCACGCTGATAAATTTTGGCACTCCCCCGCACATTGCAATATCATTGATGGTGCCGTTGACAGCAAGATCGCCGATATTGCCGCCCGGAAAAAAGATCGGGTCCACAACGTAAGAATCAGTTGAAAAGGCAAGTCTCATCCCCTCCATTTCAAGGGTTGCGCCGTCATCCTGTTTTGAGAGCTCCGGGCTGTCAAAAAGCGGGAGGATCATTTGCGAAAACATGGAATGGGAGATTTTGCCCCCTGAGCCGTGGTCCAATGATATTTTTTCTTCAGTCATGATTTTTCTCAGTTCATCTTTCTAAGAGTATTTGTAAAATGCTGCACAGGAGCCTTCGCCAGATACCATGCAAGGGCCAACCGGGGTCATGGGGGTGCATTTTTTCTTGTAAAGCCCGCATTGCTCCGGGGTTTTAAGCCCCATGAGAATTTTGCCGCATTCGCAGCCTTTGGGTTCCGCCACATCCGGCAGGTTCATATTGAATTTTAAGGCTGCATCAAAGGCTTTGTATTGATTTTTGAGCCCCATACCGCTGAACGGGATTTCCCCGATGCCGCGCCAGGTGGCATGGCAGAGTTCAAACACCTGGTTCATGATGGCTTTTGCCTTGACATTGCCTTCATCGCTCACAGCTCTTTCATAGGCATTGATCAGTTCGGGCCGCCCTTTTTCATTCTGCTCGATCAAAATCAGAACCGCTTTTAAGATGTCAATGGGCTCGAACCCGGAAATCACGGACGGGATATCATATTTTTCAAAGGTGCCGCGGTAGGCATTGGTTCCTGTGATGACAGACACATGACCAGGCAGGATGAAGCCGTCAATCTCGACCCCTTTGGTCTCCATGAGGGCGGCCAGGGCAGGCGGCGTGAGCTTATTGGCAGAATAAACGGAAAAATTTTGAATCCCGCCTTCACCAGCCATGAGGATGCCTGCGGCAATGGTGGGGATGGTGGTTTCAAACCCGACCCCGCAGAACACGACTTCTTTGTCCTTGTTTTCTTTGGCGATATTGACGGCATCAAAAATCGAGTACACGATCCTGACATCCGCACCCTCGGATTTTTGTCTCCCCAGGCTGGAGGCTGATCCCGGCACCTTGATAAGATCCCCGAAAGTGGTGACAATGACATCTTTTAATTTTGCAAACTCCACAAAGGCGTCAATGTCTTTCTGGGCGGTGACACAGACCGGACAGCCCGGACCGGACAAAAGCGTAATGGTGCCGGGCAGAACACTCCTGATCCCATGCCGGAATATGGACATGGTATGGGTGCCGCACACTTCCATGAGCCTTAGATTTTTTTTGCTGATGCTGTGCATTTTTTCCACAAGGCTTTTTGCAAGCCCTGCATCCCGGTATTCTTCAATATGTTTCAGTGCCATAAATCAATATCCTTCCAAAGCTGCCGCAACCGCGGCCTGACCAAGACATATCCCCCCGTCTCCGGTTGGAACCTTTGTGTGGGTATATATGGTAAACTGATATTTTTCAAGAGCGGTAACCATCCGGGTCAAAATGATATCATTATTAAATACCCCGCCTGAAAGTACGATTTTTTCCACCCCGGTTTTCTCCCCAATTATTTTTGCAGCTTCTGCAAAGGCTGAAACCACAGTATGATGAAATTTGGTGCTGATGGCTGAAAGACCGATCCCGGTCTTAAGATCAGCCACCATCTGCCGTATTGAAGGCAAAAGATCGATCTGAATCAAATCTCCTTCATTCAAAAGGAAATCATAGTTTTCTTCAGGCTGCATCTCATCGGCCACAGCCTCAAGCTCCATGGCTGCCTGGCTTTCATGGGAGATCTTATGACGGATGCACAAAAGAGAGGCCACGGCATCAAAGAGCCGGCCGCAGCTCGACGTCAAAGGGCAGTTCAGGTTTTTTTCCATCATCTGGACGACAAACAAAAGCTTGTCTTTGTCCATCTGGCTCATATACGGGATATCAAGGCTTAAAAACTCCTTTCCAAAGGCTTCGTACAAAACCGAGGCAGCCATGCGCCAGGGTTCCAGGACCGCTGCATCCCCGCCCGGCATGCGGACATAGGAAAGATGGGCCTTTCTTTGAAACCCTTTTCTGTCGCACAAAAGAATTTCCCCGCCCCAGATATGGCCGTCGGTTCCGTAGCCTGTGCCATCCAGGGTGATGGCAATGACCTCTTCGTCGATATCGTTTTCCGCCATGCAGGCCGCAGCATGGGCATGGTGATGCTGAACCCCTATTTTTTTAATCCCGTTTTGCTCCATGGCCCAGGCCGTGCTCATATATCCGGGGTGAAGGTCATGGGCAATGAGGTCAGGCTCAATATCCAGGATTTTTTTCAAATGCTCAATGCTGGTTTTAAAATATTCAAAGGTTTTGACATTAAAAAGATCGCCGATATGCTGGCTTAAAAACACCTCACTTCCCCGGGTGAGGCAGATGGTATTTTTAAGCCCTGCCCCGCAGGCCAGGATTTTGGGCAGTTTTTTATTCAGAATCACGGGCAGCGGGGCATAGCCCCTGGATCGCCTTAAAAATCTTGGTTTGCCTGCCTGGACCCGTGCAATGGAATCATCAGCCCGAAAATAAATATCCCGGTTGTGCAGCAAAAAATAGTCGGCAATATGGGAAAAAGCCTGCAACGCATCCTCATTGTCAATGGAAAGGGGCTCTCCTGACCGGTTCCCGCTGGTCATGACCAAAACGGACGGTCCTTTTTCAAGAAGAAGATGATGCAAAGGTGTATAGGGCAGCATGATGCCAAGACACCGGTTAAAGGGTGCCACCTGACTTGCAAGACCGCCTGTGCTGTATGGCTCTCCCGGTTTGTCTTCTCCTGCCTCTTTTTTCTTTAAAAGGACAATGGGCCGGTGATAGGAATGTAAAAGATTTTTTTCCGCTTCACTCATATGGACATGGTCAAAAAGCGCAGACGCAGATGCCGCCATCAGGGCAAAGGGTTTATGGGGCCGGTTCTTTCGCTCCCGCAGGGTTGTGACCACATCATTGTTGGCCGCATCACAGGCGAGATGAAACCCGCCAAGACCTTTGACCGCCACAATCCTGCCTTCCTTCAGATGCTGCGCCGCAAGGGCAATGGCATCCCCGGAGTCGGTACTGGTCCTTTTTCCCTGATTATCCGTTAAAAACACTTCAGGGCCGCAGACCGGACACGCATTGGGCTGGGCATGGAATCTGCGGTTTAAAGGATCATCATATTCCGCCCGGCAGACCGGGCACATCTCAAACCCTTTCATGGAGGTTTTGGGCCGGTCATAGGGAATATCTTCAATAATGGTGAACCTTGGGCCGCAATTGGTGCAGTTGATAAAAGGGTATTCAAACCTCCGGTCTGCCTTGTCCTTCATTTCAAAAAGACAGTCCTCACAAACCGTCACATCCGGTGAGATCAGCGTGGCCCGTGTGCCGGACGCACTGCTTTCAATAATCTGAAATGAGGAAAAATTTTTCAAATCTGCATCATAGGTCTTGATGCTGTGAACAGAGGCAAGCAAAGGGCTTTTTGTGACAATATCCCTGGAAAAAGATTCGATATCATCCAAAACTCCTTCCAGGACAAGGCTGACCCCGCTGGAGGTATTGGATACTTCCCCTTTGAGCCCATACTGTTTAGCAAGGGAAAATAAAAACGGCCGGAACCCCACGCCTTGGACCACGCCGCTGATTTCCAGCCGTTTTGCAATGACGGGACCGGTCATGAAACTTATAGCTGACGGTTGGGGCTGTTGACATTCAGAGCGTCGGCAGCCAGGATATTGCGCATGTCTTCGAGGGTTTGAAGGGCGGCTTCCTCATCCACCTTTGAAATGGCAAACCCGGCATGGACAATGACATAATCCCCCAGTTTCGCATCTTCCAGGAGCATGAGGCTGGCATCCCGGACCACGCCGTCCACATCCACTTTTGCCACATAATCGTTGATTTCGATAATTCTTGACGGAACTGCTAAGCACATATTGTTCTATCCATCCTTTTTCTAAAATAATAAAGGCTTACTATAACACAGGAGTTTTTTCGGGCAAGATTTATTTCCCGGTCCCCTCAATTCCCGACCAGCTCAACCCGCCGGTTCTTGGCGCGGCCATCCTCGGTTGTGTTTGGCGCCACAGGGCAGGCATAGGAAACCCCCACCGGCGTCAACCGTTTTTTATCAATCCCGTAGCTTGTCTCCAGCTTGTTGACCACTGCCTGGGCCCTTCGTTTGGACAATTCCGTATTTGAATCGAAATTGCCCACATTGTCTGTATGGCCTACCACCAGGAGTTTAAAATCCGGGGTGGTGGTGAGCAGTTTGGCAATCTGATCCAGGGTGTCTTTGGATTCCGGTTTTACATCTGCTTTCCCGGAATCAAAATAGATGCCGTACAGGGCGATGCTTCCTTTTTTAGAAATCTCCTGGGCCATTTCCTCGGCCTTGACCGTCACCATCTTGGCTTCCATGGATTTGACTTCAAGGATGTCCACCACTGCAACGGTTCTGTCTTTCAAATTCTTGCAAGACCCTGAGCTGGGGGCAATAACATAAGACAATATGGATATATAGGCTCCGTTCTGAGGCAATTCCATGACCATGTAGTGCTGTTCAGAAATCACTGCTGATTGTGCGCAGTGACCAATGGTCAATTCCGCCTCCTGGATCTTCTCGGCCGGACACAGGACCATGGCAAGGCTCATGGAGCCCCCGCCGCCTCCGCTGCTTCGGGTGGGCGAACCGCCGCACTCCTCTTTTTTACATTCATAGAGAGGTGTTGCGCCTTTAGCTGTGAGTTCCTGCTGATAGTTTCGTATCACTTCCAGAGGTGAAGCCCCGGCCGGGATGAGGTAAACCAGGCGCGTCCGCTTACCTTCCAGGTTTTTCTTCTGCTTGGGCTCATAAACGATATTGTTATGCTGGTCTCTTTTATCCTTCACAGGTTCAAGAGCAGACAAGGGCAAGGACAATTCATCAAAATCTTTCTGGGTAAAGGCGACAATCACCGAACCGCCAAAGCGGCCCACCAGCGGGCTGTCTTTGGCCCCCTTGACATCAGCATTCGGAATTTCCGCAGCCGCAGCAAACACATTCGCAGCCATCAACACCCCGATCATGATTATTCCCGCATACCTCAACATAAGGCCCCCCTTTTTTGCAGATAAGCTCCATATCATCTATAAAACGACACCCTTCCTTCCATCACAATCCGTATAGGATAAGGGTCTTGTTTTTGTCAAGCAAAGTATGGAAATGATGATGGATTTGAAATTAATAATTTCGTTGCATCCTCAAAGGCAAATGATATAGATTGCTCCTGATTCGTTTTTAATAAAATGCGATTGATATCGCTGTTAATTATGCCGACGCTTCATGCAGGAGAATTTCATAATGATTGCTTCAGTGATTTTAGCTCATCCCTATAAAAAAAGTTTTAACCATGCAATATTCGATAAATCAATCAAGACGCTTGAAATGAATGGGGTTTCTGTAAATTCTCATGATCTGTATGAAGAGAAATTCGATCCTGTTCTTACGGTTGACGAACTGGGGAAAAAACCAAGCATTGATCCTTTAGTGAACACCTATATCGCTGAGTTGATGGAGTCTGATCTATTGGTCTTTATTCATCCGAATTGGTGGGGGCAGCCGCCTGCCATGATGAAAGGATATATCGATCGAATCATCAGACCTCCTCATGCCTATGATTTCGATGTCAATGATTCCGGGGGAGGGTTGCCAATTGGTAAATTGAAAGGAAAGACAGGGATCGTGTTCAATACTTCAAATACCGAAAAAGGAAGAGAGGAATCCTATTTTAAAGACCCTTTGGAAAGCATATGGAATAAATGCGTGTTTGGATTTTGCGGCATTGAGGATTCACATCGGGAAATGTTCAGTATAATTTCAGATAGTACGAAAGAAGAACGAATACAATGGTTGGAAAAAATTGAAGACATTTTGATTAGATATATTAAAAGAAAAAACAATTGATCAGCTGTATGTAACTTATTTCATCATTGCCCAGCCCTGATTCAGAAGGAAACTAAAGATAGGATAATGATCCAAAAAGATTCCCCTCTCAGTCTCCAAACAAAAATGAATGGCTGGCTGAAATATGAATTAAACTTTTGTATGTATCACTACTGTCCAAAATAAATAGAATTTTCAATTTTCAGGGTCTTCAAGCCCC
>CAZWMY010000137.1:1582-11640 GCA_964635025.1 uncultured Desulfobacula sp. | reverse complement strand
TATGGGGCGCTCTGTCTCAGTGCCGCCAAACTGCCCCTTCCCCAGGACCCGGTGCTGAAAAAGGAAAGCGAATTCAGGTATATGGGAAAACCCAAAGCCCGGGTGGATATCCCTGAAAAGGTCAGCGGAAAGGCGATTTTCGGCCTGGACGTGGATTTGCCGGATCTTCATTATGCGGTATTATCAAGACCCCCTGCCTATGGTTCCGCAAACCAGTCCTTTAATGCGGATGCCGCCATGAAGATTGACGGGGTCAAGACGGTGGTGCCGACGCCACGGGGCATTGCAGTCGTGGCCAACTCTCTCTACGCCGCCCAGAAAGGCCGCAACGCACTGGCAGCGGTGTGGGGCCCGGGCAGCCATCCTTCCATGAACACGGCTTTGGTTGAAGAAAGTTTTATAAAGGATCTTGAAAAACCAGGGGCCACTGTCGTGACGAGGGGCGATGCCCCAAAAGCCCTGGCCGGCGCAGCCAAATCATATGAAGCCACCTATTATATCCCCTGTGTGTCCCATGCCACCATGGAACCCCAGACCTGTACGGCCGATGTAAAACCGGACCAGTGCGATGTCTTTGTGCCCACCCAGGGGCAGACCGTGGCCCATATGGTGGCCGCAAGCATATCCGGTCTTCCCCCTGAAAAGGTCCATATCCATACCACCCTCCTGGGGTGCGGTCTGGGCAGGCGGGCGCGGCCGGATCAGGTGGTGGAAGCCGTCATTGCCTCAAAGGCCTCCCAAAAACCGGTCAAGGTGGTCTATACAAGGGAAGAAGATATCAAGACCGATTTTTTCAGGTCGGCCATGGCCCATCGCATCAAGGCAGGGCTGGATGCAAAAGGCCAGATCTCGGCCTGGGACCACAAAGTATCTTCCTCTTCCCTCAAACGGCACATGGGCGAAGAACCCAAGGACGGCATCGACGGATATTGCCTCTGGGGCTTGTTCGATGTTCCCCAGTCTCCGGCCAAGGCCAATATGACCTATGTCTTTCCCAATTTTTCCCTGAACCTGGTGCTCTCGGATCTCCCCATCCCGGTGGCGCCGTTCAGGTCGGTGCAGAACGCCGTCAATGCCTTTGCAACAGAATCCTTTATGGATGAAATGGCCCATCTGGCAAAAAAAGACCCCCTGGCCTTCCGTCTTCAGCACCTGACCGGCAACATGAGAGCCAAACGGGTGCTTGAAACCGTGGCCAAAAAATCCAACTGGGGAAAACCGCTGCCAAAAGGCAGAGGCAGGGGAATTGCACAGCACAGCAGTTTTGGAACCTATATTGCCCAGGTGGCTGAAGTGTCTGTGGATGAAAAAACAGGAGCCGTTAAAGTCCTCAGGGTGGATGCGGCTGTTGACTGCGGCCCGGTCATCAACCCCGACCCTCTGGAAGCCCAGATCCAGGGCGCCGTGGTCCTGGGCGTGAGCACCACCCTGTATGAAGAGGTGGAGTTTGCAGACGGCGGTCCTTTGTCCGGCAATTTTGACCAGTACACCATAGCCACCATGAAAGATGCCCCGGATGTCCGCGTCCACATGGTCAAAAGCAAGGAAGATGTCGGCGGGATCGGCGAACCCGGCATCATGCCCCTGGCTCCGGCCGTGGTCAATGCCATATTTAACGCCACGGGCGCCCGGCTCAGACGGATGCCCCTGACCCCGGCACGGGTTCTGGCAGCCCTGAAAAAGGCCTGACCCGGCTTTTATAGGTGAGGATTTATGTCAACAGGCGCCTGCGGAATCAATTGTGATGTATGCCGTTTAAACCTCTTGGGGCTTTGCACCACCTGCGGAGCCGGCAAAAGCAATGCTGCCGGCTCCAAGCTTTCCACCCAGGAAAGGTTACTGGGCAGCGCCTGCCCGGTATTGTCCTGCTGCGTCATGAACCAAAAGGATTATTGCATCCGGGATTGCAGTCAGTTCCCCTGCGACAATTTCGATCTTCACCCCTATCCGTTTTCCCAGAGCTATCTTGACATGCAAAAAAGAAGAAGACAGCACCCCACACTTCAGATAGACCCCTGGGGAGAACCTGTGAAAGTGCCTGAAGAGCTCTGGGACAGCCTGTTGAAAAGGGATCTGAACCTTTTGGGCACAGTGACCCTGGCCGACACAAAAACACCCAAAGAGATCGGGTTTGATTTTCTGAATAAAAGACTCCTGATCGATTTGAGCAGCCGGATCATTTACAAAAACCCGGCCAATTCTCCTGAACCAATTGACAATCCCATGCTGGAACTTGTCTGCCTCACCTATTTCAACACCGTTGACAGACTGTACCCCATGGGAAAAGACCTCATCAGCTCCCAGGATATGGAACAGGCCCTCTATTTTACCGGCGCAAACAAACTGAGCACTGAGCCTGTCCTGAGACGGTTCAAGGATGACCCCAGGGAATTGATCCGCTGCGCACAGCGCCTTGGAGGAAAAGATGCGGGTCTTGCCCATGCTTCAGCAGTTTTATATCCATTCCCGCGCCTTGCCCTATACTATCTTTTATGGAATGCGGAAGAAGATGATCCAGCCAAAATTTCAATCCTTTTTGACCGGTCCATTGAAAGCATTTTTTCCCCGCCTCTGATCTGGGGACTGTTGAACCTCATCAATGCCTATCTGCTCAGCCAGTGATGAAATAATACCTTTTCCAGTTCGTGAGCTGCCTTGCGGCGCTTATCCGGGTTCATCCGGGCCAGATTCGCGAGCTTCCATTGTATGGCCGGTAAATTCTGCGCCTCGGGCAGCACAAATTTTTTCCAGTCTGCATTTCCTTCTTTGAGAGCCAGCAGAAAACGCCTGTCATCATCATTCAAGGCCTTGTGAATTTGACTGAGCAGTACCGGCAGGGTCTCCTGAAGCCGCTCAAGACCGACAGGCTCAAACGTCATGCCCTCAAACTCTGTTTTGTACAGTGGAGAAATATCCTGGCATCTGGGTGCCAGAAGTTCCGCCATGGGCCGGTTATGACCCATGAGATAGACCATGAAGGCATTCTTTAACCGCTCGGTAAGCCCCTCGTGCTGA
The DNA here is from genome assembly GCA_964635025.1 of uncultured Desulfobacula sp. Taxonomy (GTDB): domain Bacteria; phylum Desulfobacterota; class Desulfobacteria; order Desulfobacterales; family Desulfobacteraceae; genus Desulfobacula. The sequence goes on along the minus strand of CAZWMY010000137.1, from coordinate 8,625 downwards.
AGCAGCCAGAAGGTATCATATAAATCGCGGGGATGCTGCCGGTCCAGGGTTGCGCAAATTTTTCCGGCAAACAGGTCTTCAAAACTCAAAAGATTCATGCTGGCAAATCCAAAGGCTTTCTAGGCATTATCCGAAATCCTGCGCGTTTGGGGCGGGTAGACACTGCCCCGCAGAACCGGTGTGACTTCAACTTTGACAAGGGCTTTGCCTTGCTGCACCAGCAGTTTATACCGCTTATCCGCATCTTTCAGTTTCATGACCGTTACCTGGACCCGGGGTATTCTTATTTCAATATCCGCAATGATATCCCTGAGCGCCGTATCAATTCTTTCAAGGCTTTTATCCCTGTCTTCTATCGGCAAATAGGCCAGATCAATATCCACAGACAAGCGCGGCATATCTCTTATAAACAGGTTTATGGCGGTACCGCCTTTTAAGGCAAAACAGGTCTGTTTTCCCACAATGGGCAAAAGGTTCACAAGCAGGCGCGCCTGATCAGAATAGGGAGTTTTCATTTCTTTTGGCCATCTGTTTGGGGACCGTTATCTGATAACTGGCATCAAAAGCCCCGCCTCTGACCAGCATCCGCTTTCCCCGGCCCAAATCAATCCCCTCTGTTTCAAGCTCTTTTCGCCAGGCATGACCATGGCGGTCACTGAACCATAAAAACAGCCGCTTGACTTTCACCTGTTTACAGTGTGTCAGCAACTCGTAAAGCAGACCCGGTCTTAGATTGACCGCACCTTCAAAAAATTTATCCGCAGTTGAAAAGTCTGCCGTATCCTGCACATCAGCCAATAATTCAAGCAGGGCAAGTTCCGGGGTGCTGTAGGGGATCGGCCAATCCCAGGCGCCAAATGGCCGGAAAGACACCCCTGTTTTTGGAAGTTCGTTAAACAATTGTTTTTTATGGATTTTCAACGTAAAGGAATCCGAGAAACCGAGGGGCCAGGCCGGTACATTCACAGAACTGTACAGATCTATCCGAGGCTTGTCACCCAGCGGCAGATAATGGGCCAACCCCTGTAATTCAAGAGCACTGCGTCCGCCCGCATGAACCGGACATCCCATTTCGTTCAGGGAAAAGACCACATGTTCCCATTTAAGGGCAGGTCCCGGACGTCTGTATACGCCCTGACTCAATGCCACAAGTTTACCGGCCCGCAAGGCATAGTCCACCCTTGGCCGGTTAAATCCCCGCGCATTTAACCAGGCGCGGTTTACCAGTTGCCCATCAGGCAGACATTGCTCAAGGCTTTTTGTGTTTTCAGACGGCATGGTTTATAAATCCTTTCTGATGCATGATTTATATATGCATTAGAAATAAATTTCAAACCTTTTGTTTAAATATTCCGGAATTTGCATATATATTTAATGCTAATTTTGCCTTTTCTAAACCTTTTGTCAAAATCAAATTTTATATCCTGATGATGACTCGCTTGCAAAAAACTTGTATTTATGAGGTGCGGTCAATTTAAGACCGGATCTTAACCGTTATGAAACATTCCCTCTAATTTTTCGGTGCAAACAAGCTGAGCACTGCGCCTGGCCCAAACCTCAGCAGTTTTATATCCCTTCCCCCGCCTTGCCCTGTACTATCTTTTATGGAATGAGGAAGAAGATGATCCAGCCAAAATTTCAATCCTTTTTGACCGGTCAATTGAAAGCTTTTTTTCCCCGCCTTTGATCTGGGGGCTGGTGAACTTTCTCAATTCCTATCTGCTCAGCCAGTGATGAGCGGGTTTGGCCTTGAATGGTTCAAACTCAATTTTTTGTTGTTTCTTCATATTTTACATGTTATCGGATACAAACATTGGAATACGGAAAATTCAACACCATATTTTCCGCGTTTCTTAGCTTGATAGCGCTATAGATGGAAAATTTTCTTTTGTATATAGGCAATAGGTGGAAAGTTTTCCATCTATTTAAAATGTTAGCTGTCAAAGGAGCACCAAATGGATTCAGAAAAATTCATAAAACAATTTCAAGATTTTATGGCTCCCAAAATGGATATGTATGAACAAGCGATTTACATGTATCTCATTCGACATAGCCGACTTATTGAAAAAAATGAAATAGTGGTTGGTTTCAAATCTGCACGAAAACAACTTGCCTTTGGTATCGGCAAAGCCGGTAGTCCTCCTTCTGAAAGAATTTGCTATGAAAAAGTCAGAAGCCTTGATGATAAAGGGTTCATTAAATTAGTTGGAAGTGAACATACCGGAACGAGAATCCAGCCTTATTTACCTGACGAAATTCAAAATTTAATTCCTAATTTTGAGAAGCCGTCTGTTGTATCAATAGAAGAAATGGACTTTTTCAATATTTCAGAAAACAGGCAACTTCTCCTGGAAAGAGAAAATCATCTCTGCTTCTACTGCCAAGCCAAACTAAACGAGAACAACTTCATCGTTGAGCATGTTGTTTCTCGACCAGAAGGTGATAATTCCTATCGAAATCTCGTTGCAGCCTGTCGCCAGTGTAATAACCGGAAAGGATCTTCGGATGCAAAAGCCTTTTTAAGGGTTCTTTACCGAGAAAATTTTCTGTCGGCTGAGGAATTTGAAGCCCGTTTAAAACAAATTGAACTTTTAATAAATGGAAAATTAAAACCAAGAGTTGTCAGCTAACCCATCACTGGACGGGACCGCGAGCAGCTCAGCCGCCCTTTTTAAGCACCTTGGCGCAGCCCGTCAGTTCAAACGTTAGGAGCATTGTGGATAAAAAAGAAAAGATGCCGTCATCGCAAGGCCTTGTTTTTAGAGGATGCCGGAAATCAAGACAGGCAAAAAATTGTGACAGGTCAGAATGCCGGGCGGCAAGCAAGGCGGCCGCTTGAATGTTGGGTTGGCTGATCAGTAAATGCAAGCATCTATTATGGAAAGCACGTCTGAAAGCAATTCATCGCTTCCATGCTCAATACGTTTAGCCTGACGAGATCGAAAATCAACTGATTTAACCTGCTCAACCATTATAAACCCGGTTAATCCACTGCCGTTTGGGATAGGTACATGAAAGGGGAAGTCGCGATCTGTGTTTGTTATTGGACATACAATAGCCAGTCCAGTGCTTCGGTTGAACAGGTCTTTGCTGACGACATATGCAGGGCGCCGCCCCTTCTGCTCATGACCGGATTGCGGATCAAATGTGATCGCGATGATGTCTCCCTGTTTTGGGATATAGATCGCCATCTACCAAACCTCCTTGCCAGCTTTCCCACTCCAATCAATTTCACCGGGTTGGTAGTTTTCAGGAATACGTGCCACAAGATCCTTAAGGTTATGTCGACCGCGTATCCTTTTAGCGGGTGCTACAATTATAACCCCCTCTTTTACACTAATATTCACCTCATCGCCGACATCAAGCTGTGAATCGGAGAGCAGGCTCTTGGAAATACGAAGCCCCTGGCTATTCCCCCATTTTAAAATTTTTGTAAGCATTACACGCCTCCATATATGGTTTATGTATAGCCTATGTATAGCAATTTGGATATAATTTTCAAGGACTAATAAAAAAATACTCAACCATTTAAACCCTCACTTCTCAGGGAAAAGATAAATGTAAAGCCAATAAACGCTGCAGGATCATCTAAAAAACCTTTCTAAACGAATAAATTTCTTTACAAAATATTTACATTTATATTGACATTTAAAGACAAGATTTTTACACTGTGAAAAACAGGTAAAAAAAAAGAGGCGGACATGAGACAAAAACTGACCCAGACCCAGCAGCAGATGCTGGCCTATCTTAAACAGCAGGTAAAGGACACGGGGCTTTGCCCCAGCCTTCGCACGGCTGCGGCCAGGCTTGGCATCAGCCATGCGGCCGTGGCCCAGACCCTGAAAACCCTTGAGGACAAGGCCTATATCCGGCGGGAAGGCCGGTACAGCCGGACCCTTCATATTCTGGAACATACCGGGGAAATTGACGCGGCCCAGCGGCAGAAACAGATCCCCATCATCGGCCGCATCACGGCAGGGCTGCCCATGTATGCCCAGCAGGAATGGGGGGGCAGCCTGATCCTGGACGGGGCCGTCTATCCCGGCCAGAACCTTTTTGCCCTGAAGATTGAGGGTAGTTCCATGAAAAACGCCGGAATCCTGGACCAGGATCTGGCCATCTGCGAACCCCGGCAATATGCCCGGGACAGGGAAATCGTGGTGGCCCTGATCCATCATGAAGAAGCCACGGTCAAGCGGTTTTTTCTCCTGCCGAACGGCATTGAACTCCGGCCTGAAAACCCGGATTTCAGCCCGCAGATATACGGGTTTGACGAAGTCCTGATCCAGGGCAAGGTCATCGGCATAGTCCGGGGGCCTTCAGGCATGGAGGGGTAAATGGCGGACACCACGGCCTGCCGTCTTTATATCGGCACCAGCGGGTATTCCTACGGGGAATGGATTGATTCGGGGTTCTACCCGGACGGCACCCATTCCTCCAATATGCTGGACGCTTATATCAAAACCTTTCACACCACTGAGCTCAATTATACCTGGTACCAGATGCCCAAGGCCCCGGCCATGGAGCGCATGTGCGAAAAGGTGCCGGAGCATTTCAGGTTCAGTGCCAAGCTCACCCGGACCATGACCCATGAAGTCAAAAAAGATCTCTGGCAAAAAGAGGTCTTGGCCTTTCGCCAGGGCATGGAACCCCTGATCCGGGCAGGAAAACTTTTGTGCATTCTGATCCAGCTTCCGCCCTATTTTGAGCGGTCCGTGGATTTCAGGAATTATCTGGCCGCCCTTTTGGACGAGCTTTCCGGGCTTCCCCTGGCTGTGGAATTCCGTCATGATTCCTGGGCCAATGACAAGGTTTTTTCAGAACTTGAGCGCCGCAGAATCACCCTGGTCAATGTGGATGAGCCGGATCTGCCCGGTCTTTTTCCGCGGCTTTGTGTGGTCACCAACCCGGATCTTTTCTATGTCCGGTTCCACGGCAGGAACGCCAAGGGCTGGCGGTCCGGCAGCATGCAAAAACAGTTTGATTATGATTACAGAGATGAAGAATTAAAGGATTGGGCCGAGCGGATCAGGGCCGAGCTCATGCCGGAAGCGGCAACAGGCGGAATTTTTTTCAACAACCATGTCAGGGGGCAGGCCCCGAAAAACGCCTTGCGGCTCATTGATCTTCTGCTTAAAAAAGCAGGGCCAAAAACGCCATGGAACGCGCCGTCATCCATTTAAATATTGCGGATTTTGCCGTTGCCGTGGAGACCAACCGGGCACCCGCCCTCAAGGATCGGCCCCTCATCATCGCGCCTGAAGGCGCACCCAGGGCCGTGGTCTATGACATGAGCGACGAAGCCTATAGGCAAGGCGTCCGAAAAGGCATGCCGCTCTCCCGTGCCAGACGGCTCAACAAAAAAATCCCCGTCCTTGCCCCCAGTTTCAACCGGTATGAACACGCCATGAAAGACCTCTTAAAAGAAACCTTTGCCTTTACACCCCTGATTGAATACGGGCAGGCCGACGGCCATATTTTCATGGATGTCACAGCCTCAAAGCGGCTTTTTGGCCCGTCCGTGGATGTGGCCTTCCGCCTGAAAAAAACCTTTAAAAAAGCCTTTAATCTCGACCCCATCTGGTCTGTGGCAACGAGTAAGCTCGTGGCCAAGGTGGCCACACGGCTCGTGAAACCCCTGGGCGAATATATTGTGGCGCCGGGGGACGAAGAAGCCTTTCTTGCCCCTTTGCCCCTTCACCTGATCCCTGGACTTGAAAAACCGGATTTAAAACGGCTGAAAGAATTCAATCTCTTTTTTGTATCCGAGGCCAGAGCCCTCACCCTGGAACAGCTCAAAATTCCTTTTCTTCAAAAAGCCTCTTTGATCTATGACCGGATCAGGGGGATTGATCCCACGCCGGTCAGGGCTTTTTGTGAAACCGCTTCAACCCTTCAGGCCGATCATGAATTTTCCGATGACACCAACACTGCCGGGAGTTTGCGATCCGCCCTGTATCTCATGATCGAACAGATCTGCCGTGTCCTGCGGACCCGGAGTCTCCACGGATCCGGCACAAAACTCATTCTCTCCTATTCCGACGGGGTTCAAAACACTTCAGCCTCAAGGCTTTCACCCTCCACGTCCAATGACATGGCCATGTTTAAAGCCTGCGCCCTTCTTTTGGACAAGGCCTGGACCCGGCGGGTCCGCATCCGGCACATGCGTCTCATCTGCGAAAAACTTTGCCCGCCCATGGTGCAGGCAGAGCTTTTTGCCGTTGAAACCAAGGAAACCAGGCAAGCCGCTCTGATCCGGGCCATGGACAAGATCCGCAGCCGGTTCGGTCAGGCCGCCATCCGGGCCGGGCTGACCCTCACAGAGGACAAGATAGCCTCATGATCCCCTTAAACACCCGGTCCCATTATTCCTTTATGTGGGGAACAGCCTCTGTAAAGGCCCTCTGCAAACAGGCAAAGGCCCTGGGCTATAAGAAACTGGCCCTCACCGACACGGACAATCTGTGCGGGCTCTGGCCATTTCTCCGGGCCTGCCGTCGCGAGGGCCTGACCCCGATGATCGGGGCCGAAATGACAGACCCCCACACCTCCCACCGGGCGGTCTGCCTGGTAAAAGACGGCACAGGCTACAGCAATCTCACCCGATTGATCACCCAGCGCCACAGGAATGCGGATTTTTCCCTTAAAATCCTTCTGCCGCAGTTTTCAGAGGGGCTCATTGTCCTGACCCGGAACCCGGATCTTCTTTCCGTGTGGAAAGACAGCGGCGTGGATCTGGCCGTCAACCTGGCCCGGCATCCGTTGTCCCGGACCCATCCCCTGGTTGAGGCTGCTCAAAAGCTCCATATTCCCCTTGTAGCCACGCCCGGCAGTTTTTTTCTCAACCGGAGCGACGCAGGCATCCATCGTATGCTCAGAACCATTGATCTTAACACCTGTGAAAGCCGCCTCACACAGACCGATGCGGCACCGGACACGGCTTTTCTGGAATCTCCGGCCATGTATGGGGAAAGGTTTGCCATCCTTCCCGAGGCCATAAAAAATACCCATGCCCTGGCAGAAAAGATCTCCTTTACCGGGCC
>CAZWMY010000137.1:0-1482 GCA_964635025.1 uncultured Desulfobacula sp. | reverse complement strand
CCGAGGCCATAAAAAATACCCATGCCCTGGCAGAAAAGATCTCCTTTACCGGGCCGGATTTCGGAACAATCATGCCGCCCTTAAAAGACAAAACAGGCCTTCCAGCCGCCCAGCTCCCCTATGAAAAAGCCATCCAAGGCGCAAGGCTCCGGTATGGTGAAACCCTGCCCGCCCCTGTTCTTCAGCGCATCGAGTATGAACTCTCCATTATCCGGAAAAAAAATTTCTGCGAATATTTTCTCGTGGTTGAAAGCATTGTCAAAAAAGCCTCCCGCATCTGCGGCCGGGGCTCCGGGGCCGCCTCCATCGTGGCGTATTGCCTTGGCATCACCAATGTCTGCCCCATGAAATACAATCTTTATTTTGAACGGTTCCTGAATCTTGAAAGAACCGATCCGCCCGACATTGACATTGATTTTGCCTGGGATGAACGGGATGATATCTTAAATTTTGTCCTGGAAGAATTCAAAGGCCATGCCGCCATGGTGTCAAGCCATATCCTGTTCCAGCCCAGGATGGCGGTGAGGGAGGTGGCCAAGGTTTTTGGCCTGCCCGATGCGGAAATCGGCAAAGTCTCCAAACGCCTTCCCTGGTTCTGGAAATTGAATGAGGCAGAACCAGACCTTCTGGACCGGATCAAAAAAAGAGCGGAATTCAGGTTCATGGATTTTCCCGAACCCTGGCCAAAAATCATGACCTATGCCGAGGCCATCATCGGAACCCCGCGATATCTTTCCGTGCATCCGGGCGGCATTGTCATCACCCCAAACCCCATCGACACCTATGTGCCGGTGCAGACCGCGCCCAAGGGCGTGCCCCTCATCCAGTGGGAAAAGGATGCCACAGAAGAAGCAGGCCTTGTCAAAATCGATCTTTTGGGAAACCGGAGTCTTGGCGTGATCCGGGACACCATTGCCAGCATTCAGACCTCTTCCGGCAAATTTGAGGATTTCACCCGCCTGGACCCGGAAGACGATATGGACACCCAGGAAAATGTGGCCAAAGGCAATACCATGGGGTGTTTTTATATTGAAAGCCCGGCCATGAGGCTGTTGCAGAAAAAAACCAGGGTCGGGGATTTTGAACACGTGGTCATCCATTCCTCCATTATCCGGCCGGCGGCCAATGAATTTATCCAGGAATATATCAAACGGCTTCATACCGGGGTCTGGGAGCCCATCCACCCCATCCTCGAAGATGTATTGAACGAAACCTTCGGCATCATGGTGTACCAGGAAGATGTGTCAAAGGTGGCGGTGAAAATGGCCGGGTTCACCCATGCCGAGGGCGATGGGCTGCGCAAAATCATCTCCAAAAAAGACAAAGAGCTGGAACTGGCCGATTTTTACAACCGGTTCAAAACCGGCGCCACAGCAAAAGGGGTGTCTGAAGAAGATATGGACAAAGTCTGGGGCATGATCAAAAGCTTTTCCGGGTATTCTTTTTGCAAACCCCATTCCGCTTCCTATGCACGGGTGTCTT
>CAZWMY010000136.1:0-11789 GCA_964635025.1 uncultured Desulfobacula sp. | reverse complement strand
GGCCTTAAGCCCGAAAATATTTTCCGCCCCCTGGTTCCACAGCCTGATGACCCCTTTTGTATCCATGGCCATGATGGCATTGGGAGAGCATGAAATAATCTTGTCCAGAAAATCATGGGCTTCCTTTAGCTCGATGGCGCTGTTCTTTCTTCTTGTCTGATCCACAACAATGCCTTCATATCCAGTAATTTCGCCTTTTGAATCATACCGGACATTGCTGGTGAGAAGGATATGAAGAATATGACCATCCCGACGCCGCCATTTGACTTCATAATCCACCACCTTGCCTCTTTTCTCAATTATTTCCGTATATTTCTGCCGGTCGGCAGGACTTAAATAAACATCTTTTGCAAGATCCAGGGAAAGAAATTCTTCCTTATCCTGGTATCCCAGCATTTTTAAAAGGGTTGGGTTGACATCCAGAAACCGGCCTTCCTTGCTGCTGATAAAAACCCCGCACCCCACATGTTTAAACAGCCGCTGATAGCTTTCTTTTGAAGATTTAAGTTTTTCCGCCTGGCGGACGGAATGGGTAATGTCACGATATATGGCAAGTTTTGATTTTGTCCCGTCCTGGTTCATGATGGGCATTTCCGACAACGAGAAAAATTTGCTTACGGAATCAATATAAACTTCACTGTGATAGGTTTCCCCTTTTTTAAAGATCTCATCAAATTTACACCAGTCACAGGGCTTGTCCGATCCGATCAACACCTCATGACATTTTTTACCGACCCTGTCTCCGAACAGAACCTTCATATATTTATTCATATATTCAACAATATAATCGCCGCTGACAATATAAATACCGTCTTCAAAAGCATCCAGCGCTTCAAGAAGTTTTGGGGTATGGTCCTTCATGACATTCTCCTTTATGTTCATTATCCCTCAATCTTCAGACTAATACGTGGTGCCCTGTTCTTTGTCAAGGCGTTACAGCCCCATTCATTTTTTTCACCAGGCTTTCCCTTGACAGTCTGAATCAAGCCAACTATAAGAAACATGAATATCCAAATCAAAAAAGCAATTTTATCAATGTATGGATTGAATTCTTAAGGATTCACATGACGGCTGATACCGAAAAAACCGCAGGCAGTGAAGAGGAAAAATTAGGAAAAGTCATTTTTTATCTTCTCAAGGAAAACCATCTGACGCGGGAAAATATTAATTACGCCAAGAGGATTCAAAAAAAACTCTCCCCTCCCAAACCGCTTTTGGAAGTATTAAAAGAACTTGAATATGTCAATGACGAAAAAATAACCCAGTCCATCAAAGCCAACAAGGACAACCTCAGGCTGGGAACCCTGCTTGTCGAGCTGGGGCATATTTCACGGACGGAGCTTGAAGACGCCCTGAAAATCCAACAGCAAGAAAAAAACAAAAGAAAAGTCGGTGATATCCTTCTGGACCAGAGGGTGATTGATGAAAAAAGCCTGATTGAAATGCTGTCTCTCCAGATGGGATTCCCTTTTCTTGAGCCGGAATTCCTGGATCTTGATCCGGACCTGTTCAAGCAGGTTCCATATAAGCTTTTCATGCAGAACAAATTCATTCCCATCCGGATGCAGGGGGAGAAAGTTCTGGTTGCATTTTCTGACCCGCTTCACAAACCCACCATTGATTCTGCCAGGGGGATATTTAAAAAAGACATTGAAATTGCCATTTCAAAAAGAGATTCCATTGATTTTGCCATCCAGAAGATGATCCGGGACGAAAACAAGGATAAAAAGCCCCTGACCATAGATGACGAATCCATTGTCGGCATCGTCAATACCATCATCATCAATGCCATCAAGGCCAAGGCCAGTGATATCCATATTGAGCCCATGCATGACCGTTTCAGGGTCAGACTCAGGATTGACGGCATCCTTCACCATGTCAAAGATTATTCAAAAGATATGATGCCACTCATTGCAAGCCGCATCAAAATCCTCACAGATCTTGATATTGCCGAAAAAAGACGTCACCAGGGAGGCCGTATAGATTTCCAGTTCGGCGAATACAAGGTGGACTTAAGGGTCTCCACCTATGTCACGGTTCATGGGGAAAAGATTGTTTTCAGAATCATCAACAAGATGGACAAGCTTTTAAAAGTGGAAGAAATGGGCATGCCGCCGAGAATGCTGGATAATTTTATCAATTTTTCACTTGAATCTCCCAGCGGCGTGTTGATTGTGACAGGCCCCACAGGTTCCGGAAAAACATCCACGGTTTACAGCTGTATAGACCATTTGAACACCCCTGAAAACAGCATCATCACTGCCGAAGACCCGGTTGAGTATGTGATCGACGGCATTGCCCAATGTTCCATCAATACCAAACTGAACCTGACCTTTGAAGAAACACTCCGGCACATTGTCCGCCAGGACCCGGATATTGTCGTGATTGGTGAAATCCGGGATTTTTTCTCTGCCGATATTGCGGTTCAGGCCGCATTGACAGGGCACAAAGTTTTGACCACCTTTCATACGGAAGACAGCATCGGCGCCTTGATCCGCCTGATGAACATGAACATAGAACCTTTTTTGATCGCCTCCACCATCAATTGTGTCCTCGCCCAGAGACTTTTACGCCGAGCCTGCCCGCACTGTAAAAAAAAATATACTCCTACCGCCACAGAGATAAAACGTCTGGGGTATATCGGCGGAGAACTGGCCGGCGGATCATTTTACAAGGCTGAAGGGTGTAATCAGTGCCGCCACTCAGGCTATAGCGGCAGAATTGCGGTGCATGAAATGCTTCTGCCCAACGAACATGTCCGGGATGCCGTCCTGAGAAGAGCCACCAGTCATGAGCTTAGAGTTATAAGCCTTAAGGAAGCAGGGCTTGTCACCCTTCTGGAAAATGGAATTTATAAAGCCGCAAAGGGTATCACCACCATCGAGGAGGTATTGAGATGCCTGCCCAGAGTCAATACCCCGAGGCCCATCAGTGAAATCAAACGACTGCTTGGAGGATAATTTTGGAAACCGACCGCTCTTTTCTGGAAATCATTGATGACTATGTTGAATCCGACAGGGTTACCCTTCCCCCGTTTGATAAAACCGCGCTCAGAATTCAGATGGAGATCCAGAAAAAAGATGCGCAACTTTCAAAAATAGAAAAACTTATTATCGCAGACCCGGCCGTTTCAAGCCAAATCCTGAAACTTGCCAATTCTTCATTTTTCAGGGGGTTGTCAAAAGTGATGACGATCCGGGATGCCGTTGTCCGGTTGGGATTGGAAGAAATCACCCGCATGGTACTCATCCTGACCCAAAAAGAGCTTTACAGCACAAAGGACAGCTTTATCCGCAATTATCGCAATACCCTTTGGCAGCATGCCCTTGTCTGCGCCCTGACCAGCCAGTGGGTTGCAAGGGAAGCCGGATATGAAGAACTGATCCAGGAGGTATTTTTTGCATCCCTGATGCATGATATTGGAAAGCTGTTTTTAATTACCATCATTGAAAAAATAAAAAATTCCAAAGAGGTGCCCTTTATTCCTTCATCCGCCATTATCCATGAAATCATCCGGACCCAGCATGCCGAACAGGGATTCAGGCTCCTGAAAAAATGGAATATCCCTGAAAAATATTGCCAGGTGGCAAAAGAACATCATGATGAAAAATTTGACACTGCCAATGTCCCCCTGGTTATCCTGAGGCTTGTCAATAAGACCAGCAATAAAGTCGGCGTTTCTGTCGATAAAAATACAGATGCAGGAAACCCGGTTGCAGCAGAAGCTAATTTTTTCGGATTTTCAGAGATTAAACTGGCAGAACTTGAGTTACAGATCGAGGATTCATTAAAAAGAATTTCAACTCACTATAATCTCATTCCCGCAGAACAATAAAACAACCCTTCCATTAACTGAAATGGAACAGCAGATAAGGCCCGAATCTGTCATAGTGGTCATGGGAGACAAATTCGACACCAATGTCGGTTCCATTGATCTTTTTGACGACTACCTCTTTTTCAACCTGTGATTGCCCTACATCATCCAAAGTGAAATCAATGATGATTTTTTCCCCTTTCTGAATATCAATGGGTCTTTCAGTCCTTAATTTCAGCCCCTGCCTGGAGATATCGAGAATTTTCAGCATATATTTTTTATTCTTGAACATGGTCTGCCCGCTCAAATTGACGCTTTTACGAAAATGAAGCCGCCGTTCAAGCGTGACTGAAAAATGATGACCACAGACACAGGTGACCTTAAGGCTGACGGCCTTATCTATGTTTGTAAACTTGGAAACATCCATGGATTTAACTTTTCCGCATTCCGAACACGTGATGTTCGCCTTTCCGCTTTTTGTGATAAAAATCTTCTGTGTCATGCAAACCCCTTTAAACAATATGATACTGCCAAAATTTATACCATGAAGAATAAAAGTATCAAGTTCTATCTGAATATGGTAAAAAAATGCCTTAAAAGGCTAAAAAGGAAATCAAATGATTCATTCCTATATCCCTGAAAAAAATTTTCCCATAAAACTTGACCCGGCTGTCATCCTTCTCGGCAATTATTTTTTCAATCTTTTTCTCATCATTGGAGAAAAATATACTGCCCTTTTTGAGGTTGGGGTTTCCGCCATTGTCGACACGGTTATTCATCAGATGGATACTCTTCTAATCAGCCCGGATTATATTATCCCCTCGCATCCTCACTCCGATCATATGACCGGCCTGCCCGGGCTTATCAAAAGATATCCAAAAGCCGAGGTGGTGGTTGCCTCCGGCGCCAAAGAATTTATCACCCATCCCAAGGCAGCACTACTTTTACTTAAAGAGGATGCATTTATGTCAAAAAGCCTTTCCCGCTTCAATATCAGGCCCGGCCGGCCCTCCTTGGACCATGTTCCGGATCTTTCCTTTTCTTTTGCCGTTGATAAAAAAAGATCCATTGATCTTGGCGGGATCATCCTTGATCTTATTAAGGCAGAGGGGCATTCTCCAGGCAATCTGATGGGAATGATTCATGATAAAAAAATTCTTTTTTGTTCCGACAGCCTTGGTTTTCATTTTCCGGGAAGAAGGTTTCTTCCTCTGTTTTTTACAGGGGCAGCTGCATATCTTTCAACCCTTGAATTGATGCAAGGCTTCAACCCTCGTATCCTCTGTCCGGCACATCAGGGACCGCTGAAAGGGCTGGATGCAGCGGAAGGTATCCGGACATCCATTAAAATCACAACCGCCCTGATAAAAAAAATACAACAAGCCGGCTCTGCCGATAATAATCTTGCAAAGGACATATTTGAAGAAAACTATAAGGATGAATTCAGCCTTTATACACCGGAGAATATCCAAAATTGTGCAGATCTTCTAATAAAGCGGGCAAAGGAAACAATCGCTCAAGATTAAAAGAGTCTTTTGACAACAAAAAACGATTGACAATTTTTTAAGGTGTAACTATTGTGGTTACATATAGGTGAGATGGATGAGAATCAGCACAAAATTCTCAGTCGCAGTTCATGCCCTGATATTGGTCTCTGTTGAAAAAGAGCCCTGTTCATCGGCGTGGATCGCAGGGAGTGTAAATACAAACCCTGTTGTAATCAGACGGATAATAGGGCTTATGCAAAAAGCAGGGCTTTTATCCGGAAGTCAGGGCAAAAGGGGTTATACCGTTATGAAACCGGCATCTGAATTGACCTTGCTGGATATATACAAGGCAGTAGCTGTTTCGGAATCGGATCAATTGTTTGGTATCCATGAACACCCGAACATAAACTGCCCGGTTGGAGCATCAATTCAATGTGTTCTTGAAACGGTTATGAGAGATGCCCAAACCGCTTTGGAAAGGACGCTCAAAGCCGTAACCCTTCAACAGCTCATCGAAAAAATGCCTCGAAAAACCGGTTAGAAAGGCATATATTTTTTAATTTAACATGTAACCATATTGGCTACACTAAACAAAAACCCAAGAGAACTTCATTTTATAAACTTATGGGAGAATGAATTATGAAAATTGCAGTCATTGGAAGCACCGGAAGAGCAGGATCAAGGATTGTTGCCGAAGCAAAACAAAGAGGGCATGAAGTGACAGGCATTTCAAGGCATGAAGAAAAGGGGCTTAAAAAAAGCCTTTGGGATTTAACACACAATGATGTCAAAGGATTTGATGTTGTGGTGTCGGCCTTTGCCAACTGGGAAGATCAATCTCTTCATTTAAAAGCCGTCAAACACCTGGACAATATCATGAAAGGCCTTGAAAGCAGATGGATTGCCGTAGGGGGAGCCGGAAGCCTTTTTGTGGCAGAAGGGTTAAGACTAAAAGATTCAAAAGGGTTTCCCGCAGAATATAAAGCCGTAGCTGAAGGCATGGCAGAAGGCCTTTCATATCTTGAATCCAAAGCAGATTCCAACTGGAGTTATTTCAGTCCGGCAGCAATGTTTGAACCTGGTGAAAGGACAGGCCGGTACCGGTTTGGTGAAGATTATTTACTGACGGATGAAAAAGGTAACAGCGCCATCAGTATGGAAGATTATGCCATTGCCATGGTGGATGCCATAGAAAAAAAATTATTCAATAAAAGACGATTCACTGCCGTCAGAGAATAAATTTAAAATAGACCCAAAGGGGTTCATATCAAATCTCACGGGGATAAACGTTTTTGAAACTGCGGCCGGTCAATCCAGTATGGGTCCGCCACTGCATCCCGATAGGCATCCAGAGCTGCCGGAGACGAATTGACGTGGAGGTTGGTGAAGCTTCCGTCTTTGTTCTCCCAGCGTTCATGCCAATACACGGCAGCCCGGACCCTTGTGTATTTTGTCTTCATGTCACTAAATGCCCGGGAGATAAACTCTGCCTTGTCATGAGGCGGATACTCACCCACGCCCCACTCAGCCACAATGACCGGCTTATTTGAATCCAGGCGGCAGATTTCATTATAACCGCTGTCCATGACATCTTCAAATAACGACCAATCCTCGCTTTTCTCCATCTTCCCATAAACACTGAGCCCCAGCCAGTCCACATAATCCGGTCCCGGATAATAATTGATCATGGCATTCCACGGCTCCTTTGTAAATCCAAAATTATTGGCATGAAACCCCCACACAATATTATACGCCTTTCTTGCCCTTACCCGATCAACCACATAACAATAGGCTTTTTTCACCAGCTCCGGGCCCTGGTAAAGAGGGCGGCCGTCCTTTTGTCCAATGACCTTGCCGCCGCCATAGTGGTTTCCCCCCCATGGAAACCATTTTCCATTCATTTCAAGACCAAAGGCGACCATTAACGGTTTTTCAAACTGCCGCGCTGCATCTGCCCATTGGTCGATATAGCCGTCCCATTTTCCTGCCAGAATTTCATTTAAGCTAAACCGGTCCGGTGCTTTGTGCTCTTCATAGGGCTTGTCCCAGGGTGACCAGAAAAGCAATGGAATGGCCCCGTATCCGGTGATGACCCGCACTGTTTTCAAAGGGAATTCCTGATCCCCCCAGAAATTTCCAAAAGCCACCACGGCCAAGTGTTTGCCGATCATTTTTTCAAAGTCAAGCAACCCGTCATAAGTGACATGGCTTTCCCCTTCTCCGAAATCGACATAAGCTCCAGGATAAGCTCCATTTCCCGGCATCACGATTTCCATCGGCCCTTCATCCCTAACTGCAACAGATTGATTCTGTTCACATGCCATCACAATAAACCCAAAAACAAACCCCATAAAAACCGGGATAAAAGAAGCAAGGATCTTTCCACTTCGCTGAGGGACGGTTATTGTTGGAATTATTTTCAATATAGTCATCAATACCTCAATGGTCAGGTGTCTTGTTACCCCGGTTGCTGATAACGGATGCGGTGCGGTCCAGTTTACCCCAGCCCACCCATACACCCTTAATGGCCTTGATAATGGCCCGCGCAACCGTATAACTCAACACCGGTCTGTAAACAAACCGCATGGGCACCACAAGCATAATTTGCGACATGGGCTCTTTTTCAATTCGGCATGCAACGGCAGCCATGAGAAGATCCGCCAGTAAAAATATTCCAAAATAGATATAGAGGCTTTTATGCGCCGGGCTGAGAACCAATGAAATGAGAAGGACAGCGTCAATGATGGGTCCAATGGCCACAAGAAAAATATTGAAGAACCAGGTACTCGGCAGGCTGAACCAGCCCAGTGCCTTAAACCGCAGATCAAAGAGCATTCCCCGATGTTTCCATAAGCATTGCAGCGTTCCGAATGCCCATCTGAAACGCTGCCGGGAAAAGGCCCGGATTGTCTCCGGTGCCTCTGTCCAGGCCACAGCGCGGGAAGCGTAATTTACCTTGAAACCGCCTTTGTGAAGGCATAAAGTAAGATCCGTATCCTCTGCCAGGGTGTCGGTGCTGATCCCGCCCACAGCCATGACTGCACTTTTGCGTAATGCGGAGACGGCACCCGGCACCACGGTAATGCAGTCTAACTGATGATAGGCCCGGCGATCAAGATTGAATCCGCTGGTATATTCAAGGGATTGAAACCTTGCCACCATGGTTTTTGGATTACCGACCCGTGCACGGCCTGAAACAGCACCTACCAGGTGATCAGCAAAAGGTGCAACCAGTTCGCCAATGGTGCCGGGCTCAAACTGGGTATCTGCATCAAGGCTGATAACAATTTCGTATTGCGCCGCATTAAGGCCTCTTTTTAAGGCAACGGCCTTACCACTGTTGATCTGTCTGAGAAGCCGGATTCTGTTGTCTTCAAATGTCTTTTTTTCAACTATCCCGGCCGTATTATCCGTAGAGCCGTCATCCACAACCAGGATTTCGATCTCGCCTTTATAATCGGTCGAAAGCAGCGCCATAAGTGTTTCATAAATGACTTTTTCCTCATTGTAAGCCGCAATCAGCACGCTCACCGGCGGCCGGAAGGATAAGCCACCGGAGACGGCATCCGTCACGCCCTTGCCGTCACTTAAACAAGCAACAGAAGGGGTTGAACCCCCTGCATCCTGCCGCCGGTTTTGGATGGCCAGAAACGCTACAACCAAGGTCCTAAGGACCACCAGACAGGTCGCCACAATCATAAAAGCCCAGAAAAAATCCGTTACTGTGTGGATGGTCATGAATCCGTAACTGCTGATGGCCCTTGTTAATGGCTGCTGATGTTCCGGAACAGCCGGCATGATCTGCTCAAGCGGAGCCCCAAGCATTTCCGGCAAAGAAAGGATATTATCCCCCCGAAGCTTCAAATACTCGATGATTTTCGGGAGCGCCGCCACGGTCCGGCTGCGGTCACCACCGGCATCATGCAAAAGAATGATTTCTCCTCCCGTCTGCCGTCCCGTTTTAATCCTTTCCACCATGGTATCAACGCCCGGCCGGGACCAATCTTCCGGATCTATATCCTCACTTACGGTGATATATCCCATGGTTTGGGCAAGCTTGATGGGGACAAGCTCCTCCGGTTCATGGGGATTGGTATCAGCATTATAGGGCGGACGAAAAAGAATGGTGGACCGGCCGGTAATGGCTTCGACAAGACGCTGGGTCACATTAAACTCCAGATATGCCCGTTCCTTTGAGACCAGGGCAATATTCGGATGGGTATAGGTATGAACGCCGATGGCATGCCCCTCATTTACAATTCTGCGGACCAAATCGGGATATTTTTCCATATTGGCTCCCACCATAAAAAAGGCGGCCTTTACGCCTCCGGCCTTCAGGATATCCAGAATCTGCGGGGTCCAATCAGGATCAGGGCCGTCGTCAAAGGTTAGGGCAACAGCATCCTTGACTATGCTGTTCTTATGAACAATGGTGGTATAGCTTGGAAATTTTTCATATAGGGCCGTTGCTAACCCTTTCCCCGGTTCCATGGATTTGTCAAAAATGATACGGCGTTTGCCGTCAGTGTGTTCATCTTCAATGGAAAGAAAATTACCCCGGTCGATATGGGCAATAACATCATCGGCTCTGATGGTTTCAATCCGGTCAAGGTCGATTTTGTCAAAGGGTTTATCAAGATCCTGGTCAAGCACTTTCCAGATGCCGGGGTCTTCGGTACCCAAACGGGAAATGGCAACTCCGCCGATATGGTGATCCCGGCCCCGTTTGAGCTGATTTAAAAATGTTATTGCATCAAGGAACCATACAGTATGATTTATTCCGGCGTTTTCATAGAAAAAATTAGGATTGAGAGATTCTCCGTCAAAATCGCAGGATTCAAGCGATGACCGCAATGCCCGGCTCATTACATCCTGGAAGCTGAGAGGCATGGCCTCAGTTTCACCTTCAGCCCAGTCATATCCGTAAGAGCCAAGGGCGATAACCCACTGCAACGATTCCCCATATTCGTCTACCAGGGTGTCCAGCCAGCCGTTGAACCACTCCTGCGAGGCGATGGGGCCGGGTGGATCCCATTCGGCGTTTTCATCATGCAGCATGGCGACAAACCGGTCAATATGCCCGGATAATGTGTCCAGATCAAAAATATTAAGCTGCGGCCCCATGGGAATGCACAGCCACAGTTCCAAATCTTCGGCATGAAGGGCAGCAGCGGTTTTTTTAAGAAAGCCCGTCATTGCCTCCCGATAAGAGGGGTCAGCATCTTCAAAATCAAGAATTACCCCTCCTGCACCCAATTCCTTTAATTTCATCTTCAGATTCTCAGCAAATTGTTCCTGCACGGCAAAGGGGCTGTTGATCAGCCCTTCAACCACATCCGGCACCCAGTTTCCGGCACTTGCCATATTGCTGAGCAAAGGAAGCAATACGATTCCCCTTGTTTTAAGGAAATCCTGGATCTCCTTGTCCCTGACAATTTTCATTCGCCCGCGCCCATCCTCCAGCGTCATCCAGTCAGGGCTAAGATGGGTCAGCTTATCTGCATTTGCTTTTAATGAATCCAGGCTGTCCGGGTCCCAATTTGCATAAAATCCGAGACGGATTTCTTTTCCGGCCTGGAAATCAGGGCTTCTGACATTATGCGGCGGGAAACCGGATTTAAATTGCGTGTTATCGTTAAAATGTTCCGGCCGGCTGCTGTTGAATTTTATAAATTTCTGCCATACCGGAGGGGTTGCATGCTTTTTCCAGGGCTGCTCCTGGTTTTGCAGTGCTTTTAACCGGGATTTGAGCTGCTGCACCGCCATTGAAAGTTTAAGCTGAGAAGGCACAAAGAGTGTCCGGGCAAAAACGGTTAATGCAAAAATTAATATGACCCCGGCTACCAGAATCATCAAGCGGAATTTCGGCCAGCGGCTTCCTCCTGTATCAAAAAAAACAAAGGTGTCTGGTTTGCTTTTTATAGACGGATCAGGGGAGGATATTTGCTCATCGTTCTCAACACTCATTGGAAAATGATATTCCTGCCTGCCATGGAAGTCAAATGCTATTCAATGCCCCCATACGCATTAAAAATTGTGCTGATCTACTTGTCAAACCGGCAAAGCCGGTATACATCATCAGGCTGAATCATTAGAAAAGAATCCAAAAAAACCTTTCCTAAAGGAGCTGATGTGAAACTGAAAGATGACAAAAGCCCCTGGGGGCTTATCCTGATCCTGTTCGGAGCCGGCCTCCTTGCCTCATTCCAGGTTGGAAAAGCTCCTCCTGTTTTATCCGACATCCGTTCCGAGCTTTCTATAAGCCTGTTTCATGCCGGATGGCTTTTATCCATTTTCAGCTTTACCGGGCTTTTGATGGGAACATTTACAGGGGCCATTGCCGATGCCGTCGGCCACCGCCGCCTGATGCTGACAGGGCTTATCCTTCAGACGGCAGGAACTCTCCTGGGTTCATTTGCCCAATCCTTTAATGGTCTTCTGGCCACACGGTTTCTTGAGGGTGCCGGATTTCTTGCCGTCAGTATCAG
>CAZWMY010000135.1:0-11923 GCA_964635025.1 uncultured Desulfobacula sp. | reverse complement strand
ACCCTGGGTTAAGGCGGCCATGGTCAGACGTTCCATGACGGAATAAGAATACTCAAGACCATATCCGAGACCGCCGGTGGTGGGGTCAACAATGACCTTGTTCAGTGAAACGCCCAGGTTTTCGAGAAGGATATTAACCTGTTTGGCAAGATTGACATCAATGGGAGAAGAAGAAATGATGGTATGCCCATACCCCATGGCTGCTGCACCAATTCCTTTATAGTTCTTTTCTTCAACCGGACCGACGGTCAGATTTTCACCCTGGCACACTTCACATACTTTTTTCAATACTTCCCCATCCTTGGCAGGGACTGCACAGCCCCAGACAATGAGAGGAACCTTGATGGCACCGAGAACTTTTTTAACCGTGGCTGCTGCTGCGTCCGGGCCGGCATCTTTGTCGTTGGGGTCCGTTCTTTTAAGCTGCAGAACAATGGCCTGTGCGCCAAATTCTTCCACACATTTTTTTGCCCAGGCAGCAGGGTCGGAATACACATCTTTAAATGGTGCTTTGGCAGCTTCTGCCCAGTCTTCCGGAACCATATCCCAGATTTCCATTGCGATAATGGGTTTATTGGGCATTTTTCCCTCAAACTGATAGAACGGATAGCTGGTTTGGCCGCCGACTGTAACAGCTTTATCACCTTTTCCAATGGTGATGCCCTTGATACTGCCGGCATAGGTTTCTTTGGCTATTTCAAATCCCACTTTTACCTCCTATGATTGTTAAAGATAGTTATGAGTTGGGGGGGGTTAAGATTAAACTGACCGGATGTCATCAGAAAAGGGCAAATATGAAATGAAGCGGCTAAATCAAACTCAGTCAATACCAAATTGAAATATCTCTCCATCTATCAGCCCTTATCATGTCTTAAAAAAATTTAACAACGTATGACTTATAATTTGTATGGTTTTTTGTCAATAGATCTGTGAATTTAATGGTCTTGGCCTTTTAACCGTCAAAACCCTTATATAATAGGGTGTCTTGCAATATAGCTACAATGTATTCTTATAATGAATGAAATTTAATTAATAAATTAAGTTTGAACCGGCGAAAAATATTGATTTTTTACATTTTATTTAATAGGTAGGGTAGGAAGTCAGGAATATAAGACCAAGATGTAATATTTGGTTTCATCATTATTTTTTTTTAAACGACTCTGATTTGAGTCCAAAGCAATAAAGGAGTAAACCATGGCACTAGATCCAACCAAACACAAAGACTGGGAAATCGCTGAAGATGCTGAAAAGACAATGCTGACCATCTATGAAATAGGTGAAAAACTGG
This sequence comes from uncultured Desulfobacula sp., assembly GCA_964635025.1. Classification (GTDB taxonomy): domain Bacteria; phylum Desulfobacterota; class Desulfobacteria; order Desulfobacterales; family Desulfobacteraceae; genus Desulfobacula. Next base: position 10,635 of record CAZWMY010000135.1, on the reverse strand, counting down.
GATTGACAAAGGAAGAATTGCTACCCCAGGGCCATTATATTGCCAAAATAGATTTCAGAAAAGTACTGGAAAGACTTAAAGACAAACCCAATGGAAAATATGTTGATGTCACCGCTATTACACCGACACCCCTGGGAGAAGGAAAGTCAACCTCCAGCATGGGGCTTGTCCAGGGTCTGGGCAAACTCGTGAAAAGCGTCTGCGCCGCCATCCGTCAGCCCTCGGGCGGACCGACCATGAATATCAAGGGGTCTGCAGCCGGCGGCGGTCTTGCCCAGTGCATTCCGTTAACTCCCTTCTCACTCGGGTTTACCGGCGACATCAATGCCATCATGAATGCCCATAACCTTGCCATGGTAGCGTTGACTTCCCGTCTCCAGCATGAAAGAAATTATACCGACGAGCAGCTGGAAAGATTGTCTGGCATGAAACGCCTTGACATTGATCCGACCAACGTCGAGATGGGCTGGATCATGGATTTTTGCTGCCAGTCCCTAAGAAATATCATCATCGGTATTGACGGCGTTAACGGAAAATCCGACGGCTACATGATGAAATCCAAATTCGGTATTGCCGTATCTTCAGAAGTCATGGCCATTCTGGCCGTTGCAACGGATTTGAAAGACATGCGCGAAAGAATGGGCAAGATTGTTGTGGCCTATTCCAAAACAGGCAAACCAGTCACAACCGAAGATCTTGAGGTTGCCGGCGCCATGACGGCCTGGATGGTGGATGCCCTGAACCCGTCTTTGATCCAGACCCTTGAAGGACAGCCCGTCATCGTTCATGCAGGGCCTTTTGCCAATATCGCCATTGGTCAGAGCTCCATCATTGCCGACAGGATCGGTCTTAAACTGGCCGACTACCACGTCACCGAATCCGGATTTGGTGCCGACATCGGGTTTGAAAAATTTTGGAACCTGAAATGCCGTTACTCCGGCCTGAAACCGGACTGCGCCGTTGTTGTTGCCACCATCCGCGCCCTGAAATGCCATGGCGGTGCTCCTGTGCCGGTTCCCGGAAAAGCCATGCCCAAAGAATATTTGACGGAAAGTGTGGAATGGGTTGAAAAAGGATGCGGTAACCTCATCCACCACATCAGAAATGTCCGTAAAGCCGGTATCTCTCCGGTTGTCTGCATCAATGCCTTTTATACTGATACAGACAAGGAAATTGCAAAAGTCCGTGAACTTTGTGAAAAAGAAGGCGCAAGGGTTGCTCTTTCCCGTCATTGGGAAAAAGGCGGCGACGGTGCCATTGAATTTGCAAAAGCCGTTATTGAAGCCTGCGAAGAAAAAACAGAGTTCAAATTCCTCTATGAACTGGATATGCCCATCAAACAGAGAATCGAGCTCATTGCCAAGGAAGTTTATGGTGCAGACGGTGTTGACTATTCTGCTGAAGCCAACAAAGCCATTGCCAGAATCCAGGCTGACCCGAAACTGGCCGGCATGGGCATGTGCATGGTAAAAACCCATCTGTCCCTGTCCGACAACCCAGCCCTCAAGGGCGTGCCCAAGGGATGGAGACTTACCATCCGCGAAGTCCTCACCTATGGTGGTGCAGGCTTTATCGTTCCAGTGGCCGGAACTATTTCCCTCATGCCCGGTACCAGCTCCAATCCGGCTTTCAAGCGGGTTGACGTAGATGTTGAAACCGGCAAGGTTCAGGGTGTATTCTAAAAACGAAAGGAAACGAAAATGACAGCGCAAATTATCAGCGGAACCGAAATAAGAAAGACCATTCTTGCTGAAATCAAGACGGAAGTCGAGCAGATGAAGGCAAAATACGGCAAGGTACCAGGGCTTGTGACTATTCTTGTGGGAGCCAACCCGGCATCCATCAGTTATGTGACCCTGAAGATTCAGACAGCGGAAAGCCTTGGATTCAAAGAGATCCAGGACACTCAGCCGGTTGATATTTCCGAGAAAGATCTTCTGGCCTTGATTGAAAAATATAACAATGACCCGGATATCCACGGCATCCTGGTGCAGCTGCCGTTGCCCAAGCATGTGGATGAGAAAAAGGTCCTCAATGCCATCAACCCGGATAAAGACGTGGATGCCTTCCATCCGGTCAATGTGGGACGCCTCATGATCGGCGGCGCAGAAGCCAAATTTTTGCCCTGCACACCGGCCGGTATCCAGGAATTGATTGTCCGCTCCGGCACGGAAACTTCAGGTGCTGAAGTGGTGGTTGTGGGAAGATCCAATATTGTCGGCAAACCCATTGCCATGATGATGGCCCAGAAAGGCAAGGGCGCGGATTCCACCGTCACCATCGTCCACACCCGTACAAAAGACCTGGCGTTCCACTGCAAACGCGCGGATATCCTGATTGTTGCAGCCGGTGTTCCGGATCTGGTAAAACCCGAATGGATCAAACCCGGTGCAACGGTTATTGACGTAGGTGTAAACCGGGTCGGCATGAATGAAAAAACCGGAAAAGCAATTTTAAAAGGCGATGTGGATTATGAAGCTGCCAAGGAAATTGCAGGCAAAATCACTCCTGTTCCGGGAGGCGTAGGACCCATGACCATTGCCATGCTCATGAAAAATACGCTTCGGTCTGCACAGCTGAGTATGAAATAGAATAGCGTTTAAGACAGAGATATGAATACATTTCAAGCCGGAATCCATAAAAATGGGTTCCGGCTTGATCTTTGAAATTAAGGGCTTGATTTTTTTTTCGACAGCTCTTCCTTTACGGCAGCAGCCAGCTTCTGCAAGGTATACGGTTTTTTGATATAATTTCCCACACCGATCCTTTTTGCCTCTTCAACCTCCTGGGTTTCAGCAAATCCGCTTGCAATGATCGCCTTCTGCCCGGGGCAGATCTTGATGACGGCCTCATAAGTTTCACGTCCGTTTATCCCCTTGGGCATGACCATATCCAGAACAATCAGATCCACGGGCTGCTTTTTTATATATTCAACAGCCTCATAACCTCCGGGAACAGCTTCGGCATGGTATCCCAATTTGCTCAGCAGGTCACAAGCAATCTGTCTTTGCCTGTCTTCATCATCCACTATCAGAACCCGCTCTCCATCTCCCCGATAGTTTTCTATACAAAATGCTTCTGTTTCCGAAATCACCTTATTTCTGGTAATGGGAAAATAGAGTTTGAAATGGGTCCCTTCTTCACTGCTTGTAACGGTTATATAGCCATTATGATCCTGGACGGCATTCCAGACAACGGACAAACCCAAACCTGTCCCGGGTCTTCCCAATATTTTTTTTGTATAAAACGGCTCAAAAATTCTTTCCAGGTCTTCCGGGGAAATGCCGGTGCCGTCATCAGACACCGTCAGTTCGACATATTCTCCCATGTTGACGTCCTGATACCCTTTCAGGGGGTGATCAAGGTATCGGTTCATGGTGGTGACGGTGATGGTGCCCTCACCCTTAATCGCCTCGGATGCATTGGCCGCCAGATTCATCAAGGCTTTTAAAAGATGCGTTTTTGAACCGTTTATATTCATTATGTCAGGGTCAATAAAGGTTTTGAAAGTGACAAATGGATGATTTTTGATAAGTTTTCTGTGTTCAACAGATCTCAGATATTCCTTTATCAGGGCATTGAGGTTTAAGGCATCTTTGCGGGAGGCAACCCCTTTGGCAATGGTCATCAGATCGGATACTACCGCAGCAGCTCTTATCCCGGATTCCTGCATGGTTTCTATGGGTTTTCTGAAAGGGCTGTCTTCTTCCAGATCCATTAGGATCAAATCAGGATATGTCACGATTCCGGATAAGATATTATTCAGATCATGGGCAATGCCTCCTGCCATAAGCCCGATTGCCTCCATTTTCTGAGCACGAAGGAGCTGATCCTGAAGTCTTTTTTTATCTGTCTGGTCGATCATGGTGATCATAGCACCATCCTCCAGAGGAGACATCCGGATATCCAGGTATTTGGTATTGTGTTTTAGATCTCTGAAATCACATGATTTTTTTTGTGTGATACAGTCCAGTAAACGTTGGTGCATATCAATGCTGTGGCCTTTAGCATAATCTTTGTACATGACATCTCCAAGACAAGGAAGCCTCCCGCCGGATGTGCTTTCAAGCCGGTTAAACCCGGTGATGCACGCTTTTTTATCCACAACAATGATTTCGATGGGGTTGTCCTCAAACAAAGCGCGATAGCGCTCCTCGCTATTTTTTAATGCCTCCTCTGCCCGCTGTCGGTCTTTTATTTCCAGTATCAAGGTCTCGTTTGTCTTTGCCAGCTCGGCCGTTCTTTTATCAACCTGCCTCTCCAATTCGTCATGGGACCTTCGTAATTCTTGCTCAGCAAGTTTGAGCTTTACAGAGGTCTCTTCCAATTCCCGGTTTGCCTCTTCCAGCCTCCTTTTTTTTTCTCTGAACAAAGCTCCCATATAGGACGATATAAACGCCACAACATATAATAGCCCTGCTAGGGCAAAAAGGATTGCGATCTGAGATCTTCCCGGCAGGTCCGGAGTTTGCGCTGGGTATTGATCGGGAATAATCCCGAAATACTCCAGAGCCACTGCTAAAGCCAAAATCATCCAGCATAAACTTGCGGACAGAAGGGGTCGCCACCAAGGTCCGACAATCCCGATATAATTGATCAGGACGGCATAAATGGGACTCAGCCACAGGGATTTAATACCGCCAAAAAAATATATCACTGCTGTATAGCCGATGATTTCAAAAAAATTTACCAAAAAAGAGAAAATATTTGAAAAAAGCAAACTCTTGCTTTTTTTCAGCGCAAGAATCAGGGGAGGGTTCATCAGGCATAAAAAAATTACGGCAACGGTATTGCCAATCAGATTATTGATCTTAATGATCTCAAACTGATATGCGCCAAAGGCAATCATCGACATGAAAATGCTTGCCCCGGATCTTATCCAGGCACCCCGATAATGATTCAGATAGATACGGTGTACATAGTCATCCGGCTGTTTGCGTTGCCCTTTGGGCAGTATCATCGTATTCTCCGCTCATTTTTTTTATCCGATCTCAGTTGTTCATCCATTTGTTCAGTTTATTCAGCTCTAAAAACTCTTTCAACCGTTTTTCTCTTGTGCTGCCCCGGAAAACCGCCGGACAATGGCGCCCGCAGATTCAACCGATCTGATGCCGCCGACACTTTTTCCTGCCTGAAAAAATTCTTTATAATTCACCCCTTTAAGGGATGCCTGCTTGAGTTGCCATACGGATTTTAACGTATAGTACATCCGCATGTAATGCTTGCCTTTGGGGTGCCGTAAAAGCCATTTGGCAAGAGGCCCCGCCTTTGTCCCCGTCCTTTCGATATAGGGTGTTTTGATCACGGAGACAGGCACACCTGAAATTTTTTCAGTCAGAACAATGTCGTTTTCCCCTGCATCCAAAATAGCCTTTTTATAATCCGGGTGGGCGTTGCATTCGGTTGTAGCGATAAACCGTGTGCCCATCTGCACCCCGGCATATCCCATGTTGAGAGCTGAAACAAAATCATCTTCACAGCCGATGCCCCCGGCGCAGATCAGGGGAACGCCCGATTCCGACAGGGAATGATAAAGATCTTCCCGTGTTTCTTCCCCTGCATGGCCGCCGGCCCTTGAATTGACGCAGATAAGTCCATCCACTTCGTTCTCCAGGGCTTTTTGGGCCCATTGGCGGCTGGTAACATCATGGTATACCTTGCCGTTCAGGCTATGAACTTTTTTTACCACCCATGCCGGATTCCCCAAGGCAGTAATGAAAAACCTTACTCCTTCCTCAAGAGCGATGTCGATCCAGTTTTTCATTCGATCTTCATAGGTTTTGGATGATTTTTCAACAATGGCGTTAAAGCCCACGGGTTTGTCCGTCAACCCACGGATCAGCCGGATGCCTTCCCGAAGGTCGTGTTTGTGCACAAAAGTCATGGAGATGGGTTGGATAATGCCAAGACCCCCGGCCCTGGACACGGCAGCAATGAGCTCAGGATTGGAACAGGGATACATGGCACCGCAGATCAGCGGGATTTCAATGCCAGCATCCTTTGTGAATTTTGTATTCAACAGGGACATAGAAGGCCTTTTCTATATTGATGTGCCATTGGGTTAATGTTTTTGAACATCCTCATACATCCGGACAAAATCGTTCAGTTTTTTGGCTTTCTTTGCCATGAACTTTACCCAGAAGTCCAACACTTCTTTCCCTTCTTCGGTTATGGTGTAAATCCGTTTTGGGGCGCCAGCTTCCTTTGTTTCCCATTGTGATTGCACCAGATTGTCTTCTTCCATCTGGCGCAGATGTCTGTAAATCATCCCCGGCGGTGCATCTCCGTCAATAAAGCCATAGGACTGCATATTGCCGATGAGTTCATACCCATAGGAAGGGTTGGAAATGAGCCCCAATAGAATGGTTGCCTGAAGATATCTTTCCTGCCGGTTCGATCCGGGTTTATTGTTTTTTTCTTTGGCCATATTTTAATCCTTGACATATATCCTTTAAGGATATATTAATTGTATTAAACCTATTTCTTAATATACATCTTATTAATCCATTCAACAACAGGAGGATACAATGAGCAAGATATTTGTAAGAGAAAGACGAAAAATTGAAGAAGGGGAGAAAAAACCCAGACTCAGAATAGTGGGTGTCACTGGAAATGACATCAAAATTTTTGCAAAGCATATCAGAAAAGTAGAGCTTGATATGATTGTCAAAGAATCAGGTGCCCAGGTCATTTACCTGCCGACTCATGGATCAGGTAATAAGGACGGCTCCGGCAAACCATAAATAATGGAATCCGGCACAATTCTGAGATTGAAAAATTGTACCGGATTCAATTTTCTTATTTGTGGATAATGGTCCCCACATGTTTTCCATCCAGTGCATCCCGGATGAGTTCCGGATGGTTAAGAGCGTCGATGATCTGAAGCTCTTTTAAGCATTTTGCATGCTTAAGCATCCTTAAAATGGGTCGTTCGATGATGAGATCGTCAAGATCCAGCTCGATCAGCTCATCAACCGAGATCTTGTCATAGAATTTTAATTTTTTGCCTTTTCCCCCTTTTTTCTTGGGATCATCTGCATAAAGCCCTTTTTCATCTTTAAGATATATCAGGGATTTGGCACCGATATTCTCTGCTAACAAAAATGCGCCGCAGTCGGTTCGGTGGGGCGGGATGGAACCGAATTCAGCCGGATGCTCAAAATAACCATAAGGCGGAATACCTGTTGTGATGGGAAGATACCCTTCCTTGCAAAACATGGTCAATTGTTCCATATGGTCTCCGTGCCCGATTTTAACACCCCCGTGTTTTGCCAGAAGGACGGAGAGCATTTCCGCATTCTGCCAGGAAACCTTATCCCCGAGTTTTGACAACACTCCTGTGGGCATGCCCAATCCAACGCCGATATTGTAAACGTGTCTTGCCCGGGTTCCGCCTCCCGTCATCAGGAGCAGTTTGTATTCATCTTTAAGTTTTATCAATTCATCCACAATGGGCAGAATAGCTTTGGCGCCTCTGTCCATGATGCTCTGGCCACCGATCTTCAGGATATTGATATCCGGATGCATTCTGAAATATTCGGTTGAGTCCGTTGTTTTCAAAAATTTTTTGCTCACAAGAGACTCTCCCATAAGCGGGGTATCAATATGCAGTCTGCCTTTATCATCCTTTTCTTTGATCAGCTTTACCATGACGGTCTCCTTTATCTATGATTTTTTTTATGCTTAAATGATTGGCCTTTCCCAGAATCAAAGTATAGAAAATTTATTTTAATAATGCTAATAGTATCAGCAAAATCCGTTATTTTTCTTGGGGCTGAATCAGCCGGGTTAACGCAGGGAATCAGGAGGCAAGCATGGACAGACTGGATGCAATTTTTTCACCGGAGACCATAGCGGTCATCGGGGCATCAAATCAAAAGGGAAAAGTAGGGCATGATATTTTTGCCAATATTTTGTCCGGCGGGTATACCGGGACCCTTTATCCTGTGAATCCAAAGGCAAAATCCGTATTGAGTGTAAAATGCTATACCAGCATCGGCAATATCCCTGATCCCATTGATCTTGCCATGATTATTCTGCCTCCCAAAGCTGCTTTGGAAACCGTGAAGGAGTGTGTTGCCAAGGGGGTGAAAGGAATCGTCATTGTTTCTGCCGGGTTTAAGGAAGTGGGGGGTGAGGGCGCCCGGATTGAAAAAGAGATCAAGGCCTTGTGCGCTGCCGCCAAAGTCAGGCTCGTGGGACCCAATTGCCTTGGGGTCATTAACCCGTCACCAAAAGTATCCCTCAATGCCAGTTTTTCTTCCCGGATGCCGGCAGCCGGGAATGTATCCTTTATCTCTCAGAGCGGGGCGCTCTGCACGGCCGTTCTCGATTATGCGGCAGATAAGGGCTTTGGCTTTTCAAAATTCATTTCCATCGGCAATAAGGCGGATGTGGATGAACTGGATCTCTTAAAGTATTATCACAATGACCCGGACACGGATGTGGTCATGATCTATATGGAAGAATTGAACCGGAGTGCTGAGGAATTTATCACGGAAGTCCGGGAAATGACTTCGGGCACCCAGCCCACCCATGTGATTGCCATCAAATCAGGCTCCTCTGATGCCGGAGCCAGGGCCGCAGCTTCCCATACCGGAGCCCTGGCCGGTTCTGATGCCTTGTATGATGCCATTTTCAATATGTCTGGCATCTTGAGGTGTGCCACCGTGAACCAGTTGTTTGATTATGCCCAGGCCTTTGCCGCCAATAAATATCCAACAGGGGACAGGATTGCCATCATCACCAATGCAGGCGGTCCGGGTATCATTGCAACCGATATGAGTGAACACTCAGGGCTGAGGCTGGCCAAATTTTCGCTTGAAACCATTAAAGAACTTAAAAAATACCTGCCTTCCACAGCCAATTTCCATAACCCGGTGGATGTAATCGGGGATGCAGCCAAAGACCGGTATGAAAACACATTGGCAACGGTATTGAGTGATCATGGGGTGGATGCGGTCCTGATTATACTGACGCCCCAGTCCATGACCGATGCCATCGGCACGGCTGAAGCCATTGTCCGTATTGCAAAAAATACCATCAAACCCATTGTCTGTGCCTTTATGGGGGTGGTGGATGTGTCTGAAGGGGTAAAACTCCTGCAAAAAAACAGGGTCCCGGTTTACCAGTTTCCGGAAAGCGCGGCCAGATCTCTCGGTGCCTTAAGACAGGGAATGAAATGGCTGTTCAGAAAAATCCTGCCCCAGTTTGATCTGAGCTATGATACACAAAAAGCCCATGGGATCATAAAAGAGAGCCTGGCAGCCGGAAAAACGGTTCTGGGTGAGCTGGACGGGTGTGAGCTGCTTCAATGCTACGGTTTTAAGACGCTTCCCATGGCTTTGGCGAAAAATAAGGCCGAAGCTTGTGATCTGGCGGAAAAGATAGGGTATCCGGTGGTCATGAAAATTGCATCTCCCGATATCCTTCATAAGACCGATGCCGGCGGGGTCATGGTGGGGATTGAGGATAAGGAAGGGACAGAAAAAGGGTTTGATATCATCATGGAAAAAGCGCGGGCGTTTAATAAGGATGCAAAAATCGACGGCATCCTGATCCAGAAAACCGCGCCCAAAGGAAAGGAAGTGATCCTGGGGTTGTCGAGAGACCCGGTTTTTGGACACGCTGTCATGTTCGGGCTGGGCGGTATTTTTGTTGAGGTGTATAAGGATGTGGTTTTCAGGCTGTCCCCCATGGGCAGAAATGTGGCCCGAAGAATGGTGAGAAGTATCAAAGGATATCCCATTTTGAAAGGGCTGAGGGGAGAGAGGCCTTCGGATATTGAAACCATTGAAAAACATATTGTCTCCTTAAAGGTCATGGCAGATAACCATCCCATGATCAAAGAGCTGGACATCAATCCCTTGTTTGTCCATGAAGAAGGCCAGGGAGCAACGGTGGCGGATATCATCATCCGGCTTGATAAAGAGGAGAGCTGATTATTATTCTTTATCCTTGTATATTGAAAGTGCCGAAAGCCATTCACGCATTGACAGGCAAAGAAAAGACAATGGCCTTGAGCCGTTTGGCAAGGGAGTGTGTCAAGACATCGGCATTGAAATCAAAATTTGATGTGGAAGAGCTCAAAAAAGATAAATCCGGCATACCTTTGCCTTCCAATGGAATTTTCTGGTCACTCAGCCATAAACCCGGATATGTGGCCGGTGTAGTTTCAAAACAGAGGGTGGGAATCGATATCGAACGGTTAAAACCTGTTTCAGACACAATGTTTAAAAAGATTGTCCATGAAACCGAATCCCGGCATTTTATGCAACAGGAGAGGATACTTGTTTTTTTCAGGGTCTTTACTGCAAAAGAAGCCGTGCTGAAACAAACGGGTGTTGGAATAAAAGGATTATCAAACATAAGGATTGATTCGGTTATGGATATGAACAATCTTATGGTCCGATATCTGGATAAAAAATATCAGGTTGAAAATTTTTGTTTTGACGGTTACCTTGCTTCTGTGACAAAAGATAACATGGATGTTGAGTGGAGTTTCAATTAATACCATTATTCAAGGAGAAACAAAAATGGCCGAAGGAAAAGGGTTTGTCATGAGTGAGGCCACAGCTTCAGGCCCGCTGCCGAAAGTGGATTTTTCAAGCTTTATGTTATCCTTATACTCATCAG
>CAZWMY010000134.1:0-11971 GCA_964635025.1 uncultured Desulfobacula sp. | reverse complement strand
GTCATTTTCTTTTACAATTGCGATCAGTCAACCGTAGGCGGCTTCCGTGGAAACATGGCCGATGGAAGCCCCTTTGGTACCGCCGGAAAATCTGCCGTCCGTGATAAGGGCAACAGTGTCATCAAGACCCATGCCGGCTATGGCCGATGTCGGGGTCAGCATTTCCCGCATGCCGGGTCCGCCGGCCGGTCCTTCATACCGGATGACAATCACATCGCCTTTGTTGATTTTGTTCCCAAGTATGGCTTCGGTTGCTTCTTCTTCAGAATTGAATACCCTGGCCGGCCCCTGATGTTTCAGCATTTTTTCCAAAACGGCGGATTGCTTCACCACACATCCGTCTTTGGCCAGATTGCCGAACAGAACGGCAAGCCCGCCTTCCTTGTGGTAGGGATTGCCAATGGGCCGGATAACCTCCCGGTCTTTAACAACTGCTGTCTCAAGGTTTTGGCCCACGGTTTTACCGGTTGCCGTCAGGCAGGTCAGATCCAGCAGACCATGATCGGAGAGCTCTTTCATCACCGCCGGAATGCCGCCGGCAGCATTGAGATCTTCAATCCGGTCTTCTCCGCCGGGGCTCAAGGAACATAAATGAGGTGTTTTTTTACTGACTTCATTAATAAGGTTCAGGTTGATGTCCACATGGGCTTCATTGGCAAGTGCCTTTAAATGAAGCACGGTATTGGTGGAACACCCAAGGGCCATATCCACAACCAGAGCATTTTCAAAGGCTTTTCGGGTGAGAATTTTATCCGGTGTAATGCCCTTTTGTAAAAGCTCCATGATTTTCATCCCGGTCTCTTTGGCCAATCGGATTCTCTCCGACATGGGTTCGGGAATGGTGCCGTTGCCCGGTAATGCCATGCCGATGGCTTCGGTGAGGCAATTCATGGAATTGGCCGTAAACATCCCGGCACAGGAGCCGCAGGTGGGGCAGGCAGAGTTTTCAATGGCCAGAAGCTGATCTTCCGTCATCCTGCCGGACTGAACCGCACCCACGGCTTCAAAAACCGTGACAAGGTCGATTTTTTTATTTTTGTTTTCCGGGTGTCTGCCCGACAGCATTGGACCTCCGCTGATGACGATGGCCGGAATATTCAATCTTGCCGCTGCCATGAGCATGCCGGGGATGATCTTATCACAATTGGGCACAAGAACCAGGGCATCAAAAGGATGGGCCATGGCCGTGACTTCAATGGAGTCGGCAATGAGCTCCCTGGAAGCCAGGGAATAATGCATGCCTTTGTGGTTCATGGCGATGCCGTCACATATGCCGATGGTTGAAAATTCCATGGGGGTGCCTCCGGCCATGCTGATGCCGGATTTGACAGCCTTGACGACATTATCGAGGTGCATGTGACCCGGAATCAGCTCATTGGCTGAATTGGCAATGCCGATCAGGGGCCGGCAAATCTCCTGATCCGTATATCCCATGGCCTTCATCAGGCTTCTGTGGGGGGCTCTTGCGATTCCTTTTGTTGCAATATGGCTTCTCATATTCATTCCTCTCCAAATTAAAAAAGCCGTTATCTGCCTTTTGGGGGCTGATAACGGCTTTTTTGTCTTTTCAGGCTTATGCCACTACGTGCCCCTTCTCCCGGAGGTGTTAATAATCACCTCCACGATAATAAGGACAAATAGTATGTTGATCAGATTAATTTTCATATTTTCACTTTATTTAAATAAGATTTATTATATATTAATTTTATTCATGTCAAGGAAAAAATCAGGTGCAGAAAATATTTGCTGAAAATTAAATTTGACAATGAAGTCCCTGTTTCTATATAATTTGAGCTTACAAAATGATTTACGATAAATGCAGTTGTAATAATGTGGTATCTTGATATTCAAATTTGGTAAAATTTAAACAGCGTCATTTAAATTAGTGAATTCAGCCATGCATGATTCCAATACCACTAGAAATTTTTCACTTTTGTTTTCCGGACTCATTCTCGTTCATTCCCTCTTGTTTCTTCAGTCAGGCGCACCCGGCCTCTTTCTTTTCTGCGCTTTTAATTTTTTCTTTATTCTCATTAATGCCCTCTATGTTGGAAAATACAGCCAGCGGTTTGCCGATCATATCTTAAATGCAATTTATCTGATCTATGTGGCAGGGCTTTGTCATAAAACAGGCGGGTTTCACAGCACCCTGATCATTATGTTGTTTTTTTTGCCCCTTTTTTCATCGGTGTTTTCGCAGAAAAAAGAGAAAATGCTTTATATCTTCCTTGCACTGGGTGTTTTTTTCATTTTTTCTTTTGGGCAAGACCTCCCATTTGTAAATTCCATACCCGAAAAATTGGTTAATTTGGGTTATTTCAGATTTGCCTATCTTTTTTCCTTGTTTGTGTTTTTCGGCAGTTCCATTCTGGTTTTTATGGCGGAAAAAGAAAAAATACAAAAAATGCTTTACCAATCCTGTGATGAAAAAAAACAGATCGACGAAAATTCAAAAAAGGCCATGAAAATAAAAGATGAATTTTTAGCCAATATGAGTCATGAGATCAGAAACCCCATGAACGGTATCATCGGGATGATGCATGTGCTTTTGGATTCAGATCTTAATGAGGACCAGAAAAAATATTCACAGATTGTGTATAACAGTGCCAGGGCTTTATTAACCATTGTCAATGATGTCCTTGATTTGTCAAAGATTGAAGCGGGCAAGCTTGAACTGGATATCCGGGACTTTGATCTGGAAATTACAATACAAGACATTATTGCTCTGCCCGAACTTCAGGCAAGACAAAAGGGAATTGATTTTAGTTATTCCATAGCCCCGGATGTGCCCTGCCTTTTACAGGGGGATATCGGCCGGATACGACAGGTGATCAATAATCTTACCGGGAATTCAATAAAATTCACGGATCAGGGACAGGTGACCCTCACCATTGCGTTAAAATCCGATGAAGGAGATTTTGCAATCCTCCATTTCAGCGTTGAAGATACCGGTATCGGAATAAAAGAGGAAAAGATCAAGTCTCTTTTTGAATCTTTTACTCAGGCAGACATGTCCATTACAAAAAAATACGGGGGTACGGGTCTGGGGCTTGCCATATCAAAACTCCTTGTTGAAAAGATGAATGGGACAATTGGAGCCGAAAGTATTGAAATGATCGGTTCGACTTTCTGGTTTACCCTGCCCTTGAAAAAACAGGAAGAAAAACCGGAATCCCCTGATTTTTCAGCTCAGAACCAGGAAGATCTCAGGATTCTCGTGACCACCGATGGATCTGATCTGGGAAGAAATTTCGAAAAATATCTAAATGAGCTTAAGATATATTACAGACAGGCCTTTAATGAAACCGAAGCCATGGCAATGCTGACTCAGGCTGTTGAAGAAAATGCCCCCTTTCATGTGGTGATCATGGAAGCCAAAGAATCCGACACATTGGCTGAAAACCTGGGCAGGGAAATAAAGCAGGATAAAATATTAAAACAGACAAAGCTCATGCTGCTGACCTCAATAGGGAAACAAGGGGATGCAAGACGTTTTGAAGAAATCGGATTTTCCGCTTTCTTAAGCAAACCGGTGGAAAAAGCCCTCCTTTTCGACTGCATCAAAGCAGTTATGGCAAGGTCATCCACTGAAGATGCACAGACATTTCCCATCATTACCCGTTACAGCATTATTGAAACAAAAAAACATTTCAGCCGGATTCTGATTGTTGAAGACATGGAAACCAACCGGTTGACGGCCAGGGCTTTGATCGGTAAACACGGGTATAAGACCGACGAGGCAAAAAACGGACTTGAGGCAGTTGAAAAACACCTGGCCAATCGCTATGATCTTATCCTGATGGATTGCCAGATGCCGGTGATGGATGGATTTGAAGCAACCCGGAAGATAAGGGAGAATGAAAAAAAACAGAATTTTTTCCATGTCCCGATTATCGCCATGACAGGGAATGCTTTTGACAGTGACAGACAAAAATGTTTTGAAGCCGGAATGGATGATTTTATATCCAAGCCGGTTGAACCAGAAATCCTGGCCAGAAAAATCAATTCTAATCTGGTTGCCATAAAAACAGATCATGAAGAGCCGTTTGGCACGCGTAATGAAAAAACAGATTTTTCAAAAGAAGATCCAAAAAAAGAACCCTGCGAACCTTTTCATGATACAGGGGAAGACTTTTGTTTTGATAAGGAAAAACTCCTGGAAAGATTTGGTGGTGACAAAGAAACCGTTGAAATTGTTTTGGAATCTTTTTTTCAGGAAACACCGGAGTTCCTTGAAAAAATCAAGGATGCAATGGATAGAAATGATATCGAAGAGGTGAGATCCAATTGCCATGCTTTAAAAGGGGCGGCAGCCAATGTGAATGCAGAACGGTTGAAAAAAGCGGCTCTGGAAATGGAAACCAATGCAAAAAACAGTCTCTCCGACTTTTTTGTTGAGAATTATCAATCACTTCAGAATGAATACCAAAAGTTAATAAGGGAAGCAAACCATGATCAATCCTGAAAATATGTCTATCCTGATTGTTGATGATATGAAAAGTATGCGGCTCACCATCCGGAAAATGCTTCAGACCCTAAAAATCGGAGGGTCGTTAAAGTTTGCCGAAAATGGAAAAGAAGGTCTTGAGATTCTTCAGCAATCAAAATGTGATCTTGTCATTGTGGACTGGAATATGCCGGTGATGAATGGGATAGAGATGCTTGAAACCATTCGAAATGATACAGTTCTCAGGGATTTGCAGGTAATTATGGTGACGGCTGAGGCTGAACGTGATGTGGTTACTGAAGTTGCAGAAACAGAAATTGATGGGTATCTTTTAAAACCATTAACGCTTACATCTCTGGACAGCAAAATTAAAGCAGTCATAGAAAAAGCCAATAACCCCGATCCCGCAACAAAGCACCGGATGAAGGCAAGGGATTTTGAAGAAATGGGGGATTTTGATTCTGCCATCGAACAGATCCGGATTGCTTTGGTTCATAAACCGTCTGCGTCCAGACTGTTGCGGCAGCTCGGGTTGCTGCATTTTAAAATTGATAAACCCGATATTGCAGAGAAATGTCTTTTAAAAGCAGCTTCTGTAAACAAACAGGACACTTTGACCCGTGCTCATCTTGCAGAATATTATGTCAAGAAAGATGAATTTGAAAAAGCAGGGCGGTATTATCTTGAAATTATGGGGTTGAGCACACGGTATTTTGATGCAGCCTTAGATGTCGGGGAAAAACTCCTGAAAAAAGGGTTTAACAAGCTTTCCATTGAGATTTTTTCAAAAATTATCGCTATCTCAAGAAAATCAAATGCTGCCAGGGAAAAAATAATTGAAATTTGTATGGCCAATAATGAAACCGAATTTCCCCTGCAATTGTTTGAACAGAGTATCAGGGAAAACCCTTCAAATTACGATACCATTTATAAGGCCGGGCTTATATATTTTGAATTGGGAAATAAAGAAAAGGCTCTGGACTATTTTCTCGACGTTGATCGCCATGTAAGAGGGCATGTGGATGCTAAATTTCGTATTGCAAAAATCTATTTGGAGATGCAAAAAGTTCTTCAGGCTGACGATTACCTGAATCAAATCATGAGGATAGATCCAAAACACCAGGAAACCATAGAGCTTCGCAGAGAAATGTGGTAGCCGGAGTTTTTCCAAAGACTCCGTGAAAAGGAGGACTAAGGGAAAAATATCAGACGGCTGCTATATGGTTGATGGAAGAAGCCATAAAGCCTGCTCCGAACCCGTTATCAATGTTCACCACGGCTATATTGGAGCTGCAGGAATTCAGCATCCCCAAAAGTGCGGCGATTCCGCCAAAGCTTGTTCCATATCCGATACTGGTGGGGACTGCAATCACCGGCGCTTTCACCATGCCGGCGACAACACTTGGCAGTGCCCCTTCCATACCTGCCACCACAATGATGACTGAGGCGCTCTTGATTTTTTCATGATAAGAAAAGAGCCTGTGAATACCGGCCACGCCAACATCAAATATGGACTCTGCTTCATTTCCCATGGCCCTGGCTGTTAAAAAGGCTTCCCTTGCAACGGGGATATCGGAAGTACCGGCTGAGATCACAAGGATTTTGCCAAATCCGGTGATGACGGGGTCTTGCTTTTTTATCCATAAAAGTTTTGCATCTTCAAAATATTCCGTATGGTTAAACTCGGCTTTGATAATATCAGCTTTTTCTTTTTCAAGACGGGTGACCAGGATGATATTTTCAGATGAGCTCATTTTACGGAGAATTCCGATGATCTGATCCGGTGTTTTCCCCTCTCCGAAGATAACCTCAGGAAACCCTTTTCTAAGGGATCTGTGATGGTCGATCTTAGCAAATTCAATGTTTTCAAAATCAAGGTGCAGAAGATGTTTCTCTGCCTCTTCAACTGTGAGATCGCCGGAAGCAATCCGGGATAAGATGATTTTGAGATGATCTTTATTCATATCAGCAATAAGCACTAATTTTGCCGGCGAAGCCAGGAAAGCGCTTTTGAGGCTTTTTCAATGTTGGGTTCCTCTGTTTCAGTTTTAATCGGAGAGATATTATTTTCAGGGTCAGCTGTATTTTTTGACTTTTCTTCAGTGCCCTGCTCGGCAAGATATTTTGAATATCCCCATTTATACCGGCCGAATTTGCAATATCCTTGGACGTTATTAAACCGGGCATCAATGTTCTTTGGGATGGGGATGATATTGCCTTCAATCCCCGAGATCAGATATTCGGCAAGCTCTACACTGCCGCCACCGGAAAGGATTATGGAATCAATATCCCAGTCATTTTCCCAAAGACGGTTCAGATCGGATACAATGGCAGCTGCCGCATGGGTGTAAACCCGTTTTTTAAGATTGTTGATATTATATTCCTTGCCCCTTATTTTGATCATTCCGGATTCAATAAACTTGAACATTCTGAAAAGTTCAATATTGATATTGCTCTCCTGACGCAATTTGCCGGCAATGACGGAAAAACATTTTGAAATTCCGGTATCCATGGTGGAAGAGCCTCTTTCAATATATTGAAGATGATCAAAGATACTGAAATCAGTGGTTTTGAACCCAATATCCACAACACCGAGTTTCTGACCGGCAAGCAGTTTATCTATGATTCTCCCTTTTTCATCAAATATAAGATTGAAAATCGAGCCGATGGGCTGGGGAATGACATGGATTTTGTCTATATGGATTTTTTTTATGACGGGTTTCCCATCCGGCTGGTGAAAGGTTATGGTATGAACCCCGAGGATCAATTCCTTTAATCGTTTGGTATCTCTTTTCATATACCCGACCGGAAGGCCGGTTACGATTTGGATGGGTGCCGGTGTGTCTGTACAGAGCCCTGCAGCGGTGACGGCAAGGATTTTAAAATAATTTTCCAGCAATTTTTCCTGGTCAAGAGTAAATTCCCGGATATTGGACTGAAGTTCGGCATAGCTGCCTAGGTAATAGGATTTATCATCAAGGGTAATGTGCAGGTTTGAAGTGGGTGATTCGTCTCCCAATACGGAATGAAACTGGATATCGGTTGCATCACCGATAATGGATTTGAATATGACGGAATTTTTGCCATTATAGGCTTTTGTAAAACCAAACCCGACATCGATTCCAACAATTTCCATGGTATTCTCCTTTAGAGGGTTAATGTGGCGGTCATCGGATCCATTGGAGTCTTGATTTCAACCTTAGATATCATTATGAAACATCCGGAGTCAAGGGATAATGAAACATTGGGAGCCATGGCCGTCTTGCACTTCTTTATAAAATGATATAAAGGTTGTGAAATTTTTATTTTAAGAGAATATGGTATGGGAAAAGACAGAATTTTTGCCGGGAAAAAAGAAAAATCCGAAACCTTTGCATTCAACCGGGAAGTGGCCGATGTCTTTGATGATATGCTCAACCGGTCCGTACCGCTTTATGGCGAAAGCATCAGGCGGCAGGCACAAATCGCCTCAGACTATTATCAAAACAAAAGCCGCATATATGATCTGGGATGTTCCAACGGGAATCTTGGTCTTTTGATAGCCGATCAGATGAAAGGCAGAAAATTTAATCTCATCGGGGTTGACAGCTCCATGCCCATGATTGAAAAATATGCCGAACGTCTGAAAGGCAACAGGGACAAGAGCCCTGTCCATCTTGTGTGCGGGTATCTTGAAAATATCCTGATTAAAAACGCATCCGTGGTACTTATTAATCTTACGCTTCAGTTCATTGATCCCAAAAAAAGGGAGGGGGTCTTGGCCGATGTTTACAACGGGCTGAATCCGGGAGGCATTCTTCTGTTAACGGAAAAAACCGTTCACAAAGACGATAAATTCAATGATCTTGAAATCCGTTTTTACAAGAAATTTAAACTTGAAAACGGGTATTCGGAACTTGAGATCAGCCAAAAAAGGGAGGCCCTTGAAAAGGTTCTTTTCCCGGATACTGTTGAAACCCATGCAAAAAGGCTGAAGCAGGCCGGGTTTAAATCCGTTGATATCTGGCTTAAATGGTTTAATTTTGTATCTTTTATTGCGGTCAAACCCTAAGATATGGAACCCCTTCTTCATAACATCCGAAAGCTTAACCTTAACCATTACCATGCCAAGCTTGAATCGCTGATTCATAAAAAAAGAGAATTTTTGAATGCTGCCAAAGGTAATTTTTTAAAATTCAGTAAAATTGTAGAAAAAATCCAGGATCATATTCCTTCGGTCATTGACCTTGATCATCAAGCGGTCACCATTGGGGCTGCTGCCGATCTATCGTCTGCCGAATCAAAGGCGCTTTATCAAAGTCTTGACCAGCTCTGTCCCTGGCGCAAAGGCCCCTTTGAACTATTCGGCATCAGAATTGATTCGGAATGGCAATCCTGGATGAAATGGGAAAGGCTTTTACCCCATATCAAAAATCTGAAGAGCCGAAGGATTCTGGATATCGGTTCCAGCAACGGGTATTACATGTTCCGGGCTGCTGCCCATGACCCTTTGATGGTGCTGGGTCTGGAACCCCAGAGTTATTTTTATTTTCAATACCTTGCCATCCAAAAATTCCTGAAACAGGACAATGTCTTTTGTCTTCCCATTCCATATGATGAATTGCCGGAAATGGAGAATTATTTTGATACGGTATTCTGCATGGGAGTCCTTTATCATAGACCATCCCCGGTTGAAATGCTGAGAGCCATCCACGATTCAATGAAAAAGGGCGGGGAACTGGTTCTTGAAAATCTGATCCTTGAAACAAAGGAGAACCTTTGTCTTTTTCCAAAGGACCGATATGCAAAAATGCGGAATGTGTATTTTGTCCCAGATCTTTTGACCATGGAATCCTGGCTTTTACGGGCAGGATTTTCAAATATCAGGTGTGTGGATATTGCGAAAACTTCCTTGGAAGAACAGAGAAAAACAAGATGGATTCAGACGGAATCATTAAAAGATTTTCTTGATCCCAACAACCCTGATAAAACCGTGGAAGGATATCCTGCTCCGACCCGTGCAATTTTCCTTGCAGAGGCAGGATGATCTGCTCATGCAGACTGTACAACCCGGAAACATTTTATCTGTTATCAAGAAGATGCCGGATTAATTTTAGGGAGTCATCTTTTCTAACCGGTTTCATTAAAAAACCGTCAAGCCCGAGATCTTTGTAATTATCCTTATTGACCTGGTTGCTGAAACCCGTATAAAGAATGATCGGCAAATGCGGTTTAATCTGTTTGATTTTATTGCTGAGCAAGAGCCCATCCATATCCGGCATTGTCATATCACAGATAACAATGTCAAAGTCATCGGGCCTTGCCTTGAATTCGTTTAATGCTTCAAGGCTACTGACAAATGCGGTTACACGATAACCATAACGTTCAAATGTTTTTTGCTGGGCCTTTACATTAAAGGGCTCGTCGTCTACAAAAAGAATGGATTCCCTGCCGTGAAGATCCTTTTGTTTGTCGCCTGAAAGCCGGAGGGTTTCAAATGGCGCCTCTGCTCTGGGAAGATACACCTGAAAAAGACTTCCTTTTCCAGGTTCCGTGGTAAAACTGATATCTCCCCCAAAATTTTTTACAATGCTGAAAATAACGGAAAGTCCAAGGCCTGTCCCTTTTTCCTTAGTTGTAAAATACGGATCAAATATCTTGTTTGCAATGGTATCATCAATTCCGGTCCCTGTGTCTGCCACACCCAGACAGATATAACGACCCGGTTTTATGTCGGGTTTTGATGGAGAGGTCTCTGTTATTTCAAGCTCTTTAAGTGTTACATCAAGTATCCCGCCCTCATCCCCCATGGCATGGTAGGCATTGGTAATCAGATTCATGGCAATCTGGTATATATGCGTGGGGTCGGCCATGACAGGCCCGCATCCATTGTCAATGGTTTGTATGATCTTAATGGTGGACGGCAATGTTGCTCTGCTGAGTTGCAGGACCTCTCTGATGATGGACTGAATTTTTATAGGTGTTGCTGCTGAATTCTTGTTATGAGTGAAATTTAAAATTTGCTTTACAAGACTGCTCGCCCTGTTTGCACCGGCAAGAATATTTTTCAATCTTTTTTGAAGCTTTCTATCCTCGATAGTATCTTCTATCAGCAATTCAAGGCTGCCCATAATGGGATGGAGAATATTGTTGAAATCATGGGCAATACCACTTGAAAATTCCCCGATCGCTTCCATTTTCTGAATTTGCTGAAGCTGAAGTTTCAGTTTTAGATTCTCTTGTTCCAATTGCTTTAATTCGGTTATATCGTGGAAGATAAGCCTTATTTGCCGGCCTGGAAAATTAAAAAGGATATCCACAAGGATATTCATTCTGACCCAAAAAAAATTCTGGTTTTTTATAAGCTTCAGATCAAAAGACGGATGGGGCGAATCCGAAAGGGGATTCATAAAAGCCTGAAATTTTTTTTGATCTTCCCTGTGAATAAAATCAATAAAATCCTTATCGACCAGATGGCTTTTTTCTGTCCCAAACAGGTCCACGGCTGCCTGATTCGCAGTTTTAATTCTCCCTGTTTCATCAATGGTCACATATCCTATGGGCAGAAACTCATAAAAACGGAATTTATTGTCAATCAATTGTCCATCTGATAATTTTTTCAATATTTTTGCATCCGCTATGTTGTTCATTAGAAACAAATCCAATTTGGATCTGGATATATCAGAAATCAGCTTTCCGGTGTCTTTTTCCGGCATTATTCCAAAAATAATTGAAAACCCATATTTTAGCTAACCTCACAGCGCAATGATTGTGCCACACCATCACTGAATCAAAGAATATTGTAACCCGCTTAATTCATGGAAGAATTATTTTGTACTAAAGAAAATCAAAGCACTACAGCCTTAAAGAATGCACAAACTAATGGGCGAGTGCTTTCTCATAATCGACACAAAACGTTATAACTATTTGAAATTTTAGAAAAAAACAAAATGCCTGAAAACAATAACACTCTGCCTATGTTTATGTGCACATACGGTGAAATGTGGCCTGACACCATCAAAATTTTTAAAAAAGCGAAAAGTGAATCTCTTTTCTTTTTTCCATTACCCTGCCTGCACACGGGAATGTGCATTTTAAAATGGTTTTTTTTTATTCGGCAACCCCAAAATAAAAAATATAGAATTATTTAAGTTGGTTAAAAAATATTTGGCAATGAAACAAAGAATGGCCTCAGCCTTGCTATACAAGGAAACAAAGACAAAGACAGCGGTATGTTAGATTTAACCAATCAGGATAACAAAGGAGAAGGACAATGAAAAAATTAATGGTAACTTTATTTGTTGTGGGTGCTTTGATTGCAGGTTATGCAATGCCGGTTCTGGCTTCTGGCGGAGGCGGACCTTACTAAAATACTATAAAAAAGTACGGGTATCAGACAAACAAATACATTTTTAAAATCATATTCATGGTGACTGCTTGCTTATAAATCTTCTATGTGATAATTTTTTTTCTTCTTTAAACATGCGATGGGTAGTGTCAAAATTTTTATGAAAAAAGGGGGCCTGTGATGAAATGTTCAGGAGA
>CAZWMY010000133.1:0-12011 GCA_964635025.1 uncultured Desulfobacula sp. | reverse complement strand
CTGGTCTGCCAGAACTGCGAAGACGCACCCTGCATTGCGGCATGTCCCAAAGAGGCCATCAGCAGAATGGATGACCCGGTGGTGCGGACCGTCATTGATTACAATAAATGTGTGGGCTGCAAGATGTGTCTTAATGCCTGCAATTTCGGCACCATCGGGTTTGATGAGGATCGGGGGCGGCCTTTTAAATGTGATCTTTGCGGGGGAGATCCCTTGTGCGTTCACTTTTGTGAGCCAGGGGCATTAACATTAAAGGACCCCACCATGATTCAATACGACCAGGCCAGGGTGTCCGCGTTAAGACGCACCGCTGGTATGCGGAGATGATAACAACAGAACAGACGGAGTAAAACGTCATGCGCTATTTTCAAGTAAACGATCAGTGTAACGGGTGCCTGGCCTGTGTCCAGAACTGCCCGGCAAATGCATTGCAAGCAGTGGATTCAACTGCAAACCGCGTCCTTTCCCATAATATGGCACGCTGCGCGCGCTGCGGCAACTGCTATCGTATCTGTCCCCAGAAAGCCATAGAATTTCAATTTATGCTCGAGAACGGCTGGGATGAGGTAAAATCTCTTGAACTGGTCTTTTGCAGAGTTTGCAGCGACCCCATATATTCAGTGGATTACAGGCAGACATTATCTGAGAAACTGGGCACACAAAGTGAGCCCACCTGTCCCAAACATCGGGATGAGGTGACCCGGGCTGCAAAAGCCCATTTTCTGAAAGGGCGTTCCCTAGATATAAAATCGGATTCGGATATGAGAGGTGGTGCAATATGATTGTCGGCAATCTTAAACCATTGGAAGAAATTATCGAAAGCCTGGGGGATTATAAAAATATTTTTGTCCTGGGCTGCGGCGGCTGCGTTTCCGTCTGCCTCACCGGAGGAGACAGACAGGCCCATGAGCTGGCAACGGAGCTGGATCATATCCGGCATTACAAAACCGGGAAGCCTAAATTTACAGTACATACCATTGAGCGCCAGTGTGAACCGGACTGGCTGAAAGACTACTTAAAAATTCCCGAAAACACGGATGCCGTACTGACCCTGGCCTGCGGAGCCGGTGTGCAAACCATGGCCTTCTTTTTCGAATTCCTGCCCATTATCCCGGCCGTCAACACCACGTTTATGGGCTCGAATGCGGAGCCAGGTGTCTGGCAGGAGATGTGCCAGGGCTGCGGGGACTGTATGCTGGGCCATACAGGAGGGGTATGTCCTGTTGCAAGATGTGCGAAAACCCTTTTTAACGGACCCTGCGGCGGTTCCAGCAACGGAAGCTGCGAGGTTAATCAGAAGATACCCTGTGCCTGGGCCATGATTTATTTCAAGCTTAAAAAGACCGGTCAGCTCGACCGTCTGACAAAAGTCAGGGAACCGAAAAACTGGCAGCCGGCCGGGGGCGCAGGGCCCAGAAAACTGGTCCGGCCTTTTAATAAACCGCTTTAAGGATGTGTCCATGGAAATTAATGAGATTGAACTGCTCAGTGTCGGGATTGATGTGGGATCATCCACAAGCCATCTGGCTTTTTCAAACCTGTTGCTCAAAAGAGACGAAACATCCCCCACCCGTCGGTTCCATGTTGTTTCCCGCAAGATCGTTTATGAGGGAGAGATTATCGATACTCCCTTAAAGGACCATCAGACTATAGATGTCGAGCAATTGACCCGGTTTTTCAAAGAGGAATACATCCGTGCGGGTATCCAACAGGATGATGTCAAAACCGGGGCTGTGATCATCACCGGGGAAACAGCCAAAAAGCAGAATGCGGAAGCGATCGCGGCCGCCCTGTCCAGCGAAGCAGGTAAATTTGTCGCCGCAACCGCCGGGCCCAATTTTGAGAGCCTGATTGCGGCCATGGGGTCAGGCGCTGTCGACCGCTCGAAGCAAACCGCTAAAACCATTCTTTCCTGTGATATTGGCGGCGGTACATCCAATATGGCCATCTCCTGCAACGGACAGGTCGTATCCACCAGCAGCATTGCTGTGGGCGGGCGGCTTTTGGCCTTGGATGCCAAAAGAAAAATTCTTAGGACCAGTGACTCTGCCAAAAAAGTGATGACCCATCTGGGGGTTCACTATGATGTGGGAGATGTGATCCCTGAAGAATCCTTAAAAAAAATAACCGCCGTACTGGCCAAAACCCTTATAGAGGTCATCAATGGTCCGGCTGTCTCAGATCTTGCCAAAGATCTGATGGTGACCGACGATCTGGACTTTTCCAGGAAAATTGATGAATACACATTTTCAGGCGGTGTCTCTGAATTCCTGTACCGGTGCAATGGGTTTGAGCACAATGATATCGGTTCATATCTGGCCGCTGAAATTAATACGCTGCTCCCAACGCTTTCCGGACCGGTCTTTGAACCTGAAAACAAGATAAGGGCGACGGTCATCGGTGCCGGCGCCCATACATTATCCATATCAGGCTCTTCGGGATCCATGGACGAAAAGCTTAAATTTCCCATGTGGAACGTGCCGGTGCTCAGGGTTGACGTGAAACAGGATAAATTAAGCCTTGACCATATCACATCTGAAATTGAAAAGTCTTTTAGAAGGTTTGATCTGACCGAGGGGACCGAGACTGTGGCGCTTTACTTTAAGGGCCTCACCCACAATTCCTACCAGAAGCTGGTATTGTTCGGTAAAGCCATTGAGTCGGCACTTGCAAATTCAATCGGAAAACACATCCCCATTATTCTCATTTTTCAGGCCGATATTGCCTGTGGTGTGGGAAATGTCATCCGCCGGGAAACAGGCCTTAAAACCAACCTGCTCACCCTGGATGAACTGGATCTGAAGGATGGCGACTGGATCGACATTGGTGAGCCGCTGGTGAAAAACCAGGTGTTCCCGGTGACCGTTAAGTCGCTGATTTTCCACGACACCCGGAAAGTTTGATTGAGTCCGTGTACCGGATACCGAATAGACAAATAAGAAGGAAAAACGATCGATGAGTGAACTTAAATCAGGCAGTAATCTGGAAAAGGTGCTGAATGCGGGCCATTTTGCTTTCACCGGAGAATGCGGTCCCCCCAAAGGCGCCAATATTGACCATTTGAATGAAAAATTAAGTCACCTGGTGGGGATGGTAGATGCCGTGAATATGACGGACAACCAGACAGCCGTGGTCCGCATGTCTTCCATTGCCGGCTCGGTTCTGATGATGCAAAAAGGGCTTGAACCCAATTTCCAGATGGTCTGCCGGGACAGGAACCGCTTGGCCATGATGAGCGATATTTTAGGCGCCTATGCCATGGGTATCCGGAATATGCTGTGTCTGTCCGGCGACCACACGTCTTTCGGGAATCATCCAGAGGCAAAAGGTGTCCATGATATCGATTCCATGCAGCTGATCGCCATGGTGAAGAAAATGCGGGATGAGGGCAAGTTCCTGAACGGCGAGGACATTGACGGGCCGCCCAAACTGTTTATCGGGGCCGCATCCAATCCGTTTGGCGACCCTTTTGAATACCGGGTGTTCAGGCTTGCAAAAAAAATACTGGCAGGTGTGGATTTTGTCCAGACCCAATGCATTTTCAATATGGAAAAATTCCGTGAATTCATGAAACAGGCCGTGGATATGGGGCTGCATGAAAAATGCTATATCCTGGCCGGCGTCACCCCCATGAAAAGTGCGGCCATGGCCAATTTCATGTCCAAGTATGTTCCGGGTATGGATATCCCCGAACCTTTGATCAAACGCCTGAAAGGCGTGCCCAAAAAAGACCAGGCAGAGGAAGGGATCAGGTTTGCGCTGGAACAGATCGAAGAATTCAAAGAGTTGAAAGGTGTGGCCGGTGTCCATCTGATGGCCATCGAATGGGAGCACAGGGTACCTGAAATTGCAGAAAGGGCAAAAGTGCTGCCCCGGCCGGTTGTTGATTAGGGAGAATGAATTCAAAAAAGAAATTTGTCATCCTCACCGGGTATTTTAAGGGGGAGTCCTACGGCCTTTTAGGCCCTCAGATGGCAGCCACCATTATCTCCGAAAACAGCGAGTATGAAGCCATCGTCGTTGCAGTGACCAATGAAGATGACAAAACGGATCTAAAAGCGGCGCTGGAAAACCATTTTGGGGAAACCCGGATGGTCATTGGATTTTCAACCCTTGGCGGAAGACCGGATCTGTTCGATCTGGCAGGAGAGCTCAAAAATAAGGGCGCGGTCACCATCCTGGCCGGGCCCCAGGCCAATGTCGATTATAAAGGGGAAAAGGGTCACGACCGGTTTGAGCACCGCTTTAAAGGTATGTCGGACCGGTTTACTTTTGCCCTGCATGGACCGGCCCAGCAGATCCTGCCCATCCTTCAGAACGGACTCGATAGTGATATTTCAGAATTTGACGGTGTCCTGCATAAGGATAAAGACGGGCTGATAAAGGAGAATCCTCCCGCCCCATGGGAGGATCAATGGCTGTCCCGGGTTGACTGGAGCAATATCTACCGGTTAAAGGGAACATGCTTTGCCCGGATGCCGGTTACCTCTTGCCAGGTGCTTCAGCAGATCGGATGTCCCCATGCGGCAAAAGAAAGAAAAATAGAGATCGATTATCCTGCGGATCTTGCAGATGGAACAGGACCAAAACGTGTGACCATCATCCAGAAGGGCTGCAGTTTCTGTGATGTGGCAAAGGACAAGGGATTCATGGGAACGCTGGGTGATAAAGCCGTCCAATCCCAGATGGCCTGTCTGCCCGAACAGGCCGACGGCAGCAGGGTCGCATTTGAACTGATCAATGAAAACCCTTTGCCCAGACTTGATCATGTCATGGAACTGGCCGAAGACTGCGGTCTTGCGCTGTCCCAGATCAATCTGACCCTGCGGGCGGATTATTTTCTGAAGGGACAGAAAAAACTGAAGAACACCCTTGAAATCGCCCAAAAGGAAAACATCCGGATACTGCTGGCCTCCATCGGATTTGAATCTTTTGACGATACCATCCTGAAAAATCTGAACAAAGGGATAACCCGTCAAATGAACCTGGATACCATTAAAACGATCCGGAATCTGAAGCCAGAATTCCCCTTTCATTTTGGATATCTTAAAGAGGAAGGGGCCAATCACGGGTTTATTCACCCGACCCCCTGGGACACACCGGATATCGCAAGGGAGCTTAACCGCACCATTGCCATGTACCAGCTGGCCATGGATATTCTTCCCCCTCACAGCACACCGCTGATTATCCACCACGCCTCCGGTCTTGCCGACTGGATACGTCAGATCGAACAACAGGAAAACATTCAGTTTGAAAGGCTCGGCACCACCATCGCCTGGTGGCAGCATACCCGTCTGGTGTGACACTGGATGTGCTGATAAGGGTTAT
Source organism: uncultured Desulfobacula sp. (assembly GCA_964635025.1). GTDB lineage: Bacteria > Desulfobacterota > Desulfobacteria > Desulfobacterales > Desulfobacteraceae > Desulfobacula. The sequence continues at coordinate 6,683 of CAZWMY010000133.1, read as the reverse complement.
TCCGGTTTTTATCGTCATCTTCACCAGTCTTTCCGGCATTTTCTCAAAAGTGCATCTGAACGCTTCAGGATGATATCTGATTCTGATATTTGTAAAATTTTCAGTGACATCCAGTTAGCTTTTTTAGTACTTGACATGAAAAATAAAGCCAAGTACTGAGTTTGGTGAATGATATGCCGAAGAATGGAGAGATATAGAAGATGTCTGCGCGAGATGATTTCTTAAAGCCTGTGAGGGACCTTCTTGCACGGCGTGTTGGGTATCGGTGTTCGAATCCTAACTGCCGTGTCCTTACAGCTGGTCCTGGTGACAGCTCGGATGGCACTGTTGACGTTGGAGTGGCTGCACACATCACCGCCGCAGCAAAAGGCGGAAAACGGTATGATCCGCATCTTACGAAAGAGGAACGAGCGTCTGCCGAAAACGGCATCTGGCTTTGCCAGATACACGCTAAGCTCATAGATGACGCCCCGGAACGCTTCACAGTTGAGTTGCTTCGTGAATGGAAACGGTTGTCGGAGCAGGCAGCCCGTCTTGAAATTGAGGAACTCGATAAAGGGCTACCTGCCCGACACTCAGCGGACATCGAGGCTCTCAAGGTTTACACAGGGGCTTTTGATCGAAGTGCATTCAAAGATCATTTCAATTTCGAAATGAGTATGTCAGCATTCGACCAGGCAATTCGAGACACGATCATTGCCTTGTCTACTGGTACGCTTCGGGATCGGGAAGGAAAAGTGCTGAGCAGAACGATTGGGCGGTCCGCCCTTGAAAATCGGACGTGGCGCGAGAAGATCGGTAGCGTTATCGATCTGCTGAATACCGTTGTCCGTAGATTCGAGATTGCAGCATCTTCCGGGGCAATCGAAATTCATGGGCGAGGTCGTGAAATGGAAACATACTGTATCAACGATCGCGAATTGGGACAATGGATGAATACCACCCGGTCAGAAGCGTTGAAACTGTTTTCAGAAGTGCTGGCCGAGGCTGGGTTAGATCCTCTGCCATTCGGTTCGTTCCGGCGTTTTTCAAGGTGGTAGGTTTAAGCGGCAAAATACGGCCAACAAGTATATGCAGCCAACCCCTTACAGTCGCGGCTGATGTTGACGTTGGGCAATGGGAAAATCATAAAATGAGAATTTATCTTGATTGTTGCAGTCTACAACGCCCCTTTGATGATAAATCACAACCAAAGATAGCGGTTGAGGCTAAAGCGGTACACGTCATCCTTGCATTGCGTGAGTCAAATCGTTTGGAGCTTTAGACTTGAAACCGCTGGACGCTTTGCATTTGGCATTTACATCCGGTTCAAAAGCTGATTATTTTTGCACATGTGATGATAAGTTTTTGAAAAAAGCCAAGAGTTTGGATAAAATAAATACCAAGGTATCCCCCACTGAACTGGTGATGAAGATAGATATATGAATACAGAAACAAGATCGATATCTGAAATTAGCCGCCAAGCTACCCATATTCTATTCAAAGAAATGGGTGTAGTTGACACCATTCGGTTTCTGAATCAGTTTTCGGTAGGCCGAGGCGACTATACAAAAGAGCGTGAGAATTGGCTGGGTGATATATCCCTGGATGATGCAATTTCCCAAATTAAAGCTGAAAAAAGAAAGCCCAGCCAGGCGCTTAAGAGGGATCCGGCAATGCAGAAAAGCCGGACTTGCCGAACCTGAAATCAGAATTGATGGCGGTTTTTTTGTATTGACGATCCAAAGGAAAACGTCTGAGCCAGGGGCCAAACCGGCACAAGTCGCCGGACAAGTCGCCGGACAAGTCACCGGACAGGTCGATCCCTGGCTCATCCGGGCTTTGACCGCCTGTGCGCTTAGACCGCTCAGCAGCCGGGAAATCCAGGAATCAACAGGTCTCCGCCACCGGGAAACCTTCCAGCGTAATTACCTCGATCAGATCATCAACGACGGACTGTTAGAACGAACCATCCCCGAAAAACCCACCAGTCGACTCCAGAAATACCGTCTCACGGAAAAAGGCCGCGGATTGCTGGAGCGGTTGGAAAAGGAAAGGGGCGACTATGAAGAACATTCATAGCAGTTCATTAACGGAGCGTGGACCGGTATGTCATACTCGATAATAGATCCGAATCTTTACCTGATTTCCCTTGATCAGAAAATGACTGGGTTTCATAATTTCATCAGTGCCTGGCTCTATCAAAGTGATGAAATTGCCTTTCTGGTCGACCCCGGTCCCCGATACTCCGTCAATCAACTGACCAGCACTTTAAAAAAGATCGGTGTACGGCGGCTGGATTATATCCTGCTCACCCATATCCACATTGATCATGCCGGAGGAACCGGCGCTTTGCTGGCGCATTACCCCGAAGCCAGAATTATCTGCCACCCCAGGGCAGTCAGCCACATGGTTTCCCCCCGGAATTTATGGCAGGACAGTCTGAAGAACCTGGGCGTCATCGCTGAATCTTATGGTGAGATCATACCCGTACCCGCCGGCGCCATTGAATTCCGGGACAGGATAGAAACGCCATCCGGTGATATAAAGGCCATTGATACACCGGGCCATGCCGTTCACCATCTTTGTTTCCGGTTTAAGGATTATCTTTTTGCCGGGGAAGCCGCCGGTATTATACATTGCCTTCACCAGGGCATCTATGCCCGGCCGACCACACCCCCCATATTCAAACTCGAAACCTCACTGTCTTCCATCGACCGCATCATGGCGCTTGATGTCTCCATGATCTGTTTTGGCCATTATGGATTCAGAACCGATGTCAAACAGGCTTTGACAACAGCCCAAAGCCAGTTGCTGAGCTGGGTTGAGATGGTCAAACATCAACTGGAAAAAGGGGAAGACAAATTAGATAAGAGGATCATCGAAGGTTTGAAAAAGAAAGACCCCTCTTTTGCCAACATAACATACCTGCCGGAAGATATCCGGCAGCGGGAGATTTATTTTATCGGCAACAGCCTGAAAGGGATGAAAGATCCGGAAACAATTAGAAACTAAGTGGCACTGGAACATCATTTCAGCGGAACCCGGATGGCCATCGGATTCTCAACCCTTGGCGGAAGACCGGATCTGTTTGATCTGGCAGGAGAGCTCAAAAGTAAGGGTGCCATCACCATCCTGGCCGGACCCCAGGCCAATGTCGATTATAAAGGGGAAAAGGATCGGCACCACCATCGCCTGGTGGCAGCATACCTGTCTGGTGTGACACTGGATGTGCTGATAACGGTTATTCCGGTTTTTATCGTCATCTTTATCGATCTTTTCGGTATTCTGCTTGAAAATGAACCGGGTTCTATCGTAGTATTCGGAAAAGAGCTTCAATTAAAACTATTCAGCATCCTAACGCCTCTCCTGTCAGACGATGTGTTGAAGCTTTCCCATGATTTCAAAAAGGATTTTTATGGAAAAAAAGCTAAAGGAACTTGAATCCCGTCTGAAAGAAGCTGAAAATGAGATCCAGCGTCTCCAGTATTTTGAAAAAAGATCGAGATCGTTTCTGGACGGCTCACCCAACCCTATCGTCATCTATGACATCGAAGGAAAAGTGAAATACCTGAACCCGGCCTTTACAAAAACCTTTGGCTGGGCCATGGAAGAACTCAAGGGTAAAAAAATAGATTTTGTCCCTGAAAACAGAATACCTGAAACCCTCTACGCTATCCAGCAAGTGTTGATCATGGGGCAGGTTGAATTTGAAACCCGCCGATATGCTAAAAATAAGAAAATCCTTGATGTGGATCTTAGTTGCGGTACATTCAAAAACGATCAGGGGGATTTTATCGGCACCTTTGTCATTCTTCGGGATATTACGGAAAAAAAGAAAAACGAACGAAAAATAAATCAATTGAACAAAAGGCTTTTGAAACGGGCCGGCGAATTGGAATCCCTGAATAATAATCTTCAGCAAGCCGTGGATTATGCCATTGAAATGGGCCGGAAGGCCAAGGAAGCCAGCCAGGCCAAAAGCAGTTTTCTGGCCAATATGAGCCATGAAATCCGGACTCCCATGAACGGGGTCATCGGCATGACCAATATCCTTCTGGATGAACAGAACAGCCCTGAAACCCGGGACGGGCTTGAGACCATCAAGCGAAGCGCAGAAACCCTTTTAACCATATTAAATGATATTCTTGATTTCTCCAAAATAGAGGCTGGCCGGCTGGATCTTGAAACCATTGATTTTAATCTGAGGAATATGGTGGAAGAAACCCTTATCTTTTTGTCTTTGAAAAGCCATGAAAAAGGGATTGAACTCACCTATATGTTTGATGAAGCGGTTCCTTCACTTCTGACCGGTGATCCCACACGGGTGCGCCAGATTATGATGAATATTGTCGGCAATGCGATTAAATTCACCGGCAAAGGCGGGGAGATAAGCATCCGGATCAGCCTTGTGGAAGAAAAGGAAAAGCAGGTTAAAATTTCATTCATGATAAAAGATACCGGTATCGGCATGAGCAAGGAAGATACGGAAAAACTCTTTCAGTCCTTTTATCAGGTCGATGCATCCACCACCCGCAAATATGGCGGAACAGGTCTTGGCCTGGCCATTTCAAAACAATTGTGCGGACTCATGGGCGGGGATATCCAAGTGGAAAGCAGGGTCGGCAAAGGGTCTGTTTTTACCTTTACCATCATATTTGAAAAGCAGAAGGAGGCCCTTGAAAAATTGAAATCCCCTCCTGAAGACTTAAAGGGGAAACGGATTCTCATTGTGGATGACAATGAGCTTAATCTCGAAATCCTTGAAGGATTTCTTGTTAAATGGGGTTTTTTTGTTGAAGCCACCACAGACGGCAACCATGCCGTCCAGATGTGCAAACTCATGGCCAAAACCAACCTGCCCTTTGATATGATTATCACGGATTACCAGATGCCTGTCATGGATGGTGCAAAACTCGGCAGTATCATCCGTGCCAATCCTGACACCGCCCATATCAAACTCATCATGCTGACTTCCCGGGGGCTTCGCGGGGAAGCCAAAAAAATGAAGGAAATCGGGTTTGACGGATATCTTTCAAAACCCATCCGCAGATCCCAGCTTTTTGATGCCATTATCCTTGTGTTCAGCGGGGAAACAAAAGAAAACAATATGGATAAAGACATCATCACCAAACACAGAGCAAAGGATATCCTGACAAACCGGATCAAAATCCTGGTGGCGGAAGATCATCCGGTAAACCAGAAAGTGATCCAGCGGATATTGGAAAGGCTCGGGTTTCAATATCATATATCCGGCGACGGATTAAAGGCATTGGAAGAGCTTGAAACAAATCATTACGATATCGTTCTCATGGATGTCCAGATGCCGGTCATGGATGGATATGAATGTGCCGCCTGTATCCGGTCGGAAAAGTCAAAAGTGCTTAACCGGAATATCCCGATCATCGCCCTGACCGCCCATGCCATGAAAGGGGACATGGAAAAATGCATCAGCGCCGGTATGAATGATTATACAACCAAGCCTGTTAACAGCAATGCCCTGATTCATAAAATCAACACCCTCTTGTCAAAAAAAGATCCGGAAAAAAAAACCATTGATAAAGATGAGCTTAAAGCATATTAAATCCTTTTTGTCTGATTAATCATAAGGGTGTGCAGGTGCTATGAATATTATTTCAACCATTGTTCCGATCTTTGTCATCATTTTGCTCGGGCTTTATTCAAAACGCATGGGCTTTTTCACAATGGATTTTTTGAGCCAGGCCAACCGCCTTGTCTATTATATTGCTATTCCGGCAATGAATTTCAGTTCCATTTCAAAAGCCAGCCTGAAAACGGACGTCCATATTCCAGTCACCCTGGTCACCCTTTTCGTGCTGATTGCAGTTGCTGCCTCAGCCTTTGGAATGACCCGGATTCTGAATATGCCCAATCACTCAAGGGGATCTTTTATTCAAGGGTCCTTTCATGGGAATTTAGGGTATATCGGCTTTGCCGTTGCCTTTTATTATCTGGGAAACGCAGGATTTGTCAAAACCGCAATAATTGCCGGGTTTGTCATGATCCTGCAAAATTTTCTGGCGGTTATCGTGCTTCAATACCACAGCGAAAAAAATGAGGGTGGCCCAAACTTTAGAGATACCTTGAAAAAAACAATGGTTAATCCCGTCATCATCTCTGCCTTGGCCGGTATCATCGTTGCCTTTTTCAATATCCCTATACCGGAAATCATTGATCGATCCCTTGAAATTTTAAAGGGCCTGGCATTGCCCATGGCCTTATTGATTATCGGGGCATCACTGTCGTTTCAGAGCTTGAAACCGAGATTATTGAGTGTTATGGTCGCTACATCCTTAAAATTGATTCTCGCACCGGCCATTGGGTTTTTGTTGTTCAAATTATTAGCATTCCACCCGAATCATTATCTACCCGGACTGATTGTCCTTGCCTCACCCACGGCAACCGTCTCCTATATCATGGCAAAAGAGATGGGCGGTGATTCTGATTTTTCCGCATCCGTCATTTCTATCTGTACATTGCTTTCCAGCGTGACGTATGGGTTCTGGTTGAGCATGGGATAATTTTAGGTCTACAAAAAATGTTGAAATCGTTGATTATCATTAAGGACTATATTATGGCAGATAAACCGATACACCCCGGAGAGATATTATTAGATGGATTAAAAGAATTAGCCCGGATATTTCATGAGACATAGAAATCGGATCGTTGAGTAGCAATTTTAC
>CAZWMY010000132.1:0-12042 GCA_964635025.1 uncultured Desulfobacula sp. | reverse complement strand
GGATGCCGGGCTGACAATGTCTGGGAGCCCGGTTGGTGGAGCTTGCAAAGCGCTTGTTGCCGCGACCGCCCATACCGCCTTGAGCCAGGACATAGTCCTCTTTTGTATCGGTCAAATCAACAATAATTTCATGAGTTTCTGCGTTGGATACAATGGTTCCGGGAGGAAGAAGAAGGATGCAGTCTTCACCGTTTTTTCCGTGTTTTTGCTTGCCCATTCCCGGCTGTCCGTTGCCGGCATTGAGCAATCTGAGGCGGCGATAATCGTAGAGCGTTCGTTTGCCCTTATCGATTTTCAGGATGACATTGCCACCGTCGCCGCCATCTCCACCATCAGGCCCGCCTTTTTCAATGAACCGCTCCCGCCTAAAGCTCGAGCATCCGCGGCCGCCATCGCCGGACCTGACAGTGATAATTGCTTCATCTACAAATTTCACGCTTCATAAACACTAACTTTTTTTCTGTCCCTGCCTTTTCTTTCAAAGGTCACAACACCGTCGATCAGGGCAAAAAGAGTATAGTCCCTGCCCATTCCGACATTGTTGCCGGGATGCAGTTTGGTTCCAACCTGTCTTACAAGAATATTTCCGGCAGTCACGCGTTCTCCGCCGAACTTCTTGACGCCGCGTCGCTGGCCGTTTGAATCGCGGCCGTTCTTTGAACTGCCGGCTGCTTTTTTATGTGCCATGGGATCTCTCCTTATTAACTAAACTGCAATGGAATCTATTTTTACCTCAGTATAATTCTGTCTGTGGCCCTTCATTCTTCTGTAGCCTTTGCGACGTTTATACTTGAAAATTATTTTTTTCTTGTCCTTTGCCTGCTTCAGAATGTGTGCTTTGACCGAGGCATTTTCAATTTTCGGGCTTCCGAGGGTAATGGTCTCGCCGTCTGAAAACAAAAGAATGTCATCAAATTCGACCTGAGAACCTTCGGTGCCATCCAGTTTTTCAACTCTCAGGGTCTGGTTTTCCTGGACCTTGTATTGCTTTCCTCCAGTTCTGATAACTGCGTACATTTTTAACTCTCCTTATTATTTCAAGACCTTCCGCAATTTTAAAAACTCTGAATACTATACTGATTCCCTTTCTTTGTCAAGATAAAGAATAAAAGGAAAATCCTTTTTGCTTTTAAAAAAAAGATCCGGCTGATATGATGCGCTATTCAATAAAAGAGAAGCTGCCGGATATGAAGATGGATATAAAAACCGACATGGATAAGACTGAATACCAAAAATATCGAAGATATGGAATTTATATTTACAGGGTTTTGCGTTTCCTGATGATGACCCTTGATCTAAAGATCCAAGGGATGAACAAGATAGATGAAAATGAAAATTATATTTATGTTTGCTGGCACCAAAAGCTTTTTTTCCCAACAGTAGGGTTCGGGAAAATTAAAAAAAAGGTCGGTCTTGTCAGTCCTTCCAAAGACGGAGAAATCCTGGCAGCGGTTCTTGAAAAATATGGGTTTGAAGTTATCCGGGGGTCCAGCAATGATAAAAATATACAGAGCCTTATTAAGATGATCAAAAAATTAAAACAGGGGTATAATCTCGGGCTTGCCGCAGATGGGCCCCAGGGCCCTGCTTTCAAAATTAAACCAGGGATTCTCTATATGGCCATGAAGACAGGGAAAAAAATTGTTCCCATTGGCGGGGCGTTTAAACATAAATATGTATTTCAAAAAGCATGGGATAAATTCCATTTTCCCTATCCCTTTACTAAGGCAGCGGCTGTGGTGGGAGATCCGTTGACGATTCCCCCTGATGCCGACATGGTAGCATATTCAAAATGGGTGAATCAGGAAATCAACAAAGCCAACCACAGGGCAAACGCCCTTTTGAATGAATAAGGGGGAGTTTCATTCATGAAACTCCCCCTTTAAACAAATCTCTATAAGATTTACAGATCTTAGCCGCGAACCTCTTCCTTAACTTGTGTGGCAAGTTTGTAAAGAATGGTCAGAACCAGGAATCCTGTGGCATATACCGCCAGGGTGATCATCATCTCCGGTCCGGTGGGCGCATATTCGGTTACATGGTGTAACGGTGAGGGCACGAACCCGCCTGAGATCATTCCAAGACCCTTGTCAATCCATGCACCGAAAAAGATCAAGGCGCAGGTGAAAGGCAAAAGGGTCTTATTGTTTCTGAACTGAGGGACAACCAGAAGGATTGCTCCGGAGAACATCATGATGAGGCCTGCCCACATCCAGGGCACCAGGGCATGATATCCGTGGTATCCGAACAAGAGATACGTCAGATGGGTTTTATGGCTCGGAATATTGGAATAATAGACCACAAACACTTCACATAAAAAGAAGAACAGATTGGCAATAATGGCCCAGCAGACAATTTTGGCAAGGGTCTGCATGGCTTCCCAGCCCGGGTCAAATTTTGTGAATTTTCTGATCAGATAACAAAGGATAATCAAAAAAGCAGGTCCTGCGGCAAAAGCTGATGCCAGGAACCTTGGGGCCAGAATGGCGGTCAGCCAGTATCCGCGTCCCGGAAGACCGCAGTAAAGATAGGCCGTAACCGTATGGATACCAATGGCAAAGGGAATGGAAAGATAGATCAGGGGTTTTGTCCACAAGGGGGGCTCCACCTGATTTCTTTCTGCTTCCAATACCTTCCATCCAATGACGATGTTCAGGAAAAGATAGCCGTTGAGTACGATCATATCATAGAACAGCATGGAATTGGGTGTGGGGTATAACAATACGTTCAGCATCCGTGTGGGCTGGCCTAAATCCACGATGATGAAAAGAAGACACATGATCAGGGCGGCAATTGCAAGGAATTCACCCAAAATGGTAATCCTGTGAAATTTTTCATAATCATGAAGATAATAGGGGATGACCACCATGACCCCTCCTGCGGCAACACCCACAAGAAAGGTAAAATTGGCAATATAAAATCCCCAGGACACATCCCGGCTCATGCCGGTAATCATCAATCCGTTCATAAACTGGTCAATATAGACGGCAACTCCCGCTCCTATGACAAGGAGCAGAAAGACTATCCATAACCAGTAATTTTTACTTCCTTTAATAGCTATTTCAAGCATGTCGACTCCTCTTACATGATATAGTAAACAGATGGTTCCGTACCCAGTGCTTCGTTACGGCGGATAGCATATTGTTCTTTCAGGATCACCCGTACATCCGATTCAGGATTTTCCAGGTCCCCGACCACAATGGCACCCTCGCTTGCTTCCACGCAATGGGGCATCTCTCCTTTGGAAAGGCGTTCTGCGCAGAGGTTGCATTTTTCCACAACTCCTTTGCTGCGGGTGGGGAAATCCGGATTGGTTTCTGCAATAAAAGGTCTTGGATCTCTGAAATTAAAACTCCTTGAACCATAGGGACAGGCTGCCATGCAGAACCGGCATCCGATGCACCGGTGAAAGTCCATGATGACAATGCCGTCTTCCCGCTTAAAGGTTGCCTTTGTGGGGCAGGCCTGGACGCAGGGCGCATTTTTGCAGTGGTTACAGGTCACAAGGAAGGGAAGATCATGGAATTTATCCGCCAGGAACTCATCTTCCTTATCCGGGAATGCATAGGGAAAATGCTCTTCCCAGATCCATTTGATTTCCTGTTTGTGATTGACAGGTCTGGTCTTGGGGTATTTGACCTTATCCACCTCATGTTTGAAATCCGGGACATTGTGGGCTTTATGGCAGGCTTCGATCATTTTTTCATTGATTTCTTTATTGAGCTTGCCGGTATCAATCACCATGCCCCAGCGTTTGGCAACCAGTTCTTTTTCATTTTTGCTTTTAATTGCAACGGCTGCGCCCTTAGAGTCAGATGATGCAAAATTCATTGCCGGAGAAACACCCAACCCGATGGCAGCTATACCCGCTACTTTTAGAAAGCTTCTTCTGCTTTTTTCCATCATTTTATCTCCTTGGGGTTAGTGTGACATTCCCAGCAATAGGGATTTACCGAAGCATAGGTATGACAGCTGTCACAAAATTTTGCTTTGTCTTCATGGCATCCCAGGCATGAATTTTGACCAGTGGAAAGGCTCATCTCAAAGGTATGTCCGTTAACAGCCTTGTACTGTCTGTCCGAATCCCTGACCACCGATGTTCTCCATTCGTTCAGAAGCGACGGGTGGTTGGCCCGCATATCATATTTTTCCAGGACGCATTTTTTTTCTTCCTTGGCTTTTCCCAGGAGTTCCGGTTTTGGTGCAGCCTCAATGGTCGTGATCATATTGAACCAGAAGGGCGAGAGCACAGCCAGAACAAAAATAACGAGTCCTGTCATGATCATATTTTTATTCATCTTATTCCTCCTCGAATCCTGTCATGGGTTCAAGCCTCAGATTTTCCGTTCTTTTCTTTTCACCCGGCAGGATCAATGCATTGCCGACCAGTTCATGAACTCCGGCCACCCTGACTTCGGGCACCCAGTATTCGCAAAGGGTGGAAAGGGCAGCTCTGTCAATGGCACAAACCGTACCTAAGGTGTTGACGCCGAATTTTTCATGGACGTATTTAACGGCATTGGCCCTTGGAAGAGCCCCGGCCATTCTGAGTTCCATGTTTTCACCGGCATTCAGGCCCGAGCCTGAACCGCAGCAAAAGGTCTGCTCACGGATGGTATTGGGAGGCATTTCATAAAAATTGTCGCAGACATTCTGAATCACATACCGCGGTTCATCCAGAAGGCCCATGCCCCTTGAGGTATTGCAGGAGTCATGATAGGTCATGACAAAATCCGCATTCCGTGATTTATCCAGTTCAAGCTTGCCGTGTTTGATCAAATCGGCTGTGAATTCCGTGATATGGACCATTTTTGTGGATGCTGCATTCTCAAATACGGTTCCGGTAATGGGGTTTTTAGGCACTTCCAGGAAATCGGCAGGGCCGTTCATGGTATCCATATACTGGTGGATAACGCGCCACATATGGCCGCATTCCCCGCCCAGAATCCATTTGACGCCAAGACGTTTTGCTTCAGCATACATTTTGGCATTGAGCTTTTTCATGGTTTCATGGGAGGTAAAGAAACCGAAATTTCCGCCTTCAGATGCATAGGTGCTCCAGGTCACATCCAGTCCGTATTTATCTTTGAGATATTTGAAAAGAATCAGATATCCCTGGCAGGTATAGGTTCCGGGGTCAGCGAACACGTCTCCGGAAGGGGTGATAAAAAGAATGTCCGCCCCTTTTTTCATGAACTGCGGGGTACAATTGACTCCGGTTAAGGATTCAATATCTTCCACAAAGAATTCCAGCATGTCTTTAAAGGCATGGGGCTGGATTCCCAGATGGTTTCCGGTTTTGAAACAATTGGAAACCGGGGTGGCGATCCAATCGATGTTCAGACCCATGAGGTTGAAAATTTCTCTGGCCATCATGGTGATTTCCGCCGTGTCGATCCCATAGGGGCAGAAAACGGAACACCGTCTGCATTCGGTGCACTGAAAGAAATAATACCACCATTCTTTCAAGACACTCAGGGTCATGGGTCTGGCACCGGCCAGGGCCCTGCCGCCGGGGATTTTGCTTAAAATCTTGGCTGCTGTGGAAAAATCATTCCGGTATACGGATCTTAAGAGTTCAGCCCTTAAGACCGGCATGTTTTTGGGGTCGCCTGTTCCAAGAAAGAAATGACATTTGTCGGCACAGGCACCGCAACGGACGCAGATATCCATAAAAACTTTAAAGGTTCTGAATCTTTCGAGCCGTTCTTTCATGCCCTGAAAAACGATTTCCTGCCAGTTGTCAGGCAGTTTCCAGTCCTCGTCAAGGGGGTTCCAGGGTCTTGCATGGGGCAGGCTTAATGTCTCAACGCTTTCAGCCTTGGCCGCATAACAGTACATGCCCGGTCTGATCTGAACCGAATCGGTTGTATTCATCCAGTTCCCGCCAGATCCCGTGGTATAATCTATCTTATTTAATAATTCATCCGGTTTTATTTGGTTAGACATTGATTACTCCTCTTTATCCACCGGCAGACCGGCTTCAATCATTTTTTCTCTGAAGTGATCCTCATACTCTTCATAGGTATGGGTTTTCACATCATAGTTCCAGGGGTTAACATGTCTTTTTGCACGGGTATTATTTGCCATATTTCTTGTCGGGCTTAAGAAGATTCCGCCCAGATGCATGAGTTTACTGGCCGGGAAATATGCAAAAAGGATACTCACCAAAAAAAGATGGGCATAAAAAAGACCGCCCACGCCTTCGGGGATGGTGGGGCTGAAGGTTACAAGACCCATGGTAAGGGTTTTGATGCCGACAATATCGACTTTGGTGAAATATCTCATGGATAGACCTGAGGCCGCTATCCCGATGATCAGAAACAAGGGGAAATAGTCGGCTGCCTGGGAGATATAGGTCACCTTGGCATCAAAAATTCTTCTTGCAAGCAGAAACAGGGTTGCGGCAAGAAGGACCACACCGGAGATAAAGAGTCCGGGAAGCCCCAGTTGTACAATGCCATCCATGTATTCAAGAAATTTGAGGCAGGAAGGTACCGGGGATGTGAAGAATCGGAAATGCCTTAACAGTACTACCAAAAAGGAATAATGAAAGGCAAGGGCGCCTAACCAGAGAAAAATTTCCCAGGAATAGGAGAGCTTATTGGATTCATTTTTGTTAAATGCTGCCTTTGTGTTCCTGAAAAGAGATCTGAACAGAAAAATTTCAAGAACCATTCGTAAGAATACACCTGTTGAAGTATCAGGGTTATCAATACAGTTCTGTTTTATCCACGGCATTGATTTCTGTTGTCCGCAGGTTGTGGGAATCCTGAACGGAACAGCAGAAGAGGCCCAACCCAGCACTTTATAAACAAACCCGGCCAGGAAGGCGAGAACCGCCAGATACGGGATGAAAATCCCGAAGACCTGATGAAGCCCTGCTCCCTCAACCCCTGTGTATGCTACTAAGAAGAGCAGAAAAACAGTTGTCAGGGGGATCAAGTACTTTTGATTCATATTATAACCACCTCATGAGTTGATGTGTGACGGAATTTGAAAAAATCCCGCCATACATGTTAAAATTTTTTTGAGCCGAGGAGGTCTTCTTCCGTCAGCTCGGCTACCAAACCCGCCCTTTCAAAAGCCTTGTGAATGCGTCTTTTGCTTTCTGTGGCTTTTAAAAGGAATATTTCTTCTCTGCATTTCATAAACCTGTTGAAAGATGCAAGTGCTATCTGATCAACAAGTTTGTCAAATTCTCTGATCATTTCGATATCTAGAAGGGCTTCTCCGATCTTCTTTAATTCAAAAACAAAACTGACGGCCTCGCTTGCGGAAAAAGCCTGCACCGCCCGGATACGGATGACGGGATCAAGCTTTTGCTCAAGGGATTCGGGCGTGAAGTCGTCTAAGATCAGATTGAATACATCGGCAATGGTTTCATGGGTGATGGCGCCGATGGGGTTGTCAAACCGGTTGGAATCTTTACCCAGTATCTTTGCCGTCTGTGTGGGATAGGTATCGATTGTGGCCTGGAACCATTTTTTAATAAAGGGTTCCCTGTTTTTTCCAAGTGCTTGTTTTAAATCCATATTCTGTTAATATTAATGTCTAAAAATTATCGTATTTTCTTTAATTTAATTGTTAGAAGGATATAATCTTCCCTCCATTTTATGTCAAGCATTAAAGATTGCTGTCAAAGGAATTCCAAAAGAGCCAAGGAACGTTCCAAATGGGAACATTTTTTTTATTCATTTCTTTTTTATTGAATAAATATATGCTTTCGATTAAATAAAACAGAAATGAGGTGCTTCACCCGTATTAAAAAATTAACGCTTTAAAATGTAAACAGGGGATTACCATGAAAAAATTCCTTTTTCTGATTATCGGCCTGATGTGGTTTTGCAGTTCGGCAAGTGCCGGGGCTGACGGTTATGGACTTTCTTTTGGATATGGTCAAAGTAATGATGATATTGATATCTATCGGATAGGTGTTAAAAAAGAGTTTTCCTCCAGGTGGTTTGAAAGCGGGGCCGGATATGTTTCCGGATTTTTTGAATTATCCTATAACCGCTGGGATGACGGGGATGATGAGATAAACGGCCTGGCCTTCACGCCGGTGTTTGCCTATTATTTCGGGAAAGAATCGGATTTTATCAGGCCCTATATTTCAGGCGGGATCGGATTGGCTCTGCTGGATGATTACCGGATCCATAATAGAAACCTCAGCTCTCATTACCAGTTTGAGGACCGGATCGGCATTGGCACGCGAATCGGCATCTTTGATGTGAATTTTTCCTATTTTCATTATTCAAATGCAGGGCTTAAATCCCCCAATGACGGAATAGACATCTGGCTGTTCACCGGTGCGATTCGGTTTTAAAAGTGTTTGTCGATTCTGGCGGAGAAAGAGAGATTCGAACTCTCGATGGAAGTTTCCCCCCATACTCGCTTAGCAGGCGAGCGCCTTCGACCACTCGGCCATTTCTCCGTAATATTTTCAAAATCTGGCGGAGGAGGTAGGATTCGAACCCACGTAGCTTTTACACTAAACGGTTTTCAAGACCGCCGCCTTCAGCCGCTCGGCCACTCCTCCGAAATTGACCCAAGTTTTATATCACCTTGCAGAAAACAGGTCAACACTTAACTCGCTATTTTAAAGAGGTGTGAATATTTTATGATTTCCATTGCGGCCAATGATTTTTAAGATCAGTTTTAATCGTGCCTGCTCCTGCTCATAAACTAAAATAGTTGCATGAAGCTTTAAAACGTATTGACATCTGTTTTATATATGAATAGCATACCACCCTCAATGACAAAGGCCGGAAAGATTTCATGGATAGCCCTTTTTTCATAAGCAATACCTGGAATAAAAAACACAATGCATATTACCGATGGCAATAATTTTTAGAAAATCGGATTCCACCAACAAATGGCTGCTTGTGCTGCTGGGATTTTTCATTCCCATATCCACGGCATTAACAAATATAGCTTTAGGGTTTATTATTCTGTTCTGGATGCTTGATAACATTTCAGACCGATTCCAAAGATGGATTTGGGTGTTAAAATCCAATCCTGTGGCCTTCATGGGGCTGATTGTTTTTTTAATTCATGTCGTAGGAATTTTTTATAGCAATGGTGAGAATAGAAAAATAGCTGAAAGCCTTAATGATGGTGCGAAATTTTTATTTATCTCCATGGCAATGATGTATTTTAAGGACGAAGAAGTTCGTTATAAATTTTTGTTTTCTTTTGTCCTGGCCATGTCCGTTACTCTTGCCTTGTCTTATCTTATGATGATGAAACTGCTTCCGGGCTTTGTCCCTGTTAAGGGAGGACCTTCAGATTATTGTATTTTTCATGACCATATCAAGCAAAATGTGTTTATGGCATATATGTCTTTTTTGGCTGCAGTGTGGGCAAGGGATGAAAATAGAGAATATTGGAAAAGAATGCTTTGGGCCGGGTTAAGCTTTCTGGCTTTATTCAATGTTTTTTTTATGGTTGCCGGAAGGACCGGGCATCTTGTATTGGGGGTTCTTTATTTATATTATTTTGTTTCCTGGAGACGGGCAAAAAGTCTTGTCATTGCCGGGTTGGTTCTTCTGTTTATAGGCATTTCTGCATGGGTTATGCCATCAAACCCTTTTTTTTTGAGGGCGAAAACAGCAATCGAAGAGATCCGTTCATGGGAATATGGGAAAAAAGCAAATGCTGATTCATCTTCAGGATTGCGATTCGAATTTTACACCAACACACTTAAGATAATTAAAGAAAACCCGGTTTTTGGAAGCGGCACGGGCAGTTTTGAAAACGCTTATCAGTCTTTCACAAAAGATAAAGACATGAATCCGACAAACAACCCCCACAACGACTATCTCATGATCACCTTCCAGTTCGGCTTTATCGGTCTTTTTGCCCTTCTGGTTTTTTTTGGGGCTCAATGGCGGTATGCCAGGTCCTTTGAAAACCCCTGGCAAACCGTTATAAATAGGGGGCTTGTTTTAACCCTTATTTTTGCCTGTATGGTCTCATCGCCTTTACTGGATCACGCCGAAGGCTGGTTTTTTTCCTTAATGAGTGCTGCTCTTTTTGCAGGAGTGGATACAAAGCAGAAAAATTAAAAAAACGTGAAATCGGATGAACGGCTTATTTTTTCACAACAGAGTCAAGACCGTTTTCTTTTAAATACAATTTGGCGTATTTATAGAAAGTCCCTTCAAAATTGGCAAAGGCAATAATAAATCCAGGCCATCCGTCCAAGCAGCCAAGTTTTAAAAAATAGAGGGTGAATGCAGCCCAAAAGCCATGGGCTAATGCTGTTATCATTCCTGATTTTTTACCGGCTGCCATTAATTTTTCAGCCCCAAGGGTGGAATACCGGTTTGCTTTGTGAATTATTTCTTCCAGGTTTTTATAAGGAATCTGGCAGATGTGGGCTCTAAAATATCCACATGGCTTTTTGCTGATCACCTCATACCGTTCATGTACAGCGTCATGCTGGAATTTAAGCGCTGATTTTTTGAACAACTGGGGTTGTCGATAGTCCGGATAAAAACCGGCATGGCGAATCCATTTGCCCATGAAATAATTGCGCCGGGGGATATAATAGGCATCAAGGCTGTTTTTTTCATGGATAATATCCAATATCTCCTTTTGGGCGGCTTTAGTGCATCGTTCATCTGAGTCCAGACTGAAAACCCATTCATGGCTGCATGCGGCAATGGCATCATTTCTCAGTTTTCCAAATCCTTCAAAGGGGATTTGTACCACTTTCGCACCATGGGCTTCAGCAATCCGGACCGTATCATCCGTACTGAAAGAATCCGCTACAATCACTTCATCTGCAAAGGAGACGCTTTTTAAAGCATCTTCAATTTTTTCCGCCTCATTATAGGCAATGATATAAACCGATAATTTCACTCACGGCTCTCCATTAATTTTTATAAATATTTTAAATTACAGTCTATTAACTTAAATTTGTTTTTCCGTCAAATCATCTTATCATTGACAGAAAGCATAGTTGAGCTATATTAAAATGTTTCAGGTTAACCCGATTTTTACAGGAGATATTGGATGAAGCAGAGAATAAGATTTGAAAAAAACATAAAGGAAGGCAAATTGATTATTCTGGAGTCCAGTGAAGTGGACCCAGGCTATGTAATGCCCCTTCTTGAGGAAGAATACAGCCTTGACGGGGCGGTGAAAGCATCTGTCGAAGGGTTTAAGGCTTTCAGACAATTTATAAGGAGAAAAAGTTTTTTTCCGACCTCAGATGTTTCTATGAAACTTTTTGAAGGGACTGTTGAGTTCTTTAAAAACGAAGCAGATCAAATTGCCATCATTGAATATGATGATTCGGAAACATTGCCCAAGGAAGAAAAATTTCTGCTGGAAGAAGATGATGTCGAGCTTGATCAAATCCTTGAAGATGACGGCGAGACAAGTGAAGATGAAATTAAGGAAATTGATGACGGGGAAGATTCACTCAGATATTCTCCGGAAGATATTTCCGAACACGAAAATTAGAGCTGATAATGAAACAGATCATTCGAAGAGCGGTTCTTGATGCTGTAAAAAAAGCCTTTGAAAAAGGCGCTCTGTCATCAGATCAAACTCCTGATATGGACGTGGAAGAGCCAAGGCACAAATCTCATGGGGACTTGTCCTCCAATTTTGCCATGGTGTCGGCCTCGGCCCAGAAAATGCCGCCTCGCAAAATTGCCGAAGCGCTGATTTCAAATATCGAGACCGGTGGGCTGATTGAAAAAGTTGAAGTGGCAGGTCCTGGGTTCATTAATTTTTTTCTTTCCAATAAAGCCTGGCAACCGATAGTGGATGAAATTCTTGAAAAGGATGAATCTTTCGGGCGCTCAGATATCGGTAAAAATGAAAAAGTTCAGGTGGAATTTGTCAGCTCAAACCCCACAGGGCCTCTTCATGTCGGTCACGGAAGAGGCGCAGCAGTGGGAGATTCCGTTGGGAACATCCTTTCTTTTGCCGGGTTTGATGTGCAAAAGGAATATTATATCAATGATTCCGGTCGTCAGATCAGAACGCTGGGGACTTCCGTATGGCTGAGGCTGTTACAGAAGACCG
>CAZWMY010000131.1:0-12279 GCA_964635025.1 uncultured Desulfobacula sp. | reverse complement strand
CTGAAATCGGAGCAGGCCTTTATTTTGTATCACTTTTTTATGAGTTTACGGCCGGATTGGTCCTGGGCTGGCTTGTCACCCTGGTCCTTGGCGGTGTGATTCATATTCTTTATCTTGGCAATCCTTTAAGGGCCTGGCGAATGATTATGAAACCCAATACGTCTGAGCTGTCCAGAGGGATCTGGATTATCGGGATTTTTGCCGCTCTTGGATTTTTGCAGATTGTTTCCGGCGGCAGCTTTAATATTGTGTTAAATACCATCATGGGGATACTTTGTCTTCTTATCATTTCCCATGGTTTTGCCACCATGAATGTTGTCAGGGCGCTTCCGGCCTGGAGCTCAACCATGGTCCTGCCCTTGTCTGTCATATCAGGCGTATGGGTCGGATATCAGCTCCTGCAGTTCATGTTTGCAGTTTCAAGACCGGCAGAAGTGGCATCCGGGATGGAAGTATGGGCAGAAGTGTTTTTCTTTGCCTATGTTCTTTGCATCGTTCTTTATGTCTGGGGAACTTATCACAGCAATGAGATCGGCAAAGAATCCATCATCATGCAGGTTACAGGGGATCTCCGTAGGATTTCCCTGATCGGTGTGGCAGGCCTTGGTGTCGGACTTCCGCTGATTCTGAGCCTGATCATGTGGGGTGGAGATACCAACGCCTTCCTGATTTTTTTAAGATTGGCTTCTGTATTTGCAGGAGACCTTGCAGTAAGATATGTGATTATGAAAAGTGCGGTATATAAACCGCTCTTGACAAGACAAGAATAATTTAATGTTCTGATGATGGGCGGGCAGGGGATGATTTTTCCTGTCCGCCCTTTTTTTATGGATGGGTCCTGATAAATTTAATGATTGAAAAGATCGGAAAAAGGATATAATTAAGCTATATAGCAGATGAAATAAAGCTATAATGAAATTAAATATTCTTTTGTCAAATAGGATGCCATATGGCGGATAAAGAAAAACAGGAAAAAACCACGGATAAACAATCTTTGCCTCAGACAAAAGTGAAGTTTGAAGTTTATGGTGAAGAAATGATCGAAAAAGAAGTAAAATCCAGCGGCAACAGCGGGAGAATTTATCTGCCGCCGAACTGGGTCGGGCATACTGTAAAGATCATAAAAGTAGAATAACAATGGAGGATCTTGTGGAGAATGCGGTTAAGATAAGGGAAATCACTCTTCTGGATGCGGCGGCTATTCAGCAGATAAGAAAGGCAATTTCAGAAGAAGACGGATCAGTTGATTTTGAAAAATTCATTGAGCAGCAGATATCGGAAAGTGGCGGCAAATTAAGTCTTGTGGCTGAAATTAAAGGAAGGGTCGTAGGCTACATGATCAGCACAACCCTGTATGCCGGGTTTGGGATCAAAAAAAGCGCCTGGATCATGGCTATCGGCGTCCATCCGGACTATATGGGACAGGGCATAGGGCTGAGTCTTGCCCGGAAAATCTGTGATATCTATAAAGAAAAAGGAATTAAAAACATATATTCTTCTGTTCTTTGGGATTCTACCGATGTGCTGTCTTTTTTCAAAAAACTGGGATTTGAAAGAAGTGAATTTATCAACCTGAAAAAGAGATTGTAATTTGACGGCCGGCTCAGATTTTTTTTTTTCTGCAAGGAATCTTAGGCTGTAATGTCGGATCTTCTCATCATTGGCCTGATAGTGCTGGCAATATGCATCTATTTCAGCCGCTCCATTTCAAAGGAAGCCCTGGAACTGCTCACACAAGAGGAGAAACACATCCTTGAAAAACAGCTTTCCGGTTTCGGCAATCGCCTTTATTTAATCCCTATCATTATCGGTTTCGCAGGCTATCTTTTTATCAGCTATTTGCAACCGTCGTTTTCCAATACGGCCTTTATCTTATTAATTCTTTTTTTTCTTTTTTTTCTGTTTTTTATTTCAGCCCAAATTATCCGCAAAATGAAAGCTTTGAATCTTCCGCACGCTTATATCAGAGAATATAAGCAATCCAGATGGATTTATAATATCGGGTTTGCCTTGTGCGGCTTCATTCTTTTATATGAACTGCTGAAATAAAAAAGCCGAATATCAGGAAACGGTTCCCCTTTCCTTTGAATAATTCTCATATTCTTTTGTATCCATAATTTTTTTAAGTGCCCGAACCACATCAAAAACTTCAAGATAGGTATTGTAAAGCGGTACCGGAGCGATCCGGATGATATTGGGCGGTCTGAAATCCGGAATGATATGATTGTCGAAAAGGGCTTTTCCGATCCGTACAGCTTCGGTTTCATGCTCAAGAGCGATATGCCCGCTTCGCTTTTCAGGATCAAGGGGTGTTCCGATTTTGAAATGATAAGGGCTTTTTGACAAATATTCATCCACAAGATAAGCAAAATATGAGGTGATTTTTTTTGATTTTTCCCTGATATTATCCATGCCTGCTTCAAGAATGATATCAAGAGCGCTTTCAACGGGCGCAGCACTCAGCATCCCCTGGGTTGAAATCTGCCAGCCCCCCACACTCCTTGAATGGTCAAATTCAATACTCATGTCAAACTGCCGGTCTTTTTTACAGCCGTACCACCCGGCCAGCACCGGTGTTTTATCAAAATGCGTTTTATTGATATACAGAAAAGCCGGGCTTCCCGGGCCGCCGTTCATGTATTTGTAACTGCACCAGACGGCAAAATCAAGATTCCATTCGGAAAACTGGTGAGGAACAACCCCAGCGGAATGACAGCAGTCAAATCCGATGCAGATGCTTTTTTTATGGGCTTCCTGAATAAGAAAAGGCATATCAAGCAATTGTCCGCTCCGGAAAAGAACTGATGGCAAAAAAACCAGCGCCGTTTCATCAGTCATTGCGGCTGCAATCATTTTTTCATCCAGACATCGGCCGTCAGGGCTTTTGATCAGGATGAGTTCTTTTTCAGGATCAAGCCCCTTCATTTGAATCTGGCCCTTAAGGGCATAGATATCGGAAGGAAAATTGAGTTCATCGGCAATGATTTTTGTCCGGCTGCCTTGGGGCTGATAAAAGGTGCTGATCAAAGAATGGATGTTCACGGTTGTTGAGCCGGTCATAATAACTTCTTCTTGTTCAGCCCCCACAAGGGAAGCACATTTTTTTCCGATTTTTTCCGGTTGAAAGAACCAGGGTTTGTCTCCCGACATCCAACCCCTGATAGCATACTCTTTCCATTCTTTTAATACCCGGAGGACAGTTTTTTCAGCAGCTTCAGAAAAAAGGCCAAGGGAATTTCCATCCATATAAATGGTATTTTCAGGTATATGAAAATTTTTTCTGAAGTTTTTCAGGCAGTCTTCCTGATCAAGCTGTTCTGCAAAATTCCGGTGTGGCTCAAATGTATAATGCATCAATCAAATATCCTTTCATCCGGGTTAAATCTTAAACTGACTGACCAGATTTTCAAGCTGTGTGGCAAGTTTCATTAATTCGCCCGCACTTTCTTCCACCTGGCTGCTTTTTTCTGAAATGTCATCGGAAGTCTTATCCACATCCACCATATCCTGACTGATCCGGCCAGTGGAATCATTGGTTTTTGTGACATTGACATTGACATCCCGGACGCCGTTATAGGCGCTTGAAATGTTGATGGCAATCTCCTTGGTGGTGACTGACTGTTCTTCCACGGCAGATGCAATCTGGGAAACAATGGAATTAATATTGTTCACCACTTCAAGGGTTGAGTTCATTTCAGCGGCTGAATTCATTACCATTGTTTGAATTTCATTGACTTTTCCCTCGATCTCCTGCGTTGCTTTTGCCGTTTGATTGGCTAGCTCCTTTATTTCATTGGCCACCACGGCAAACCCCTTTCCGGCCTCCCCGGCCCTTGCCGATTCAATGGTGGCATTTAATGCCAGAAGATTGGTCTGTTTGGAAATCCGGTTGATGGCTTCGGTTACTTTGCCGATTTCAACGGCGGCATTTTTTAATTCAGACAACCGGTCGGAAGAATTTTGAGCCTGATGAACTGCCTGTTCCGCTATGGAGCGTGCATTTTCGGAGTTTCTGGCGATTTCATTGATGGTGCTGGTCATTTCTTCGGTTGCGGAAGAAACCATGTGGATATTGGAGGATGCTTCATCCATCTTCAGGGTGATGTGGCTGATATTTTCAGACATGATCTTTAACGCATCATTCACACTGCCGGATTTTGAATTCATCTCATTGGAGCCTTTTGACATAATTTGAGACAGATCGGAAAGATTCGTGGATGAAAGACTCAAGGCCGAGGCATTGCCGGATATGTTTTTAATGATGCCCTGAAGCTTATCCATAAAGGTGTTGAAACATCCGGCAAGCTTTCCAATCTCATCCTTGGATTTGATGTCAAGACGGGTTGTCAGATCCCCTTCTCCCCTGGCAAGATCATCAAGACCGGCGACGATTTTAAGAACGGGATTGATAAAAGAATTGGCAAAAACAACGGTAACAGGGATGACAAGGATAATACACACAATGGCAACAAGACCCATCAGTTTGATAATCTGCCATGAATTATTTTTAATGATATCATCCGATAACAGGCAAGAAACGATTCCGACAAAGGTTTTCCCGTTATACAAAGGAAGGGCGCCCTGAATATAAGATCCTTTTTCAAGTTTTAGATCATTGACAAACGCTTCCTGTTTTTCCAGGCCTGCAGGGGTTTCTTTGTGGGTGATATGAGAGAGAGCCGGCTTTTTATACTCTTCTAATGACCCGATAAGAAAGCTGTCTTTTGAAAACAGGTTGATCTTCATACCTGTCACGTCGGTCATTTCATCTATAAAATCCTTTTTAAACTGAAAACTGGTTCGGACAAATCCGATTTGTGTGGGCTCTATTTTTCCGCTGGCTGCATTAAACACATCTCCGATAATAGGGGCTGATGCGACAAGATGGAGACTGTTGTCTGAATAATCAAAGCCAACGGATTGGTTCGTGATGATGGGTTGCTCGGATTTCATGCCGATGCCGGCCTCCGGAAAGGTTTCCACCTGTTTAAAGGCTTCCCGTGCAACCGCTTCTCCTTTATTGAGCGTTGCAACAAAAAAAGAAAAATCCTTATCTGCACTTGCCGTTGTCTCCTCTGATTTAACAAGCCCTTTGGCCGTTGTTGCCGTGTAATGAACATATCCTAAAATATTGGAAGAAGGCCCGCGAACCGCAAAGGCTTTAAGGTCTCCCTCCATATCATAAATGGCCATTTTCCATAGATCGCTGGTCTGGCCGACCTGATAGATGGCGTCGACTATGGTCTGGTACTGGGCATGCAGGAGGTGGATATTTTTTTCCCGTTTATTGTCGTTCAGGTATGCGATTTTGGAGGCCATTTTGTTTGCCGATGCCATTTGCAATGCATCTGCCATGAGTTTGTTCTGTTTGCCCAGAAGGTCTTTTCGGATAACATTGATGGCACTTAAAACCTGGCTGTCGCGAAGTTTTTTGTTCTGTTTTGTAACAAGGATGGAAACAAAAGACAGGGTTGCAATCATGATCAGAATTACCAGCCCGATAGCACCAAAGATAAGTTTCTTTTTAAGTGACATGGTTTTTTCCTTTTCAAATATTTATAAATGATAAACTAATTGATCATAGAAAGCCTGTATTTTTTTTGTCAGGGGTCCGGGTGCGCCTGTCCCGATCTTTTTCCCATCCACTTCAATAATGGGTTGAAGTTTTAAAACAGTTGAACATAAAAAGGCCTCGTCTCCATTATAGAATTCGTTGATATCATAATATCGTTCCTGAACCTCTATCTTTTCTTTTTTACAGATCCTGTTGATAATGACATCTCTTGTGATGCCTGGAAGAATATGGTTGTCAAGGGGATGGGTCACAAGAATATTGTTTTTGATCATAAAGGTATTGGTGCAGGTTCCTTCCCTGACATAACCTTCCGTTGATATGAAAACCGTATCTGCCAGACCGGCCTTTTGGGCTTTATGCTGTTCCAGGGCTGCCGGAAGAAGCTGGACGGTTTTTACGTGGCACATCTGCCATCTGTAATCCTCACAGGTTCTTATTCTGATGCCTTTTGTATTAACGGCCGGATCAAGGCCGGCAAGATTTTTAATGGTCATTGTGATCTGAGGGCTGACCTTATTGGTATAGCTGTGGGTTCTTGGCTCAACACCCCGGGATATCTGAAGATAGCAACCTGCCCTTTTGTATTCTGAACGGCTGAACAGATTGATGATGTGGGCCTTAAGATCGGATATGGAAACAGGGGGGAAATCAAGCTGTTCCATGGAGGTTTGAAGTCTTTTTAGGTGTTCATCAAGGCAAAAAATGTGAGAGTCAAAGCTTTCAATGAATTCATACACCGCATCACCAAACTGATAACCGCGGTCCTCAATGGACACAAAGGCATCTTCGATTTTTATAATTTGACCATTTAAATATGCAAGATCCGGCATGATGATTCTCCTGGATATGGATTGGCCGGTCAAAAATAGCGACCCGGCAGTTGATTTTGATTCATTGACTGAGCCGGGCCAAATTTAAAATAGTGAACCGTCATTTGTCAAGAAAAGGATGATAAATGGTTTGATAATTTGAGATAGAGGACTGCAATTTACATTAAAACCCTTAAAAAAGAAAATTTTATTCGGTTTTAATAAAGGTCAAATTTTCTTTGGTATTTTGATATTTCTTTGTATTCTTCCGCATTAATATTACACTATGACTTGACAAATCAATGGCCCATGAATATAAACAGACGACATAAGTAAGGTAAGTGTTAAACAAAGCTGTACAAGGCGGGTCGAAACGCAGATAAAACAATTATATCCGCATTTGACCCAGATTTTTTTAACATAAATTT
Organism: uncultured Desulfobacula sp.; assembly: GCA_964635025.1. Classification (GTDB taxonomy): domain Bacteria; phylum Desulfobacterota; class Desulfobacteria; order Desulfobacterales; family Desulfobacteraceae; genus Desulfobacula. Next base: position 5,467 of record CAZWMY010000131.1, on the reverse strand, counting down.
ATTTTTAGTTAAAGGGGGAGTGTAGTATGAAACATTTAGTTAGAGTGTTAATCGCTGTGTGCTTTTTGTGCTGTTTAGTGGCCGGTTCAGCCTCCGCAGCAAATGTTCTCACAATAAGAAAAGGGGAACCGATTCATCTGGCGGCCTGGTTTGTAACAACCGGACCTAACTCATCTCTTGGAATTGATACCTTCCGTGGTCTTGAATTAGCTGTTGCAGATATCGGCGGATCCATTAAAGGCCATCCCATCAAACTCAGCAGCCAGGATGAAGGTTGCGGTCCTGAAGGCGGCCAGACTGCTGCATCTAAAATTGCATCAGACCCGACCGTTCTCATGGCAATTGGTTCCAGCTGCTCCAGCGCTGCAAAACCAGGCGTTCCCATACTCTGGAAAATGAAGATCCCTTCAATCTCTGCATCCAATACAGCTCCTTTTCTTACAGATCCTGCCAGCGGGCCGGATTTTGCCGGTTACCTGAGAACCTGTCACAATGACAAGATCCAGGGCGCTGTTGCTGCTGAATTCACATTTAAAAAATTAGCCATGAAAAAAGCCGCCGCCATCCATGACGGCAGCGTTTATGCTCAGTCCCTTGCCCAGGTATTTGCCGACACATTTAAAAAACTTGGCGGAACCATTACTTCCATTGAAGCGGTTTCTCCTGGTGATACCGACATGAGACCGGTTCTGACAAAGATTGCCAGCGGTACTCCTGAAATGATTTATATGCCCATGTTCATTCCTGAAACAGCTCATTGTGTAAAACAGGCAAAACAAGTTGCCGGTCTGGAAAAAGCAGCTCTCATGAGCGCTGACGGATCATTCTCTCCCGACTTCCTTGCAGCAGCAGGGAATGCCGCTCTTGGCATGTATCATTCCAGCCCTGATTTTTCAGCCCTGGATGCCTCCTACAAAGTGTTCCTTGAAAAATTTAAGAAAAAATACGGAACAGATCCTGAAGCTCCTTTCCATGCCCATGCCTATGATGCCATGTTCCTGATCAAGGCTGCCATTGAAAAAGTGGCTGTTGATAAAGGCGGTGCCCTTGAAATCGACAGAGACAAATTCAATGAAGCATTGCATGCAACAAAAGGAATGAAAGGCCTTACCGGTACCATCACCTGTGATAAAAACGGCGACTGTGCTGATCCGAAAATTGCTGTTTACCAGCTCTCTGATGCAGATCTCAAAGCCAACAAAATGTCAACCGTACCTTTCTGGAAAGCGTACTAAAATTTAATAAAAACAGCACCCGGTAGTCACCACTGCCGGGTGCTGTGCTTTTCTTGGGATAAAAAATATAACGGGTGATGTCATTGATCTGAGTAAATGGTCTAACTATTTGCTCAGCCCTGAACCAAGCTGTTTTTTGTCATGGGATGGAGGATGAATGTTTCAAAAATGGAAAGATAGGGTGACGCTGACCGACATTGTCATGTGGATGATCGGGGGGACCCTTTTGTTAATGTGCATATGGGGGTCGGTTTCCACCCTCAGGGCAGGCCTTTATACAAAAAGTCACTGGATAGACTTTGTGATTTTCGGACTGGCCCAGGGCAGTATCTATTCATTGATCGCAACCGGCTATACCATGGTCTACGGTGTTTTGAAGATGATCAATTTTGCCCATGGCGAAGTGTTTATGAGCGGACCTTTTACCGGCTATTTTGTCGCAACGGCCATGTGGCGCAATGAGTTTTTGGATAATCACCCGATCCTGGCAATTGGGGTTATTTTTATCGTGGCCATGTTTATCTCTACCATGATGGCCTATCTAGTTGAAAAAATCGCCTACAGGCCATTGAGGGGCGCACCGCGACTCATCCCTCTGATTACAGCCATAGGGGCTTCATTTTTTCTTCAGTACCTTTTCAGGGGATTATACGGATCAGGAATCAATGCATATCCTGATGTGAAAATTCTTGACGGGTTCTGGATGATATTAGGTATCAGAGTTCTGAAAATTCAGGTCATCGTCATTATAGCAGCAATCTTACTGATGCTGGTTCTTTATAGCTTTATCATGCTGACAAAGGTTGGGAAAGCCATCCGGGCGGTTTCCGAAGACAAGGAGGCGGCCGCATTGATGGGAATCAATGTCGATGCCATGATTTCGACCACTTTTATCATCGGGGGTATGGCGGCTGGTGCCGCCGGTGTTCTGTATGCCCTGATGTATAAACAGGTGCATTTTTTCATGGGATTTATTCCGGGGCTGAAGGCCTTTACCGCAGCAGTACTCGGCGGAATCGGAAATATCCCGGGAGCAATGCTTGGTGGAATATTCCTCGGGTTGATAGAATCCGTGGCTCCGGCGTTATTCCTTGACGGGCTTGGAATTATAGCACCATACCAGTTAAAGGATGCCATTGCATTTACCATGCTGGTTATGATTCTGATTTTTAGGCCGACCGGTATTCTGGGTGAACGGTTAGCCACGAAAAAGGCCTAAAACAAATACAGTATATAGGATTAAGGTATGACAAAAGCTCAATCTTTATGGAATCATGGTATAAAAACAGGCGCCATCGGCGGGGTCAGCGTTCTCACCATTTCCCTGATCGGAATGGTTCAAATGTTCGGGAAGCGGTTTATCGTTGCCGATTTTCTGCCCATGGGGGTTGCCATAGCGCTAATCCTCACAATTTTGACAGCCTATCTGGCTGCAAAAAAAACATCGATTCCTGAAAAATCAATTCAATTTGCCAATTCAGTGATTTCCGGCCTGATGACCGCCGGGGTCCTTTCGTTGCTGGTGATTATCGGCCGTTCGATTAAACTTCGAACCGTCTTTGTGGAAGCATCTCCCCAGCTTTATAACATATTGACCGGCGATATCCAGGGTGCGGCCGGGATCATATTTCTGCTGGGGGTCGGTCTTTTATGCGGTGTTTTTTCCGGCATCCTGATTCTTTTAAATGACCTCTGGCGTAAGCTCATCGTCAATGCCCTTGCCACCGTTTTTGTTCTCGGCCTGCTTCAGGAACTGATCATGCCAATTTTAAAGGCATGGGATTTAGGGGTGACCAATTATATTGCAGAGCTTTTTTATGCCATGAACGGGCTGACCCCCATGGGGGCAATTCTGGCGGTTATTATTTACTGTATTATTTATCTTTCATGGTATGCAAACCGGGAAAAGATTAAAAAGGGATATGGCAATCTGCCCAAAGAGACTCAGAAAAAAACAAAATACCTGGGGCTCTTGATTCTTGCCGTTATCCTGATTGTTCTTCCCCAGGTTCTCGGTTTGTTTTTGAGCGAGGTGCTCACCATTGTCGGTCTTTATGTTTTGCTGGGGTTGGGGTTAAATATCGTTGTCGGCTATGCCGGTCTTCTGGATTTGGGCTATGTTGCTTTTTTTGCCATCGGTTCCTATGTGGTGGCTCTGCTCACCTCACCCCAGATTTTTGATTTCGGTCTGAATTTCTGGCAGGCCCTTCCTATTGCCGTGGTCTGTGGGGTTCTGGCCGGAGTTATTTTGGGTATCCCGGTTCTGAAGATGCGCGGTGATTATCTGGCCATTGCTACTCTTGGTTTTGGTGAGATCATCAGAATTCTGGTCTTGTCTGATTTTCTGAAACCCTGGCTTGGCGGAGCTCAGGGAATCGGCTCCATTCCCAACCCGAATTTTTTCGGATTTCACATGGTTAAGCCCCAGCATATCTATTATCTGCTCCTTGCCGGTTGCATTCTGGTGGTGTTTATTTCGCTTCGTCTGAAAAACTCAAGGCTCGGCCGGGCCTGGATGGCCATGCGGGAAGATGAGGATGTGGCTCAGGCCATGGGGATCAATCTGGTTGCCACCAAATTGCTGGCCTTTGCTACCGGCGCCGGTTTTTCCGCTTTGAGCGGTGCCATATTTGCCAGCAAGATCGGGTCTGTCTATCCTCACAGCTTTAATGTGTTCATCTCCATCAATGTTGTGGCCATTGTCATTATCGGCGGGATGGGAAGCCTGCCCGGCGTCGTTATCGGCGCTGCCGTGCTCATGGGTCTTCCCGAGCTTCTGAGGGAATTTGCCGAATACCGGATGTTTGTATACGGTGTGGCCCTTGTGGTCATGATGCTGCTAAGACCGGAAGGATTGCTGCCGGAACAAAGGCATAAAATGGCGCTTCATGATGATTCAGAAACCGGAACGAAAACCGCTGCTTAGCCTTCAAGGAGATCTTATGACCTTATTAAGTATACAGAATATGACAAAACGGTTTGGTGGGCTGGTGGCGTTGAATGCATTAAACATCAATGTAAAGGAAAAATCCATCCACAGCATCATCGGGCCCAACGGTGCCGGAAAAACCACATTTTTCAACTGCCTGACCGGTTTTTACCGCCCTGAGGAAGGCGAAGTATTGCTGAACGGCAATTCCATTGTCGGGCTTTCACCGGACCGCATTGTCCACAAGGGTATTGCCAGGACCTATCAGAATATCCGGCTCTTTCCCAATCTTACAGCACTTGAAAATGTCATGGTAGGCTATCATGTTCATTTGAAATCCAGCTTTCTAGGCCCCATCCTTGGTCTTAAAAGCACGAAAATGGAAGAAGAAAAAGCCAGACAGATTGCCATGGATCTTTTAAAATATGTGAAAATGGAGGGGAAAGAAGAGACCCTTGCCAAAAATTTTCCCTATGGCGAGCAAAGAAGACTTGAAATGGCCAGGGCTCTTGCTTCTCAGCCCAAACTCCTGCTCTTGGATGAACCCACTGCCGGTATGAATCCGAGAGAAACCCAGGATATGATGGATTTTATTGAACATATGCGGGGTGAAATCGGTATCACCATTGTTCTTATTGAGCATCAGATGCGGGTGGTGATGAATATTTCCGATATTGTAACCGTATTTGACTATGGGAAAATGATTGCCGAAGGCTTGCCTCAGGAGATAAAGAACAATAAAACCGTTATTGAAGCTTATCTTGGAAGCGGCGATGCTGCAGATTCTCATTAACAGGATGCGTATGGGTTATGATGGAAATCATTCAAAATATACAGAAAAACAGTTGAGGTCAATCAATCATGGCAATGCTTGAATTAAAAAACGTGCATGCGCATTACGGGAAAATACATGCCTTAAAAGACATATCAATCACCGTCAATAAAGGTGAAATCGTCACCCTGATCGGTGGCAACGGTGCAGGAAAAAGCACAACCCTGAAAACCATCAGCGGCACCTTGAAACCATCGGCAGGTCAGATTTTTTTAAATGGTGAAGATCTGGCAAAATACCCGGCCCACGAAATTGTGACCATGGGAATTGTCCAGGTTCCGGAAGGACGCCGGGTCTTCGGCCAGTTAACGGTGATGGAAAATCTTGACCTGGTGGCATTTACATCAAAAGACAAAAAAAGAGATGCTGCAACCGTTGAAAAGATATTTCATATGTTCCCAAGGCTGGCAGAGCGGTCAAAACAGCTTGCCGGAACACTGAGCGGCGGCGAGCAGCAGATGCTGGCCATTG
>CAZWMY010000130.1:0-12318 GCA_964635025.1 uncultured Desulfobacula sp. | reverse complement strand
GTAAAATTGCTACTCAACGATCCGATTTCTATGTCTCATGAAATATCCGGGTTAGCACACACCAGGACCGCCTGGTAAAGGAACTGGCTTTGGCCAACATAACCCACATGGAAAAAGCAAACCAATACATTAAAGAAATCTATATGCCCAATTTTAATGATGAATTTGTAAAACCTTCTCCTGAAAAGGGAAGTGTCTTTGTCCCATGGGTTGGCGAAAATATTAAGGATATCCTTTGTGAGCAGCACAAAAGAACGGTTAATAATGATAATTGTGTGAGCTTTAAAGGGTTAACCTTACAGATCCCGGCCAATCAATATCGATGCCATTATGTTAAAGCAACGGTTAAAGTAAATTCTTATGCTGATGGAAGCCTGGCAATCTTCCATGGCCCCAGAAAACTTGCAACATATGATATGAAAGGCAATTTGTTTGCACCAAAAAAAAACCAGGTCGCTTGATGATTTTAAAAGAAGAATAACAATTTTAATGGGGGCTTGCCCCCAAACCCCCAGGATTTACCGCTTTATGAACAAAAGCATGAAAAAAAGGGCAGCGCGAAAAACACTGCCCCATGCTTCTGTTACCAGTTTTGGCGCTCAGGTTGCTTCCCAGCATGGCCTTATCCTCCAAACCGGTAACCAAAGGATAGCATGAAAGAACCAAATTATGAAATGGAAAGAGAAATTAAACAAATTTGCCCTTCACATGGAAACATTTCTTATGGTAAAACCGGACAAATCATGTGCTACAAAAACCGGACATTTCTATTTGTCACTGACAGAAAAAGCTCAAATACTTGCGAATTCAAGTGTATGCTGTTATAGAGATTGCTTTGATATCATGAAAAATGTGAAAGGGTGGAATGAATAGTTCAGGTGGGCAGCCAAGAGGTAAATTCATTGTTTTTGAAGGTATAGACGGGTCGGGTAAAAGCACTCAGATCCAAATGATTTCAAAGCGGATACAGAGCCTGAACTTTAAGGTTTACACCACCTTTGAGCCTACAGACGGCCCTATCGGATCTTTAATCCGGCAGATGCTTTCAGGCAAAATGAAAACCGATCAAAGAACATTGGCTTCTCTGTTTGCTGCCGACAGAATGGATCATCTGATGAATGAAGAAAACGGAATACGTAAAAAAGTGGATGGAGGAGAGCTCGTCCTCTGCGACCGGTATTATTTTTCATCCTATGCCTATCACACCCAATATATGGACATGGAATGGGTGATTCATGCAAATTCCCTGAATGCGGAAATTTTAAGGCCGGATCTTACGATTTTCATTGATGTCGAACCTGAAACATGTTTTGAAAGAATAAAAAACAATCGCAGCGATTTTGAAATGTATGAGAAAATTGATGTTATGAAAAACGTCAGAACCAATTATTTAAATGCATTTGAGTATTTCAAGGGCCGTGAAAAAATTGTTGTCATTGATGGGAACACCTCCATGGACCAGGCGAACGACGCCATTTTTAAGGAAGTCATGAAAATCATTAACCTTGGGTAAAAAAGGCAGATGGGGGATATATGGGCTCTGATAATAAAAAAAAAGTGTGTGTGATTGACGGTCAGGGGGGCGGAATAGGGGCTGCGATCATCAAAAAACTCAAAGAAAGATTTGAGGAGAGGATTGAAGTCATTGCCCTTGGAACCAATGCCATTGCAACGGCCCAGATGTTGAAAGTAAGAGCCAATAAAGGGGCCTCAGGAAGCAACGCCATTGTTCAGACAGTCAAAAAAGCCGATGTTATTATCGGGCCTTTGGGAATTATCATGCCCCAGGCCATGATGGGGGAGGTTACCCCTTTGATGGCCGAAGCCGTGTGCTCGGCAGACGCAAAAAAAATTCTTCTGCCCCTGACACAGGAAAATGTCGAGATTGTTGGAGCGAGCGGCCTGCCGCTTCCCCAACTGGTTGATGAAGTCATAGATAAACATTTATCTTTTTTATTATAACAGAGGAGCAGGAACAATATGTGCGAAGCAAATGCATATTTGATTGAAACCGATAAAGAGACACTTTTAATGGAGGCGGTTGACAGAGTGGAACCGGACGAAGACGGTATCCGGCTGATATCCATTTTTGGTGATCAAAAATTTATCAAAGGCCGTATTCATGCATTGTCGCTGGTAGATCACAAGGTCTATATCAAACACTGTTAAAAAAACGATAGCCATTGAAACAAAATCAATGGCTATCGTAAGGTTTTTTTAGATAAACTGGATTACCAGCCCAGCGTCAGGTAATCATGCATGGAATTGGCGGCAGCCCTGCCGGCACCCATGGCAAGGATGACGGTGGCGGCACCGGTGACAATATCACCTCCTGCCCAAACCCCTTTTTTCGAGGTTTTCCCGGTAATTGGATCTCCTATAATATTTCCCCATTTGGTCAGGGCAATATCCGGTGTTGAATTGGTCAAAAGCGGGTTGGCATTGGAGCCTACCGATACCACGACCAGATCGCAGTCAATTGTGAATTCAGATCCTTCAATGGGCACAGGCCGTCTTCTTCCGGATGCATCCGGCTCGCCTAGTTCCATCTTCAGGCATTCCATGCCGGTGAGGCGTCCATTGGTATCACCGAAAAACCGGGTCGGGTTGGTCAGAAGAACAAATTCTATTTTTTCTTCTTCGGCATGATGCAGTTCTTCCGCCCTTGCCGGCATTTCTTCACGGGACCGTCTGTATACTACTTTGACGGATTCCGCTCCCAGCCTCATGGCGGTTCTTGCAGAGTCCATGGCCACGTTGCCGGCCCCAAGAACGACAACATTTTTTCCGCGGGCAATGGGGGTGTCATATTCCGGGAAAAGATAGCCTTTCATGAGATTGGTGCGGGTTAAATATTCATTGGCGGAATAAATGCCGATGAAATTTTCACCCGGAATATTCATGAATCTTGGCAGGCCTGCACCGACGCCGACATAGACGGCATCATAGCCTTCTGCAAAAAGTTCATCAATGGTGACGGACGCGCCGACCACAAAATTAGTTTCAATTTTGGCCCCCATTTTTACCAGGGCGGCAACTTCGGATGCAACAATTTCTTTGGGGAGTCTGAATTCAGGGATTCCATAAACCAAAACCCCGCCTGCTTTATGAAAGGCTTCAAAAATAGTGACATCATGGCCTTTGAGCAAAAGATCACCCGCAACAGTCAGGCCTGAAGGGCCGGAACCGATGACGGCAACTTTTTTGCCGGTCTTTTTAGCCACGGCAGGAACTTCTCCGGAGCCTTTTTTGCGTTCAAAATCTGCTGCAAATCTTTCAAGATAACCAATGGCAACCGGCTTATCTTTTTTACCCACAATGCATTTGCCTTCACACTGTTCTTCCTGGGGGCAGACTCGCCCACAGACAGCGGGAAGTGCATTTCTTTCCCAGAGCCTCGCAATGGCCCCTGAAAAATCATTTTCAGCAATTTTACTGATAAATCCGGGAATGTCCACAGAAACAGGACACCCTTCAACGCATGCGGGTTTTTTACACTGAAGACACCTTAACGCCTCTTTCATCGCCATTTCAGGGGTCAACCCCAAAGGAACTTCATCAAAATTTCTTCTTCTGACATCCGGGTCCTGTTCCGGCATTTTTGCACGCGGCACTTTCTCTTTATTCTCTGCCATTTATTCCTCCATATATACAACCAAGATGGTTTTTTTAAGCTTTACAGTTTTTATAGGCTTCCAGGCTTCTCTTCTCATCTTCAAGATAAGATGCAAGACGCTTGGCCAGCTCATCAAAGTCTACTTTATGTCCGTCGAATTCAGGACCGTCTACGCAGGCGAATCTGGTCTGACCGCCCACAGATACCCTGCAGCAGCCGCACATGCCTGTTCCGTCCACCATGATGGGGTTCAGGCTGACAAAGGTAGGAACATTTTTTTCCTTGGTGATCAGGCTACAGAATTTCATCATGGGAATGGGGCCGATGGCGACCACAAGATCAATTTTTTCTTTTTCAAGAACATCTTTCAGAACATTGGTAACAAAGCCATGATGGCCATAAGAGCCGTCATCCGTGCACACATGCAGGGTAGTGGATGCAGCCTTCATTTTTTCTTCCAGGATCAAAAGATCATAAGTCCTTGAGCCCAGGATGGTTGTTACATCGTTGCCGGCTTGTTTCAAAGCCCGTGTGATGGGATGAAGAACCGCAATTCCGGTTCCGCCGCCGACACAGACAACCTTGCCGACTTTTTCAATATGAGTGGGTGTTCCCAAGGGTCCGATCAGAGCAAAATAGTCATCTCCGACTTTTAAATCCCTGAACCGGGACGTTGATTTCCCTACAGCCATATAAATGATGGTGATGGTGCCTTTTTCCGGATTTGTGTCTGCCATTGTCAAGGGGATGCGCTCTCCTTTTTCATCGGCCTGAAGTATCACGAATTGTCCGGGTTTGGCTTTTCGTGATATGCGGGGTGCTTCTATTTCGTTAAGAATAATGGTTCCCTGAGCCATTTCTTCACGAGCTACAATTTTTGCCATTACTTCCTCCTGTTCTGTTTTCAAAATTTCAATCAGCGTTCGGCTGAAAAAATAATTCAGTTTCACTGTTGGATTAAAAATTTATCATATACCCAGAAAAATATAATTAAATCAAGCATAAAACTTTCATTTTTTTAATTAAAACATATGGGCATGGGGGTTCAAAAACACCTATTGATATCTGTTTGAATCTATGCCATATTCACATTCAACATACTGAAATAATATAAATTTTTTTATTACCCGACAACCAGATATTTTTAGTTGACTTAATCATATAAAAATAGTAGGAAATAACCCGATTATTTTTGTTGGGTGCATTGGAATTGAGTTTTAAAAATCAATCAGGGGATTGAACCATGTCAAAAGTTAAATCATTTCAGCTGATCCTATTTGCAATGATTGTCCTGTCCGCTTTGTTTCCCTTCCTAGGGCAAACCAGTACCAAGAACAGTGGAGATAAAAGACCGGATCGCATCATCATTCAGCTTGAAGCCGGGCTGAAAAAGAATGAAATGCCGGCCGCGGGTTTTTTGCATGACCTTCACACCAAGGCGGAAGAAGGCAAATGTGCTTCCTGTCATGTTGAAAAGGATAATGCCTTTGTCTTCAAATTTAAAAGAGACAGCGAAAAAGCTTCCAAAGATTTTTATCATGACAAGTGCATTGCCTGTCATTCAGAGAAAAAAGCAGCCGGGAAAGCTTTTGGACCGGATGCGGCAGACTGCCGGACCTGTCATTCAGGTCTAAAGCCTGAAACCTCTTCCTGGAATAAAATTAATTTTAATAAATCTTTGCATTTTATTCATGAAAGCTCAGTTGAAATCAAAGGGCTGACGCAATCCGAAAAGGATAATTGCAGCCGCTGCCATCATAAATACAATGAAAAATCAAAAGAGATCTATTATGAAAAAGGTCAGGAAGAATCCTGTGCTTACTGTCACAAAGACAAACGGGTGGAGAATATCAGATCCATCCGGGAAGCTTCCCATGATGCATGCGTAAAATGTCATCAGACCATGAAGGGTAAAAATATTGCTGCGGGTCCGGTAACCTGTGACGGATGCCATGATATTGAAAAACAGCAGAAGATCAAAAAGGTAGCCGACGTTCCCCGGATGAAAAGAAGCCAGCCCGATGAAACAGCCATCACCGGATGGAAAGCAGACGCTCAGAATGTGAAGAATTTTATGAAGGCCGTCCCCTTTAATCATAAGGCCCATGAAAAAACATCTGAAAGCTGTAAAGCCTGTCATCACGACACGCTGAAAAAATGCAAGGAATGCCACAGCGCTGAAGGCGGAGACATCAAGGGCGGATTTATCAGCCTGGAGCAGGCCATGCACAAAGAAGGCAGCGACAGAAGCTGCATCGGTTGCCACAACAAAGCCGCGGAAAATTCAGATTGTGCGGGGTGTCACTATAACAAAAAGGACGGCAAGGAAAATCAGGAAGCCTGTAAAACCTGCCATAGCCTTTCTCCGGAAAAGCTAAAGTCTTCAGATCCTGTTCAGATAGCCAAAACAGCTCTGTCCGATCTTTCATCAAAATATGCAAAGATTGAGACGGACAAGATCCCTGAAACCATTGCCATTGAAGTCTTGTCCAAGGAATATATGCCCAGTAAATTTCCCCATCGGAAAATAGTTCAGGCGATTTTCCAGAGAGTGGAGAAAAGCGAAATGGCAAAAGTATTCCACACTGATCAGGCAAGCATGTGCGTGGGATGCCATCATAACAGTCCAAAATCCCTGGAACCTCCCAAATGTGCTTCATGCCACAGCAAAAACGGGCCGGGGCAGGATGGAAGACCCGGACTGAAAGGTGCATATCATGGCCAGTGCATTACCTGCCATCAGAAGATGAAGGTTGAGGCGGTTGCTGCAACAGACTGTGTAAAATGTCATGAAAAAAAGAAATAGAATATTCAAAGGATATAAATAAAAGGGAATAATTATGGCTATTTCTCGTAGAAAGTTTTTGACCTCGATAGGAGCGGTCATCGGTGCCGGAACCACCGGCGCACTGACAAAAGCTTATGGTGCCGCAAAAACACATTTCAACGGTTACCCGGATAGTTTAGGGGTTCTGCATGACATCACCCGATGCATCGGGTGCAGAAAATGTGAACAGGCCTGCAATGAAGTCAATAAGCTGGATAAGCCTGAAAGACCGTTTGATGATCTGAAGGTCCTGGATCAGAAAAGAAGAACAGGTGAATCTGTTTATACGGTGGTAAATAAATTTGGCGGAACTCCTGATGTATTTGCCAAGAAACAGTGTAACCACTGCCAGGAGCCGGCGTGTGCATCAGCCTGCTTTGTCAAGGCGTTGAAAAAAGACAAGACCGGGGCCGTGGTGTATGATGAATCCCTTTGTGTCGGATGCCGTTACTGCATGGTGGCCTGCCCCTTTAATATTCCCGCATATACCTATAATGATCCGCTGTCTCCAAAGGTAACCAAATGCACCCTCTGTCTCCCCAGAATTACGGAAGGCAAACTTCCGGGCTGTGTTGAGATCTGCCCGAAAGAGTCGCTGATATTCGGCAAACGCAAGGATCTGGTAAAGATTGCCTGGAAGAGGATTACGGATAACCCCGGCCATTATCTGGAGCATGTTTACGGTGAGCATGAAATGGGAGGGACAAGCTGGCTTTATCTTTCCCGCGCTCCTTTTGAAAAGATAGACATGAGAGAAGACCTGGGTAACACCCCGGCTCCTGAACTGACTTCCGGCGCCCTTGGGACGGTCCCCATTGTGGTCGGTCTCTGGCCGGTTCTCCTTACAGGGGTCTATGCTATTTCAAAAAGAAAAGAAAAAATTGCAGATGAAGAAAGAAAAGAAGCGGTTCAGGCTGCAACCGACCTTGCAACGGATGAAATGAACAACCAGCTTTCCCAGCTTAAAACCAAGATGGCCAAAGAAAAAGAAGCCGCAGTCAAAACAGAGGTCAAAAAAGCCCTGGATGCCGCAGCCAAAAAGGCTGCCGAAGAAGTCAAAGCTAAAGCTGCTGCCGATGATACGGGAAACGAGGAGGAATAAATGACCAAGGAAAAACCCAATGCAGAAAAGCATTTGTTTACACCCTTTAATGTGATTACCGGTATCATTCTCTTGGGCGGGGTGATTATTACCTTTCTCAGGTTTACCAAGGGTATCGGTGCTGTCACAAATTTGGATAACAATAACCCATGGGGAATATGGATCGGTTTTGACCTTTTGTGCGGGGTTGCCCTTGCAGCCGGCGGATATGTGACCTCATCGGCCTGCTATGTGTTCGGGCTGAAAAAATATCATTCCGCAGTGCGGCCGGCCATTCTTACCGCATTCCTGGGTTATGCCCTGGTGGTCTTTGCCCTTCATTATGACGTGGGCCGCCCCTGGCGGTTGCCGTATCCGATTTTTTTATCCCAGGGAACATCTTCTCTCTTGTTTGAAGTAGGGCTTTGCGTATTCCTGTACTTAACGGTTCTCTTTATTGAATGGACCCCGGCAGCCTTTGAATGGCTCGGGTTCAAAAAAATCCGGGCCTGGGTGCTTCGGCTGACGCTGGTATTAACCATTTTCGGTGTTGTCCTTTCAACCCTTCACCAGTCATCTTTGGGTGCCTTGTTCCAGATCGCCCCTTCAAAATTGCATCCTCTCTGGTATTCAGGATACCTCCATGTTTATTTTTTCATCTCCAGCATGTTTGCCGGGATGTCCATGGTGATTTTTGAAGGCACCCTAGCCCATAAATGGCTTCATGACAAAATGGATGAAACTCATCTGGCCGAAGCCGATGGTGTGGTTCTGGGGTTCGGCAAGGCTGCTTCTTTTGTCATGATGGGCTATGTCGGGATTAAGCTCATCGGCATTGCCGTGGATAACAACTGGCATTATCTGACCACAGGATGGGGTCTCTGGTTTCTTGTCGAACTCATCGGGTTTGTCCTTTTTCCGGCCATTCTCTATGGCATGGGATCAAGGGAAAAAAATACGACCTTTATCAGGATTGCGGCTTTCTGGACCGTTCTCGGCATTGTGCTAAACCGCCTGAACATCTCCGTGATAGCCTTTAACTGGCATCTGCCGTCGGCAGACCGGTATGTTCCGAGTTTTCTTGAGGTTGGCACCACGATCTTTATCGTCACTGTCGGTGTGGTGGTCTATAAATTTATAGCAACACGGATGCCCATATTATATGAACATCCTCAATATAAAGAACATCATTAAAAGGAGAATTTTATGGAATTTTTTACTCTCCACGATTTTATGACATATTCCAAGGGTATCACGTATCTTATTATGGGCGCCATCCTGGTTTTCATGCCGATTTACTGGCTGTATTTGACGGACCGGGATGATTAGGATGATAATAAAAGAATCAATACATATAGGGAAGATGGAGGCACAATGTACACCTTATTGACAGGGCCCGTATTTTATCTTGCACTTGGGGTCTGTATCATCGGAATGATTGTACGGTTCTACCGGTATTTTAACGGTCTTTCATGGCAGCTGGACAGGGTGGCCTATAAAGCCTGGCCAGCCATGGGATTTAAAGGGGCTGTCCGGTCCATTTATAAATGGCTGATCCCTTACGGCACCTATAGCTGGAGATCCCAACCCGTGATGGCTGCGGCATTTTTCGGTTTCCATATCGGCGCTGTGCTTGTGCCGTTGTTCCTTGTCGCCCATAATGTTTTTTTAAAAGAAAAACTCGGGATTTCATGGATCACGCTAAGCACTCCGGCAGCCGATATCCTGACGTGGACAGCGGTCGTCAGTCTTTTTTTCCTGATCTTAAGACGGGTGGTTCTTCCTGAAGTCAGAATCTTAACGGACAGAAAAGACTGGGGGATATTGCTCATATCCATGGCACCTTTTATTACAGGGCTTTTGGCCCGGTATCAGGTGGGTGATTATTCATTCTGGCTTACAGCCCATGTCCTGACCGGGGAAATCGTTTTATTTGCCATTCCCTTTACAAAGCTTTCCCATGTGTTTTTGTTCTTTGCGTCACGGGCCCAGCTTGGAATGGATTTCGGTATCAAACGAGGCGGTATCCGAGGAACAAAAATGGCCTGGTAAAGGGACCATGATAAAAAACCAGCTTTTAAGGAGATAAATCCATGCCTGAAGGAACATTATGCAATAAAAAACCCGTTGAAACGGCTGAAGGGATTACCACTCTTCTGGCGGATCAGAGCGGTAAAAAATATTATGAAGAAATGACAAAACTGGAAATTGATTCCGATTTATTATGGAAAACCATCCAGAATACCTGCAAATCCAGAATCCGAACCTGGCTTGAAATCTGCGCCCATTGCGGTATGTGTGCAGATTCCTGCTTTCTCTATCTGGTCAATAACAGAGACCCAAAACAAGTACCGGCCTATAAAATTCAATCCACTCTTGGTGAAATCATTAAAAGAAAAGGAAAGGTGGACAATGCCTTTATGCTTCACACCATGGAGGTGGCCTGGTCCCAGTGCACCTGCTGCAACCGCTGCGGCACCTACTGCCCTCATGGGATTGATACCGGAATTATGTTTGGGTATCTTCGAGGGCTTTGCTATCAGCAGGGATTTGTTCCCTGGGAAATGAAGATCGGTGCAGGTATGCACAGGGTTTACAATGCCCAGATGGATATTTCAAACGAAGACTATATCGATACATTTCAATGGATGGTGGAAGAAAGTGAAGAAGAATATCCTGGTTTGAATCTGCCGGTGGATGTGGAAGGTGCGGATATCATGTACACGGTCAATGCAAGGGAAGCCAAGCATTATCCCGAAGACCTGGCTGAAGCCGCCATCCTTTTTCATATTGCCGGCGAGAACTGGACTGTTCCGTCCAAAGGCTGGGAGCAGACCAGTCTGGCCATGTTTGCGGGAGACTGGGCAGCCTGTAAAATGCAGGTGCAAAGCGTGTATGACGCCATGGAACGGTTAAAACCCAAAAGAATGGTGGGAACCGAGTGCGGCCATGCCCATCGCGCCACTGTTGTGGAAGGCCCGTACTGGGCAGGAAGACAGGACGGGCGGCCGCCGGTCGAATCCATTCATTATATCGAATGGCTGGCAGAAGCCTTGAGAACCGGCAAGCTTAAAATTGACCCGGCAAAGAAGATTAAAGAACCGGTGACACTTCAGGACTCCTGTAATTATGTCCGGAACCACGGTCTAAGGGAGGTGGCAAGGGAAATCGTATCCTATATTGTTGAACCGGGTTATTTTATTGAGATGACACCCAATAAGGAACATAATTTCTGTTGTGGCGGCGGTGGCGGGTTTAACGGTATCGGCCGTTTCAGAAAACAAAGAAATGTCGGACTCAAATGCAAAAGAGACCAAATCCTGGCCACAGGCGCCAAACTGGTCATTGCCCCCTGTCATAACTGCTGGGATGCCATCCGGGATCTGGAAGAAGAATTTGAAATCGGAATCCGGTGGTCCTTCTTAAAGCCTTTAATCATTAAAATGCTGATTATTCCGGACCATTTGAAGCCTGTTGAAGAAGATATTGAAGAGGAAGCTGAAGAGAACGAAGAAGAATAACATTTCAGGCCTCAAGACAATAAATCAATGGGGTGGTTCAAATGGAGCAATGCATTTAAAGATGCCGCCCCCTACCTTTGAAATCGAACATCTATGCGGCTGACGACCAAAAGCAGATATGGGACCCGTCTGGTTCTTGATATTGCAGTGAATGGAAAGGATAAGCCTGTTCCTTTAAGTGATGTGTCAAACCGGCAGAATATTTCCGTAAAATATCTTGAGCAGATTACCCGAAAGCTTAAAAAAGCCGGCATCATAGACAGTTCCCGCGGGCCGACCGGCGGGCACAGGCTTGCGCAACCGCCGGATAAGATATCCATAGGTCTTATCGTCAGAACCCTCGAAGAATCAACTGTTGTTGCCGATTGTACAAAACGTGAAAAACTAGCTTGCGCCATTTGTAAAGGGGCCGGAGAATGCCTGTCACGCTGGATCTGGCTTGAAGCAAGCCGCGCAATGTTTGATTGCCTGGATAAAATTACCATTTCAAGCCTTTTGTCCGATGAAAAAAGGGCGTCTTCAAAAAAATAGATCATTATCAGATTAACGCTGTTTGCAAAGCCGACCTGAAATTATTTTTCTGCTTGACAGCCTTATTGCGGATAAGTAAATATTACTTACCTGTTTCACAAACTTTTTTTACGAGGTGATATATGTCCCCCAGGTTAACCGATCAAAGAGATATCGATTTTGTGTTATATGAACAGTTCAAGGTGGATGCTTTTCTGCAATCCGATAAATACAAGTCATTCAACAAAAAAATGTTTGACATGGTGGTAAAAGAAGCAAAAAACCTGGCTGTAAAGGAAATTTTTCCCACCTATGCCGAGTGCGACAAAGAAGGATTAAAATTTGAAAATGGTTCGGTCAAGGTTCCGGAATGCTTAAGAAAGCCCCACACGCTTCTTGTGGAAGGCGAATGGGGAGCTCTGACGGAAGACCCTGAATTCGGCGGGCAGGGCTTGCCCTTTACCATTGCACAGGCTGCCCTGGAATACCTGATCGGCGCCAATTATGTTTTGATGACCTATCCCATCCTGGGCCATGGAGCCGGGAAGATGATTAATCTTTACGGCACTGAAAAACAAAAAAAATTATTTCTGAAAAAACTTTTCACCGGCATCTGGGGCGGGACCATGCTCCTGACCGAGCCTGGTGCAGGGTCGGATGTGTGCGCCTTGACCACATCGGCCAAAAAGCGTGATGACGTTCTATACGACATTGCCGGCAGCAAGATTTTTATTACCAATGGTGAGCAGAACCTGACAGAGAA
>CAZWMY010000129.1:0-12523 GCA_964635025.1 uncultured Desulfobacula sp. | reverse complement strand
TAATACTTTCGGAGGTTTTGCTAGTCTTTTTTTTGGATTTTATGAAATATTCGGGATAGCCGCTCTCAATGGTTTTTGTTTATTTTTTTTGAGATAGCTTCTAATCACGTTCATTATGCAAAAAGTTTTGCAGTAAAAATTAGATCCGTGAAATCACCCTCAACCCAGGTGTTTAAAATCCCCGCAAAGCAGCCCTCCTCACGGATAAGAATTTGCTTTGTCTGGTTTTCAGAGCCAGGTTCACGGTTTTTTCCCCTGGAAGGCTTGATATTTATTTCAGACACTGTATTCTGGAAAATATTTTTTAATTGGAGAAAAGATGCCGGCTGCTGCACCCGAAAAATTTAAACAGAAAAAGGATAAACCTGGATATTTTTTCCGGGGCGGGTGCTGGCAGGCATAAAAGAATATACATAAATCATTTAAAAAACCTTGCTGAGCCGCCCCGGTTCAGCAAGGTTTTTTTATTGGATTTTACTGAAAAAAGGAGAAAAACCATGGCGTGTCTCAGCGGGATCTATCTGCCGGTCATCACCCCCTTCCATGAAGGTGAAGTGGATTTTGAATCATATATTGCACTGTTGAATTATTATCAAAAAAAGGACATTTCAGGCTTCATCCCCCTAGGGACAACCGGTGAAAGCCCCTGCATTGATGATGACGAATATGAACGCATTATCCATATCACGCTCGAAACCCTTGACGGCAAGTTCCCGGTTTTTGCCGGTATCGGCGGGAACTATACCGATCATGTCATCAAAAAGATCAAAAAATTTGAAACATCAGGCATCAGCGGGATTCTGTCCGTCTGCCCCTATTATAACCGGCCTGACCAGAACGGTCTTTACCGGCATTTTGAAAAAATCTCCCAATCAACTGATCTTGACATCATCATTTATAATATCCCCTACCGGACCGGGGTGAACATGTGCAACGACACACTGCTCCGGCTGTCGGAGTTCAAAAATATCATAGGGGTGAAAGATTCCAGCGGAGATATCAGGCAGTCTCTTGAGCTGATATCCAAAAAACCCGACGGGTTTTCGGTCCTGACCGGGGAAGACGCGCTTTTTTTCACCACGGTCGCCAATGGCGGAGACGGCGGCGTGCTTGCATCCGCCCATCTTTACACAGATGAGTTTATCACGGTCTTTAAACTCCTGAAAAACAACGACCTTCACGGTGCGCTGGAGATATGGCGGAAGATTGAACCCGTCATCCCCCTTCTTTTTCGTGAGCCGAACCCGGCGCCGTTGAAATATTGCCTTGCCTCTTTAAACCTCATCCGGTCGCCCGAGACACGGCTGCCGCTGGATAAAATCAGCATAGCTCTTCAAAAAGAACTGAATCTTCAAGGATTTTCATCTTGACTTGAATTGATGCGCCCTGATACCCTGATATAAATACAATATGCTCTGCTTGTATCAGGGGGAGATATATTACATGACGGATCAATCTAATACAACCCATGACTCGGTAATCCTCAAAGCCATGTCCGGTATTGCCAGGGCTTGCTACGAGCTCCAGAGGCCTGACGATCTTTTTTTGGTCTTGTCTGCCATACTTGAGAAGATCCCCGGTATCCTGGGCCTTGCCATTGTTTGCACCCAGGAAGGAATTGAATTTGGTTTAAAACCTTTTTTTTCCGGCAATATCGGGAAAAGCCGGGAAAATTTGATTGAGGTCACACAGGATCTGATATCAGGAGAGCCGTTCGTCCATCAGGGTCTGGCAGGATGTCTCCTCCGCATGAAAGATAGAACCTTTGGCGCTTTGGTCCTCCACTATCATATTTTGGAAACAGTTTCTCATGAAGGATTTCAGACCCTTTGCCAGGCAGTTTCAGAAATTTTGACCCTTTCTTTTGACCGCCAGAGGATTCAGAGGGATTTCCGGCAGAGTGACGATATCAACGAGGTCCTCCGGGATATCACAAGAGCGATACACACGGCCGAAAACCTTGATCAGCTCTTTGAAACCATTTATCAAATCCTGGGTCGGATTATTGATGTGACGAATTTTTATATCGGCCTCTACGAAAAAGACACCAACACCATCAGCTTCCCTTTTTTCAAAGATGAGATGGATACTCTTGAAATCTGGGATGATACCTATCTGAAAACAGACTCTCTGACCAGTGAGGTATTCCGGACTGGAGAACCCATTCTTCTTAAAAAAGAAGATCTCGAGACCCGCGCCCGGGAAAAACGACTGATAGGAACCGTGCCGAAAACCTGGCTGGGAGTTCCGCTCATGACCCGGACAGAGCCTGTAGGAGTGATGGTGGTGCAGAGCTATTCAAACCCTGAGCTTTATACCCAACGGGATGCAGATATTTTGTATTCCGTGTCCGAACAGGTGGCATTGGCCGTGGAGCGTAAACGAGCCGAAGCCGCGTTGAAAGAAAGCGAATTCAGATACAGAGAGCTGTTTGAAGCCATGCCCAGCGGATTTTACCAGTCCACACCCAAAGGATATATTATCGACGCCAACCCCGCCTTTATCCGGATGCTGGGATATGGCAGTTTGGAGGAGCTGAAATCTGTTCATATCCCTTCAGCTCTCTATGTTAAGCCATCCGAACGAAATGACATGATCACCCGTCACCAGAATACTGAATTTGTGGATGGGCTTGAGATCTACCGGCTAAAAAGAAAGGACGGGGAAATTATCTGGGTTGAGGACAATGCTCGGTATATCAAGGATGAGAACGGACAGGTGATTTACAACCAGGGACTTGTAAAAAACATTACCCGCAGAAAAATGGCTGAGGATGCTTTGCATGAAAGCGAGGAAAGATTCAGAACCGTCATCGACCATTCCTATGATGCCATCTTTATGTATGAGCCGGATGGCCGCATCATCGACGTAAACAGAACCATGCTCAGGCTGTTTCAGGTTGAGTACGAAGAGGCCTTGAGCTATACCATTGAAGATTACAGCGGTCCTCAGAACAATATTCCGGAATCCAGAGAAAAATGGTCACGGGCACTCAAAGGCGAAGATATGTTCTTCCCCTGGCAAGCCAAAAGACCAAAAGACGGGGTCTTGTTTGATACTGAGGTTTATCTGACAAGAGTTGTTTCCAGTGGCCGGAAAGTCATACTGGGCAATGTCCGGGACATAACAGACCGGAAACAGGCTGAAAGGGCCATCCGCATCAGTGAAGAAAGATACAGATCCCTGTTTGAGAATGCGGTTGAAGGCATTTACCAGACCACGCCGGAAGGGCGGATCATTTCCGTAAATCCTTCCTTTATCAAAGCATTCGGATTTGACTCCATGGAAGACCTCGCCTTGCATTTCAAGAACATTGAAACCGAGCAGTATGTCAACCCGGAGGACCGGAAGCGCTTTAAAAAAATAATTGAAACAGAAGGCATTGTAAAGGATTTTGAAACCAGGTTGTATACCAAAAGCGGGGCTTTTATCTGGGTATCCATGAACTCAAGGGCAGTCCGGGACGAATCAGGAGCCCTTATGTATTATGAAGGATTCCTCCAGGATATCACCAAACGGAAAATGGCTGAAGAAGCCCTTTACAAGGCCTCTATCCATGACCACCTCACCGGCATATGCAACCGGCGGTATATTTTTGAGCGCCTTAGCGCCATGGTTGACGAACGGCATAGGGAAATCCGGGATTTTTCCCTATGTATCATCGATCTGGATTATTTTAAAAAAATCAATGACACCCACGGTCATCCGGCCGGAGATTTTATCCTTAAATCGTTTGCACAAATCCTTTCGGAAAATTTCAGACCCTATGATCTGGTAGGCCGGTATGGCGGCGAGGAATTCATTGTTGTGGTCATGAACATTGAAACAGCCCAGACCCTGAAAATGTTTGAAAGACTTCAGAATGCTATCCGAAACCGGATTTTTGATTTTAACGGGTCTGCCATCCGGATCACCTTTAGTGCCGGTGTTGCCAACAGCAGGGAAGAGACTCCTGAAATTACAGTGGACAACCTGATCCGAAGAGCGGACGAACGCCTGTATCTCGCCAAGCACAGGGGCCGGGACCGGGTCATCTTTGAATAGAAAGGACAGTGCCATGACGGGGCCTATTGAAATTACCACCATCTTCGGTAGAAAAGGCAAAAACCATTCCCTCTTTTTTGCGTTTTCTATCCCCTTTATGGTTCAGCTTCTCATTGTCGTGGGGCTTATCGGATATCTTTCGTATAAAAACGGTCAGGAAACCATCAGCGATCTGGCAGGTAGCCTCATGACCGAGATCGGGATGAGGATCGACCAGGATCTGACCGGATATTTCCAAAGGCTGGAACAGATCACCCGGAGCAATGCCTATCTGATTCAAAAAAAGCGTCTTGATCTTTCAGATAGTGCGGGGCTAAAAGAACGTTTTAAGGAGCAGTTAGAAAATGCTCACCTGGTCAACAGCGCAGCCCTGGCCACAGAGGAGGGAGATTTTGTTGCGCTGGAACGGGATGATGTTTCTCTTATCTGGCGGGTTCATGATAAAACGACAAAGGTTTTTTCCAGTTTCAGGCTTGATAAAAACGGACAGGAGACCGAAGAGACAGGTACCATTATCGATTTTGACCCTCACCGTGACCCGCCTCATGATCCCTGGTATGAAAAAGCCAGATCGGCAAAAAAAGCTGTTTGGCTATTGGTTGTCAGCCTGGCAAAAGGCATGGGAAACCCTGAACTTCATATTGTAAATTTTTTACCGTTCTATAGTGATACGGGAAGCATGATGGGAGTGACGGCTTCCAGCATCTATCTTTCCCATTTCAACCAGTTCCTTTCAAATCTGAAGATTGGAAAAACTGGTCAATCCTTTGTCATTGATAAACAAGGATTTTTAGTGGCAACCTCTTCAGGAGAAACCCCTTTTATCCGGAAAGGAGATCCCACCTATGAGGAATCTGTTGAGGTGGAGAAACGAAGGCTTTCCGCCATGGATAGCCGCAACCCAGTCACCCGGGCAGGAGCCAGGGCAATCCTGGAGAGGTATGGCAGTTTTGAAAAGATTACCCTGGCCGAGCGATTCGATTTCCGGTATGAGGGCAGCCAGTATTTTGTTCAGATGATTCCCATTCAAAAAAATAACATCGACTGGCTAACGGTGATCATGGTGCCGGAAACCGATTTTATGGAACATATCCAAAAAAACACCCGGTTCAATTTTGCCCTCGCGGTTTTAGCTCTGGTCCTGGCCCTTGGTGTAGGGCTGTTCACAACACGTTGGATCACCCGACCCATTCTCCGGCTCAATACCGCAGCCAGGCAGATTGCCAAAGGCGAATGGGATGCGCCGGTTCCGGTTCATCGTGAGGATGAAATCGGTGAGCTGGCAGATACCTTCCGTCATATGGCTGAAAACCTGAAAACAATGGTTGAGCGGCTAAAAAAAGAAATAATGGAAAAGGAAGAGATGACCCAGACCATCCGGGCCAGCGAGGAAAGATTTCGAACACTTCTTCAGAGCATACCGGAGATCGCTATCCAGGGTTACCGCCTGGACGGCACCACCACATACTGGAACGAAGCCTCAGAAAGGTTCTATGGTTACTCGGCTGAAGAAGCCATCGGCAGAAGTCTTCTCGATCTGATCATACCGCCGGAAATGAGAGAAGAGGTAAAAGCCTCCATGGAATTGATGGCCAAAACCGGCAAGCCCATCCCTTCGGATGAGCTTGTCCTTATGACCCGTTATGGGTCCAGGGTGACTGTTTTTTCAAACCACACCCTGGTTCAGATGAGCGGTCGTCCGATTGAACTTTTCTGCCTGGATATCGATTTGACCAAACGAAGGCTGGCTGAAGAAAAGCTGAAACAGGTGATCGAGGAGCAGGATATCCTTTTAAACCATATCGATATCCAGGTATGGTATCTCAAAGGCATTGAAACATATGGCGCCGTCAATAAAGCCCATGCCGCATTTTTAAATAAACAAAGAGCAGATCTGGAATACAGGCTGTTTAAAGACGTGCTTCCGGCAGGAACTGGTCTGGATCAATATATTGCCGAGAACCAAAAGGTGTTTGAGGGAAAAGTCCAGACCCGCTCAGAGGTATGGGTGGTGAATGGAAGTGGCGAATCCAGGCTTCTGGCGGTCACACGGACACCCAAACTGAGCGAAACCGGTGAAGTGGAGTATGTGGTATGCTTTGCAAACGATATTACGGAAGCCAGAAAAATGCAGGAGATCATGATCCAGACAGAAAAGATGATTTCCGTGGGCGGGATTGCTGCCGGGATCGCCCATGAAATCAATAACCCTCTTGGCATTATCCTTCAGAATATTCAAAATATCGAGAGAAGAATTCAGCCTGATTTCCCCAAAAACATAGAGGAGGCAACCGCCATCGGGCTCAGTATGGATCTCATGGCCCAGTATATGAGACAGCGCAAACTGGATAAATTTATCCAGGATATTAAAACAGCAGGCATCCGGGCAGCCGATATTATCCGGCACATGCTGGACTTCAGCAGACAGAGCGGGTCCAGAAAAACCCTCTGCGATATCAGAGATATTGTAAACCGGGCCCTGACCCTGGCTGGAAATGATTATGATCTGAAAAAAAACTATGACTTCAGAAAGATCCATATCGATCTGGAAACAAAAATGGACCTACCTCAGATAGAATGCATCGAAACCGAGATTGAGCAGGTGCTCTTGAATCTTTTCCGTAATGCCGCCCAAGCCATGAGCGAGGCAAAACCTCAGATTAAAAGCCCTGCCATCTGCATCCGGATATTGGCCCTTCCGGATAAAGATGCCGTCAGGATTGAAGTTTCGGATAATGGCCCTGGAATTTTGCCGGAGCATCAAGCCCGGATTTTTGAACCCTTTTTCACCACCAAGGCCAAGGGCCAGGGGACTGGTCTTGGACTTTCCGTATCCCATGCCATTATCACCCGGAATCATGGCGGGAAAATGACTGTGACGAACCTATCCGGAAGCGGTGCACAGTTTGTCATTGAACTTCCAATGGTCGGCATAAAATCAGATGGGCCGCATAGGGCCTGATGGCTGAAATTTTCGCATGGAATTGATTTTTCAGGCCTTGATTTTCATCTTGACTTGAATTGATGGCCCTTGATACAAGCACTTTATCCGGACCCTATTTTGAAAGCCCTCTTGTATTTTCTCCTGGTGCCTGCCTTTAACGGATGCTGAAATCAAATCAGGGGTTTGAGGGTTTAATGAATTCATGTTTGCATAGGAGAGATATGGTCGAGATTATGCACAGCAATATTCTGGAGCTTCATGAACTGCGCGGGGAGGCCCTTGAAGGCGGAGGGAAAAAGCGCATTGAGGTCCAGCATCGAAGCGGGAAGCTGACAGCCAGGGAAAGAATCGATCTCTTGCTGGATGAAGGCTCTTTTGAGGAACTGGATGTGCTCAAGGTTGGCAGGAGCACTGCCTGCGAAGGGGAAACCCACCCCGGAGACGGCGTGATCACCGGCCATGGCAAAATCAATGGCCGGGAAATCTTTGTCTTTAGCCAGGATTTTACCGTTACAGGCGGTTCCCTGGGTGAAGGTCATTCCCAGAAGATCTGCAAGGTCATGGATCTGGCCACCACTGTCGGTTCGCCGATCATCGGTCTCAACGATTCAGGGGGAGCCCGCATTCAGGAAGGCGTCGATGCCCTGGCTGCCTATGGCGAGATTTTTCACCGCAACGTCCATGCCAGCGGCATTGTACCTCAGATTTCCTGCATCATGGGGCCTTGCGCCGGAGGCGCCGTCTACAGCCCTTCCATCACGGATTTTGTTTTCATGGTGCAGCAGACCTCTTATATGTTTGTAACAGGACCGAATGTGGTGAGAACCGTCATCCATAAGGACATCAGCTCGGAAGAGCTGGGCGGCGCCATGGTCCATGCCCAAAAAAGCGGGGTGGCTCAGTTTGTATATCCCAATGACATCCTGTGTCTGCGGGCCGTCCGGCAGCTGATCAGCTATCTGCCGTCTAACAACCGGCAAAAGGCGCCTATCCTGGACTTGAACGATCCTCCCGAGCGCATCGATCCTGCCCTTGATTATCTTGTGCCTGCCAGCCCAAACCAGGGCTATGACATGAACGTCCTGATCCGCAGCATCCTGGACGGGGCCGAGTTTGTCGAGGTGCATCCCCATTTTGCCCCGAACATCATCTGCGGTTTCGGACGGATGGGCGGGCAGACCATCGGTCTTGTGGCCAATCAGCCCGCGGTCCTTGCCGGTGCTCTGGATAACAGCGCTTCCACCAAAGGGGCGCGCTTTGTCCGTTTCTGCGATGCCTTTAACATCCCGCTGATCTGTCTTGTCGATGTGCCGGGCTTCATGCCCGGACCGGAGCAGGAGCACGGGGGAATTATCCGGCACGGGGCCAAGCTTCTCTATGCATTTGTCGAGGCCACGGTGCCGAGGATTACCGTCATCGTGCGAAAGGCCTACGGCGGCGCCTATCTGGTGATGAATTCAAAACACATCCACTGCGATATCAATTATGCCTGGCCCACGGCTGAAATTGCCGTCATGGGAGCAAGGGGAGCGGCCGAAGTCATCTACCGGAAAGAGATCAAACAAGCCGCCGACCCGGCCGGGCTTTTGCACGAAAAGATGGAAGACTATCGCAAACAGCTGATGAATCCCTTTCTGGCAGCCAAACGGGGCTATATCGACGATGTGATCTTTCCAAGAGACACCCGGCACCGGCTCATCCGGACCTTGCAGTTCCTGGAAGGCAAGAAAAGCAAGAGATCCGATCGTAAACACGGAAACATACCCCTTTGAGAGGCTGATCATGTTTAAAAAAATATTAATTGCCAATCGCGGTGAGATTGCCGTACGCATCATAAAAACCTGCAAGCAGATGGGGATCAGGACCGTGGCCGTTTATTCAGACCCTGATTTCAGAAGCCTGCACGTCATCAATGCCGACGAAGCTGTTTTGCTGGGCGGTGCAAGACCGTCGGAATCCTATCTGGTCATTGACAAAATCATTGAAGCAGCCCTCAGCACCGGCTGTGAAGCCATTCATCCCGGCTATGGGTTCCTCTCGGAAAATGCCATTTTTGCTGAAAAGGTAAGTGCAGCCGGGCTTATTTTCATCGGGCCGCCGGCCCGGGTGATTGCCGCCATGGGAGATAAGATTGCAGCCAAAAAGCTGGCGCATGAGGCCGGTGTTCCCACGGTTCCCGGACATGCCGATCCGGTGTCGAGCCTTGAAGAAGCCAAACAGGCCGCTGCCCAAGTGGGGTATCCCGTGCTGCTCAAGCCTGCTGCCGGAGGCGGCGGCAAAGGCATGCGGTCGGTGGAGAGCGAAGAGGAACTTGCCTCGGCTCTGAAGCTTTGCCGGCAGGAAACGGAAAAATCATTTGGCGACACCCGCATTTTTATCGAACGCTATATCAAGCGGCCAAGGCATATCGAAATCCAGGTAATGGCCGATCATCACGGCCATATTGTTCATCTGGGTGAAAGAGAATGCTCCATCCAGCGGCGATATCAGAAAATCATCGAGGAGTCGCCCTCCTGTGCCTTGACACCCGAGCTCCGGGAAAAAATGGGAAAGCTCGCATGCAGTCTGGCCAAAACAGCCGGGTATACCAATGCTGGCACTGTGGAGTTCATCATGGATGAAAACCAGGACTTCTTTTTTCTGGAAATGAACACCCGTCTTCAGGTGGAACATCCGGTCACAGAACTCGTCAACGATCTCGATCTTGTGGAACTTCAGCTGCGGGTCGCTGCCGGTGAGGTGCTGTCGCTGCGCCAAGAGGATGTCTCTTTAAAAGGATGGTCCATGGAGGTGCGCGTCTGCGCCGAGAACCCGGAACGCAATTTTGTGCCCTCCGTCGGGCTCATCACCCGCTATGCCGCACCCAAAGGCAAAGGCGTGCGCGTGGACTCGGGGGTGGCGGCCGGAAGTTCGGTGGGGGTGTACTACGACCCCTTGCTGGCCAAAGTGATCACCTTTGGCGAGGATCGCGAACAGGCGCGAGGGATAATGGTCCAGGCCCTGAACGGCTATCATGTTGAAGGCGTGCACACCAATATTGATTTTGCCAATGAAATTCTCTGCCACCCGGTGTTTGTGAGAGGAGACATCTCCACGGATTTTATTCCAAACCACATGATGGACGCAAAAAAGAAGGTGGCCCCGCCAATGGACGTCCTGCATGCCATGGCCACAACCACAACATTGATTTACCATCTCAGGGAGGCTCTCATCGGAAGCTCCCTCATGCAGTTCAAATCCAGGGTTGGTGCGGCCACTCCGCCAAAGACCCATTTTGAATATATGGCCAAGGCAGAAGAGGACATCTTCCAGGTTCGCCTGGAACCATCCGGATCAGAACCTGACGGATCAGAGCAGGAATGGAAGATCTCTGTTAATGATGCCCCCTACCAGGTGATAACCCCGAAACTGGAATTTTTCAGGCGAAGGCTCAAGCTTTTCATAAACGGCCAGAACTATTTTTTCCGACTGAAATATCTGGGGGATTTTATCATGGCTGCGTTCTGCGGCGTCACCCGCGTGTTTGAGATCTACAACAATAGGGAATGGCGGCTTCTGGGCCATATGCCCGCGCCAAAGGCCAAAAAAGGAACAAATACCCTTGAATGTCCCATGCCCGGGCTGGTGGTTGAGGTGAAGGCAAGCCCCGGAGACCGGGTTTTCCGGGGTCAGGAACTCATTGTCCTCGAGTCCATGAAGATGGAAAGCGCTGTCTCGTCGCCAGGCGATGGGATCATCGAGGACATATGCGTCAAACCGGGTGATGCAGTGGAATCAGGAATGGTCCTGATCCGTTTCAAAAATCAATGATCACCCTATTGGATATCGATATCCACGTGCAGCTCATGGCCAATGTTGTCCAGCTTTTCAGAAAGGCTCTCGGCTGCCATATCATCCGGCAGAGCCGCGAGGATTTCCATTGAATACAGGGCGGTTCCGCTGTTGGGCAAAAATTTTTTCCTGGATTTCAGTCTCTCGATATTGATCCCCTGATCTGCCAGAAGGCGGCTGATCTTATATACAATGCCCACCTGATCCACACCTTCGACCTTGATAAGACAGGTGTTGCCTTTCCCATTGGTTGTGGCCAGGTGATACTCCAGGGGCCGGACAAAGGCAAAAATTTCTTTTTCCATTTCCAGCCGCTGGCAGGCCCGGGACAGTTTTTCCTGAAGTTTTTCCCCGTCCCCTGCCAGGAGCAGGATCAGGGTAAACTCATCAGCCAGGCGCCCCATATTGGAGTCTTCCAGATTGCATTTGTTTTCATATATGATCCGGGCGATTTCAGCCACAATACCGGGACGGTCCTTTCCAAAGGCGGTCATGATAAATTTTTGTTCC
Organism: uncultured Desulfobacula sp.; assembly: GCA_964635025.1. Classification (GTDB taxonomy): domain Bacteria; phylum Desulfobacterota; class Desulfobacteria; order Desulfobacterales; family Desulfobacteraceae; genus Desulfobacula. The sequence continues at coordinate 1,194 of CAZWMY010000129.1, read as the reverse complement.
ACAGAATTACCTCCAGTGATTCATGTTTTTAAATCATATAGAAAATGCCCTTTGCAAAGTCAACAGGTTTTCAGACCCTATTTTTTTGCTTGACGAAAGCCCCTCCCCCTGATTTGATAAAACATTCTCAAATGATTATAAAAAAACCCGGTTGCAGCCCAAACCGGGATACCATCCGGCGATCTAAAAATAAGGAGGCGAAAAGCATGATTTCTTTAACCGTAAACGGGAAACCTTATCAAGTCGACGTCCCTGAGGATGCCACCCTGTTGTGGGTGATCCGGGACCATCTGAAACTCACCGGCACCAAATTCGGGTGCGGTATCGGTGTCTGCGGCTCATGCACCGTGATCATGAACGGCGTTGCTGAGCGGTCCTGTATGCTGACAGCCAAAAATGCAGAAGGCGCTGACATCACCACCATTGAAGGTCTGCCGGAAAACCATCCGGTCAAACGGGCCTGGATCGAGGAGCAGGTGGTCCAGTGCGGCTATTGCCAGCCCGGTGCCATCATGCAGGCGGCTGCGCTCCTGGATCAGAAAAAGCGCCCGGCTGCCAAGGAAATCATTGAGTCCATGGACAATATCATCTGCCGCTGCGGCACCTATCAGCGCATGAAAAAAGGCATTGAAAAGGCCGTCATCATCAAACAAAAAGAGGGGGTGTCATCATGAAAGAATTACTGACACGCCGTGAATTCCTCAAAGGGTCTCTTGCCGTTTCCGGCCTGACCATTGCCGCCTGTGTCACACCCTTTGGCATCCAGCTGGTCAATGCCGCGGATATGGCGGGAAAACCATCTGAATTCAGACCCAGTGCATTTTACCATATCACACCGGACAATATCGTCACCATTGTGGTTCCCAATTCCGAGATGGGCCAGGGGGTAAAAACAGCCCTGCCCATGATCATCGCCGATGAATTGGAAGCAGACTGGGATCAGCTGAAAATCGTTCAGGCCCCGGCTGGAGAAGAGTTTAAAAACCCCTTGCTTCAAAGCCAGCTCACTGTCGCCAGCGCCAGCGTACGCGGATTTTACATGCCCATGCGAAAAGCCGGTGCTGCCGGACGGGCCGTTCTTTTGCAAGCTGCGGCAGATGAATGGAAAATCCCCATATCCATGTGCCGGGCCGACCGCGGAAAAGTGATCAACCTGATGACCCAAAAGGAAATGACCTATGGGGCGCTCTGTCT
>CAZWMY010000128.1:0-12643 GCA_964635025.1 uncultured Desulfobacula sp. | reverse complement strand
TGGTTTATGGGGGTGGGGGAACCGCTGGCCAATTATCAGGACCTTCTTCAAGCCCTGGAAACGATTATGGACAGTGATTATGGATTCAAATTTTCTCCCCGGCACGTCACGGTTTCAACCTCCGGTCTGGTACCGAAAATAACTCAGCTTGGGCTTGACACCAGTGTGAGCCTGGCGGTGTCGCTGAATGCCACAACCGATGAATTGCGCTCCGAACTCATGCCCATTAACAAGAAATACCCTTTGAAACAATTGCTGGAAGCCTGCCGGACATTTACCATGAAACCGAGAAACAAGATCACTTTTGAATATATTTTGATGAAGGACGTGAATGATTCAAAGGAAGATGCCCTAAGGCTTGTCAAACTGCTTTCACCCATTAAAGCAAAGATTAATCTGATCCCATATAACGAATATGATGAAAGCGGATTCAAGCGTCCATCCCAGAAACAAATCACTGATTTTCTTCAGATTTTGCTTGACAGGAATTTCACGGCAATTACAAGAAAAAGCAAGGGCGATGATATTTTGGCAGCATGCGGGCAATTAAAAGCAAAATTGATTCCTTGAGGGCATCAGATGAAAGAAACCATAGAAGAGTTGAAAGAAAAGATCAGGCAGCTTGAAAAATCAGCCGGTGTTTATCAAAAGATAAAAAATGAAAACGACACGCTTAAAAAAGAACTCTTGTCTGTCCAAAACCTTTTAGCCAATGTAGTTGACGGCAATCCCATTCCAACCTTTATTCTGGATAAAAATCACAAGGTCGTTCATTGGAATCAGACCTTTGAAAAAATATCCGGCATCAAGGCTGCCGACATTATCGGCACAGATAACCAGTGGCAGGCTTTTTATGATGTTAAAAGACCCGTGATGGCGGATCTCATTATTGACGGCGTTGATGAAGAGACCTTCTGGAGCCATTATAAAGATAACAGCGAATACACCACCCTTCAGAAATCAACCTTGAAAGAAGGCGCTTATGAATCCCAGGATTTTTTTAGAGGGTTTGGAGAAGCCGGCATGTGGCTTTTTGCCACGGCCTGTCCCCTGACGGATGAGAGAGGGGAGGTGATCGGTGCCATTGAAACATTTCAGGATGTGACCCGGCTCATCAATGCCCAGAAAGAATCAAGAAAAAATGAAGAAAAATACAGGGCGCTTTTTGAAAATGCAGGCGATGCCCTTTTTTTGATGGATTATGACCGGCTCATTGATTGCAATGCGCTTTCCCTGAAATTATTTAATTGTTCCCATGAAGATATCCTCGGCAATTCCATTTTTGATTTTTTCCCAATCCATCAAACCGACGGCAGGAAATCAAGGGAGGTCTTTCAGAAAAAAATCAACCAGGCCTATGGGGGTGAGAACCAGCGGTTTTTCTGGAAATTTTCAGGTCTTTTTGCAAAAGAATTTGATGCCAATGTGACCCTGAGCCGTGTGGAAATTTCAGGACGTTTTGTTTTACAGGCTGTTATCCGGGACATCACAACGCATGTCAAAGCGGAAAAAGAGCTTTCAAGACTTCGGAATTATCTGTCCAATATTATCAATTCCATGCCATCCATGCTTATCGGCATTGATAAAAAAGGCAGGATCACCCTTTGGAATGCCAAAGCGGAACAATCGGTGGGGCTTAAGGTTTTGGAAGCGGCCGGCCGGAACATCGAAAAGGTTATGCCGGGTCTTTTCGATATGATGGAGAAAATAAAAACAGCCATTAAAAATAAAACCGTTCTCGAGGAAAGAAAAATCCCCAATGAGAATGGCGGCATTATCTCCTATGAGAATTTAACAGTATATCCTCTTTTGGGTGAAGACATGGAGGGGGCGGTTATCCGGATTGATGATGTGACCGACCAGGTTCAGATTGAAGAAATGATGATTCAGTCTGAAAAAATGCTGTCTGTGGGGAGCCTTGCAGCCGGGATGGCCCATGAGTTGAATAATCCTTTGGCCGGCATGATGCAGAATGCCCAGGTGATGATCAGTCGGCTATCCGGTCATATGCCGGCCAATGAAAAAATAGCCGAACAGCTTGGGGTGAGCCTGGATGTGATCAGAGAATATATGGAGAAACGGGAAATCATCCATCTTGCTGAACTGATCAATGATTCGGGAAAGCGCGCGGCAAAAATCATCAGAAACATGCTTTCTTTTGCAAGAAAAAGTGAGTCCAAGAAAAAGGCATACCGGTTATCAGAAATTTTGGATAAAACCATTGAGATTGCCGGCAGTGATTATGACCTCATCACCAATTATGATTTTAAACAGATCGAAATTATCAGGAAATATGATGCCGGTGTACCGGCAGTTTCCTGCGATGAAAGCAAAATACAGCAGGTCTTTTGGAATATTTTGAAAAATGGTGCCGAAGCCATGCAGGAAAAAAAAGGACCGGCAAAATTTTATCTGAGGATTTATCAATCCAATGACATGGTCAATGTTGAGATCGAGGACAACGGTCCCGGGATGGATAAACATATCCGTAAAAGGCTGTTCGAGCCTTTTTTTACAACAAAAGGAAAAGAAAAAGGCACCGGACTCGGGCTTGCTGTTTCGTATTTTATTGTGGTCAAGGATCATGGAGGTAAAATCAATATTGAATCCGACAAAGGCCTTGGAACAAAATTTATTATTCAGTTGAAAAAATAGTAAAATTATAATAATTGTTTATCAATAACCCTTAATTGATCGGAAGGAAACATGTCAAATATCACTTTAGATAAAAAAAGAGTGCTCATTGTTGATGATGAACCCGATGTCCTTGATTCCCTGGAAGAATTGCTGAATATGTGCACAACTGTCAGGGCTCAGACCTTTGAAGAAGCCAACCATTTTCTGGAGACCCAGAAATTTGATATTGCAATTCTCGACATCATGGGTGTTGATGGTTATCAACTGCTGGAAACTGCGACCAAGAAAGAAGTGATCACTGTGATGCTCACTGCCCATGCTTTGAGTCCGGATAATATTAAAAAATCCTATCTTGGCGGTGCATGCTCGTATATTCCAAAAGAAGAGATGATCAATATAGAGACTTTCCTCATTGATGTTCTCAAGGCCAGAAAAGAAGGAAAAAATCCATGGACAAGCTGGTATAAGAGGCTGGATACTTATTTTGAAACAAAGTTTGGTCCAAACTGGGACAAAGATGATAAAAAATTCTGGGAGAAGATGATTTATTATTAAACCATTCCTGACTTGAAAGAATCCGGAGAATTCCCCTGTTAATTTTTTAGCAGGGGAATTTTTATATCATGAGGGGTTTAAACTCTTCCGGCCGGTCTCTTTTTGCCATGATGGTGCTGCTGTTAGTGTTTTTTGTGATATGGATGGGTGCCATTTCCACTTCCGGCGCTTTGGTATAACCGGCACAGATGCGGGCGGCCTTCTCTAAATTTTTTTGAGATGCATCACCGGTCAAAATAACATCAGGCCCGGGCAGTGTGCCGTGTTTCAGCAAGACATGCTTGTGCGCCTGATACTGTTCCATCATCAGCTCGTTGTCCTTTTGAGATCTTCCGACAATTATTTTTGTTTTTTTATCCAGCCTGAAATGCCTGCCGTATTTTAACAAATGAAGGTCGTGCTTATCAAAAACACTCTGTATTTCCATGAGGTCTCTCAGTCTTTCAGAAAAGATTTTATCCGTCAGAAGACATCCTCCGGCAGGGGAGGGATATTCTTTTATCCCAAAATCCTTTGCCAGTTGAAATTGAATTTTTCTGGACCGGCCGGAAATATCCAAGAGCTTTTCTCTGTCCACAAGGCCGGTTCTTTCCATCTCTGTCACCGGCAATAATTTTGCACTGAGGGGTCTTAAGATCAGCCCTTCAAATCTTGAGTTTTTTTCTACATACCGCAATGAATTTTTGTTCTGAGATTTTGGCCTTTGGCCTACGACTTCACCGCTGAATAGAAAATGGAAGCCCTCATTTTTAAGGACTTCTCCTGCTTTAGAAAACATCAGGGCATGACAATCCATGCAGGGGTTCATGTTTTTTCCAAACCCGGCTTTCGGGTTTTTCATCATTTTCATATAATCATCCGTGATATCATGGATGGTTAGCGGGATACCGGTTTGGAAGGATGCTTTTTTCGCAGATTCAGATGAGAAAAAAGGAGTCTCAAAAGAGATAAAAGAGACTGTTATCCCCTGGCGTTGAAGTAAAAGAGCGGACAGCATGCTGTCAAGCCCGCCGGAACAAAGGCCAAGACCTTTTATCGGGCTTGAGGTTTTTTCGAGCTTCATATATAACCTTTCCATGAAAGTCAATTCATCAAAAATCAAAACAATTCTTGAGACATTAAGAGACAGGTATCCTCTTGTCAAGACCCAGCTTGAACACGAAACCCCTTTTCAACTCCTAATCGCAACCATTTTATCGGCCCAGTGCACAGACAACCAGGTCAATAAAGTTTCCAAAAATCTATTTCAGGTCTACCCTGATCCTGCATCGCTGGCCCAGGCACCTTTGAGTCAAATTAGAAAGATCATTTATTCCACAGGCTTTTATAATAATAAGGCAAAGAATATCAAGGCCTGTGCATTGGCCTTGATCAAGGAATATGGGGGTATTGTTCCGGATGATATGGATAAGCTCGTGAAATTGCCGGGAGTTGGCAGAAAAACTGCAAATGTGGTTTTGTCTGCTGCATTTGGGCAGGACGCCATTGTTGTGGATACCCATGTGCTCAGAATTTCAAACCGGCTTGGTCTGACCGATAAAAAAGATCCTGTCAAAATCGAATATGAACTGATGGACATCATACCCCAAAAATACTGGAATGATCTCTCCCTTCAGCTGATTTATTTTGGAAGGGATATCTGTGATGCAAAAAAACCGCGTTGCCCGGAATGCCCACTTTTGAAAATCTGCCCGTCAGGAAAGAAAAGCGGATAGGATGTAATGCTTAACCATTAAAATTGTTTATAAAATCTAAAAGCTTGCCGCACTCACTGTTTAACCGTTCAAGCTTTTCTTCAACCCCTTTCATATCGTTTGATTTGCCGGAGAATTCGAGGCTGTATGCTGCATCGGCCGCGGCTTCTGCAGCAAGATATCTTAATGTGCCTTTTAGTTTATGGGCGGAACCATCCAGTTTTATGCCATCTTTTTCAATCACGGCAGTTTTGATTTCATCAAAGGCTTTGGGGAACTCCTGAACAAAATCTGCAAAACAGTCTTTGATGAGTTCCATATCTCCATCCATGATCTCTTTGAGCTCTTCGATATTCACGATATCTTTTTTAAGATTTTCCGATGTCATGATACAGGGCTTCCTTCATGGTTCAGGCAGAGATTATGAATCCTTTTTCTTTTCCCAGAAATCACGGCTTTCTTTGAGAATGTCAGTAATATCGTCATCTGCAAGGTCATCCATAGTGAGAGTGTCATCCTCTATGAGGGGATCATCTTCCTTAAGTTCAAGTTCAGGCTCAGGATCTTCGGTCAGTTCCTCAAGATCATCAAGCGGGTCAAGGTCATAATCTTGAAGATCAAGGGCATCCTTTGCTTGTGGTTCACTCTTATTATCCCTCTCGATATCTGCTATGTCTTTGTCCTCTTTTTCATCAGGATAATCTTTCTGATCATCAGACCCGTCAGACTCTGCCGGGATATGGTTTCCCTGCCGGTCAAACATGAGGCTGCCGCTCAAGGATAGGTCAAAATCCAACCGAAAGGCGATCTGATTGTTATACACGACTATTTCACCTCCCCTCGCAGAAAGTGCTGCGCCTGTCATTTTGTGTTTAATGATCTCTTTGACTGCATCAAGATCAAGATCTTCTTTTAAGGATTCAATCAGGTCTTTTTCCCCATTTTTAATGACACCCGGATCAGTAATTTTCATCGACAGCCCCCTTTATAAAAAATCATTTGTATGCTCTGTCTGCAAAACGGCTTTCAATAAATTTATCAAGATCTATGATTCTGCCGATCTCCATGACATCATGCATGTATCGCTGGATTTTATCAAGATCGTCGGCAACCGGGTAAAGCCCGTCCCACCGGATGGCTTTTGGCTGGGAAAAAACATTCTGCAGAACCTGGGGATTCAGCCCCAGTTTTCCTTCCGGATCAAGAAAGCTTACGGCAATCCTGGCTGCCCGTATTTTATCGTTTTCTATATATTCGCCGGTTTCCACCAAGAGGGAGACAAATTCCTGGGCAGCTTCAGGGTATTTCTGGATAAAATCCTCCTGCATGGCCACGATGCAACAGGGGTGATTATCCCAACGGCTGGCTGAATAAAATTCAAGATTGCCTATTTCACCCACAATGGCTTTTGTGGCAACAGGTTCCGCAACCATGAAGCCTGCAACATCCTCGTTTGATTTCATGATTTCCGGCATTTTGACGGGCGGGACAACTTCAAACCGGACATTGATGGCTTTTTTTCCGGGAACGCCAGGTTTCAGCCCCAGCTCTTTTAAAAACTGGTGTGCCAGCATATGGTGAACCGACATTTTATGGGGAATATCCACGACTTTATATCTGTAGAAACTCTGAAGAGAATCAAACCGCGGGTCATAATGCCGGGAACGGATAAACGTGCTTCCGTTTTTATGGGCAAATAACACCAGCTTGATCGGAGAGTCATAGGCAAAAAGGTCCATGGCAATGGGCGCAAGCACAAATGCACAGTCGATTTCACCGCTTTCAAGACCTTCTTGAATCGGATTCCATCCTGCTTTCAGGCTTGTGGTCAGATCAAAATGAACCGGTTCAACATCTCCCTGCTCTATCCTGTGCTTTAACGCACCCAGGGCGAGGTGGTCCGTAATTTGGATATGGGCGACATTGAGCTCAACCCTTCCTCCCACCACATGCCGTTGTTTTTTTACCGGTGCTTTTTCTATGGATTCTCCGGCAAAGGCCGCTTCTATGGCTTTGCTGATCTGGGCTTCATCAAACGGTTTTGGGACATGACCGTTTCCGCCGGATTCCATTATTGTAATCTGCTGGGCTTTGTCAGATTGGGCCGTTGCCATGATAAAGGGCAGTGTTTTAAATTCATCCATTTTTCTTAAGGCTTGCAGGAATTCCAGCCCATCCATCTGGGGCATATTCCAGTCGCTGATGACAAGATCGGGCTTTTCGGCTTTCACCTTTTCAATTCCGTCGGCGCCATTGACAGCCATAACAAGATTTTCATACCCGGCTTTGTTTAATATCTGTTTGAACATGATGCGCATGGTTCCGGAGTCATCCGCCACGACAATTTTAATGTTTGGATTTACAGCCATAAAAACACTCCTTAAGGTTTTATCAATATGGTATATAATTTACTATTAAATGCTATTCATTCCAGGACCAGCTGACGGTGTGTTGGAATTTTTGGATGACCCTGTCCAGGGTAAATCCAAGAATCCCGATGGCAATAATCATTGCCATGAGTTTGTCATATTCCATCGTATCCCTTGCATCATTGATCAGATAGCCAAGACCGCTGGATACACCTAAGAATTCCGCCGGGACAAGAACAATCCATGCCACCCCCAAAGCAAGACGAAGACTCGTCAGCATATAGGGCAACGAAAACGGGATGATAATGGTTTTGATCAATTGAAAATTGTTTGCTCCCTGGTTCAGCGCCATTTTGATCCATTGCGGATTAATATTCAAAACACCAATGGTTGTATTGAGTATTATAGGGCAAATTGTCGCCATTACAATCAAAAAATATATGGCAGACTCAAAACTTGCAAATAAAAGGATGGCAATGGGCATCCAGGAAAGCGGGCTGATCATTCTGACAAACTGAATCGGAGAGTATGAAAGACCCCGGAACCGGGGATAAAAACCCACCAGAATGCCGATGGGAACACCTATGACTGCGGAAATGCAGATCCCGATGAGAATTCTTTTCAGGCTTGCAAATACGGATATCCAGAATTTGCTTTCCTGTGCAGCCGCCATCAATGCTTTTATGGTTGCATCGGGCAAAAAGCCTTTATATTGAGCAAAATCCGGTCGTGTGAAAAAGAAATCCGTAACCGTGATCCAGACCATGGCAAAGACAAAAAGGCCGATGAGTTCATATTTCCATCCAAAATCGCGATTGCCGAAAACAGCGTTCAGACCCACTTGTTTGGGGTCTTTATATATAAAACGGTTAATTGATTTCAACGATTTCTTCCCTTGTATATGGTTTTATAATATCACAGTTGCAGAATTTTTTGAGGCCACCCATGTCATCCAGGGCTTTTCCGACATAGGTATCGTCCACCAGGTCGGCTGCTGCTTTTTGTGTGTCAAGATCCTTTAAAAAGAGAGTATCTCCTTCCACAAGGGTCTGTTTCATCCGGTCAATGATAAATTCTGTGGCCGATGGGAAGGGAAAGGGTTGAAACCCGATCCTTGCAACATTCCAGGCCGGATGAATTACCTGATTTGGTTTCGGGTTTTCAAAAACCCTGGCCAGAACTTCTTTGGGGAACGGCAGATATCCTTCGCCGTCCCGGCTTAAGAGGTGAGCGGTTTCGCCCGGGTTGCGAATACACCAGTCCTGGGCCCGGACAAGGGCGTTCATGGCTTTTTGGACCAGGGCTTTATTTTTATTGATAAAGTTCTCGTGGGCAACAATGACGCAGCAGGGGTGATTTTTCCAAATATCGCCGGAAAATCTCATGATCCTGGCATTAAATTTGATTTCAGCCAGGGCATTGAATGGGTCTGCAACAATATATCCGTCGATTTTATTGCCTAAAAGCGCCGTCGGCATGTCCGGCGGGGGGAGAATGAAAAGATTGACCTCATTTTTTTCAAGCCTGGCAGACTGGGGTTTGATGACAGGGATTAATCCGCAGGATCTGAGCCCCATCTGAAGGAGGATGTTATGCATGGAATACCAGTAAGGGACAGCAATCTGTTTGCCGCCCAGATCTTTGAAACTGTAAATATCGGAGTCTCCTCTCACGGTGATGGCGCTTCCATTGGTATGATCCCAGGCCAGGACCTTTACAGGAACCCTTTGTTTAAACCTAAGCCACATGGGGATGGGAAAAAGCAAATGGGTTAAATTAAATTTTCCTGCCAGGAAAGATTCGGTCAGAATTTCCCAGGATCTTACCATAACCGGTTTCTCAACCGCAAGCCCTTCTTCTGAAAAATAACCGAGCCCGTAGGCCACAAGCAAAGGAGTGGCATCGGTTATGGGAAGATATCCGATTTTCAGGGTTTCGGATGCGGCAAAGGCGGTGAGCGCCTTAGGCAGAAAAAGCCCTGAGCAGGCGGCGGCCGCAGTTTTCAGGAATTGCCGTCTTGAGCTGGAGGGACTGTTGTTTTCCATTACAAAAGACTCCTTTTGGCAAGATATGAATTCTTGAAGCGGTCTACTATTTTTTTTCGGATTTCCTTGAATTTCATATTGTTCCGGTCTCTTGGATAGGCTTCTGTAATTTCAAAGATATCGGTGATATTTGCAGGTTCGCCTGCCAAAAGGATAATTTTGTTTCCCAGCCGTATGGCTTCGTCAATATCATGGGTGACAAAGACAGCGGTAAACTGTTCGGAAAGCCATAAATTAACCAGTTCCTCCTGAATATGGGCCTGGGTAAAGGTATCCAGTGATGCAAAAGGTTCATCCATGAGAAGAATATCCGGGTGTCCTACCAGGGCTCTTGAAAGGCAGGCCCTCTGGGCCATGCCCAGAGACAGCTGGTTGGGCCTGGCATCGGCAAATCCCGCAATTCCCATGATTTCAAGAAACTGATTAACCCGGTAATCGAGGTTCTCCGTATCACCCCGGAGTTTGCAGCCATAAGCCACATTGTCTTTCACCGTCAACCAAGGGATCAGTGTCGGCTGCTGGAACAACATGGAGCGGGAAGGGTGCAGCCCGATGATTTCCCGGCCATCCATCAAAATCTTACCGGATGTGGGCTGTTCAAGACCGGCCAAAAGATTTAAAAGCGTTGTCTTGCCGCAGCCGGATTCCCCCAGAATAATGACAAAATCACCATGATCAATGGAAAAAGAAATATCCTTTAATACCGTGTGATCGGATTGTTTTGACTTTTTATAAATTTTTGTGACCTGGTCGAGTTGTATTTTCAATGCACATTTTCCAATAAGGTTGGTAAGATGAAGGACCTGTCGATCAGGCGGTTTAAATCAATGGTGGTTTTCATGATCCCCATGGGACCGGACATATAGTCCTGAATTATGTTCAATGCTTCAAAGTCAGGAATGAGAAGGGTTTTATCAAAGGTCAGATCGGTTTCAAAAAGAATGTGACGGACAATGTCTTTATCCTGCCCTAAAAAAAGCTGAGCCATGGATAAAAGCGCATCGTTTTTGTTCTCCTCAATAAACCGGGCCGTTTGAATAAACAGAGAAACGAGTTCTTTTACAGGTTCCGGATAGTTTTCGATAAAAGAGGTTTTAAGGACAAAAACAGATCCAGGGTGGTTTTTCCACAAACTGCCGGTGGTGCATATTCTTGTGGCGATTCCCCTTATTTCAGCATCTCTTCCAAAAGGTTCTTCAAGGGCAAACCCTGCAATATCATGATCGTCATCAAGGGATGCCATTTCAGTCATCAGGCAGGAGGGCACAACCTCACGGGCAACATCAGCAGTGCGGCCCTCATGGGTTCCAAACGTAAGTCCGGCCGAAGACAGCAAGCGGTGAAGAAACATATTCTGGATGGAAAGCTCTAGGGGGACAAGGACGGTTTTACCTTTAAAATCAGCGATGGTTTTGATGCCGGATCGCTTGCTTTTTAATATGACGCTGCCGGACCTATGGGTAAACATAAGCAGCCGGATATCCAGACCTGAAGCAAAAAGGTCCATGGCAAGGGGTGCCGGGATAAATGCACCGTCGATGTCTTCATTTTGAAGGCTTTCACAAACCTGGTGCCAGGCATTCATGGCAACCGGCTTAAGAGTTGACCTGTCAAGAGTTTTGACCTGATTTTTTAAATGAAGATCGGCAATGCCCAAAATCAAGTGCTCAAAAATTTTCAAATGCCCGATACGAATACAGGGATGATCTATCATTAATACCTCATTGTCATGATTTTTCCGGTATTAATACACTTTTTTCATCTACCGTTGTCCTGAAGATTATCACTTAACACAAGCGCCTGAACTTCGCAAGATGAAAGAAGCAAAGGCGCCATGCGATTTTTTGGCTTGCCTGATTCCGGCTTGATATGAAAAGTAGAATAGGATAAAACAAAATATTATTGAAATAAAAAAAAGGAATATTGTAATGTCACATGATTCACGACCGGTTGTTCAGGATTATTTTTTAAGACCGGGATTTATTTATCTGCCCGAACGGCCTGCCACGATTTCAACCGTGCTGGGATCATCCGTAGCAGTGAGTCTTTATGACAAGTCCCTTAAAACCGGAGGCATGAACCATTTTTTATTTCCTTATGTCACCGGCAAGGAAAAGACAACCACCCTGTACGGCAATGTGGCTGTTTTAACCCTGATCCGAATGATGGCCGATAATGGTTCCAAGATTTCAAAACTGGAAGCGCAGATTTTCGGTGGTGCTTTTAATACAGAATTTTCAAAGAGAGATATCGGTAAAGATAATTTTAAAGTGGCCCGAAATATTTTATCCAGTAAAAAAATAAAAATTGTTTCAGAAGATGTGGGCGGCGAATTGGGCCGGAAAATAGTCTTCAATACGGCAACCTATGAAATCGGAATATTGAAGGTGGGCAGACTGAGGGAATCCGACTGGTATCCGTATTCAAATGACCGGTGATTGCATCATAAATAGTTAGAAAAGAGCAGGTTGTGGGAATTGAGATAGAAAAAAAATTTCTTTTGAAAAGCGACGACTGGCGGGCTCATGGGAGCCCTGTCCCATATCGCCAGGGATATTTGAACCTTTCAAAGGAAAGAACCGTCCGGGTCCGAACGGCAGGCGAAAAAGGATATCTGACCATCAAGGGCATCTCAAAAGGGGCGAAGCGGGCCGAATATGAATATGAAATCCCGAAAGAGGACGCCGATGCCATGCTCCGTGATATTGTGGAAAAACCCGTTATCGAAAAAAACCGAACCAGGATTGAATACAAGGCAACGGTTTTTGAGGTGGATGAGTTTTTCGGTGAAAACCAGGGGCTGATAATTGCGGAAGTGGAGCTTGAGTCGGAAGATCAGAAAATTGAACTTCCGGATTGGATCGGAAAAGAAGTCACCCATGACCCACGGTATTATAACTCCAATCTGGTCCTTCACCCCTATATCAAATGGTAATAAGATACTGCTTGAGCGGTTTATCCGGTCATTTTTATGCCGGAATCACAGCCTTCCCTTTTGGATAATGGCGATGAGCAGCCAGATTCCGAGAACGGCTGCAGCAAGGAATCCTGCAATCCCGATAACAGATACCCCGAAAAGAATGGGCGGCACATTGGAATTGATGACAATGGCGGAACCCAGGATCAGGGCTGCAATAATAATTGAAAAGGAAATCCGGTTGCTGGTCTGATCCTGATTATGGAGCAGTTTATCAAGATTTTCGATTTTCATATTGAATGAAAGCTTTCCGGATTTTGCAAGACGCATGATCTCAATGGCATCTCCCGGAAGGCTCTGGAGCAGCCGGTAGGATTCCCTGGCAAGACCCATGACATCTTCTGCAATCCTTGAAGGCTTGAATTT
>CAZWMY010000127.1:0-12946 GCA_964635025.1 uncultured Desulfobacula sp. | reverse complement strand
CTAATATTCGCTCAAGCCAGAGCTTCCTATGGCAAAGTTACTTGCGATTACCCTGTATGGCAAAAGATTTCCTGTTGATTTCTTTATGGATTTGCGATCTAATCCAGCCTTTATGTTTCAAATTAAACCATTAGGGCGATCAATGCTTCCGGCTGAAATAAAAAAAACCGTCCGGCTGTCCATTCCCATTGTTGTGGGGCAGCTCGGGCAGATGCTCATGTCGGTTGTGGACACAATCATGGTCGGTAAACTCGGCGCAACCCCGCTTGCCGCCGCATCTCTTGCCAATTCCATGTTCATCCTGGTCATGGTGGTTGGATTCGGTCTGACCATGGCTGTGACCCCTCTGACCGCCATGACCTCAGGAGCCGGAAAAGACAAAGAATGTGGTATCGTCCTGAGACAAGGCCTTCTGGTCAATTTTTTTTCAGGTGTGATTTTATGTGCAATCACCTTTCTTCTCTCAGAAACCATCCCTTACCTGAACCAGCCTCCCGAGATTGTGGCGCCGGCCTCCTTTTTTATGAAAATCCTTGGGGTGTCGCTTCTTCCCCTGATGGTGTTCCAGAGTTACCGTCAGTTTGCCGAAGGGGTGAGCTTCTTGAAGCCTGCCATGGTGATTATGCTTTTGGCCAATCTCGTCAACATCATTGGAAACTGGATTTTCATCTACGGGAATCTTGGCATGCCGGCACTGGGTCTGACCGGAGCCGGGATTTCCACCACGGGCTCGCGGGTGTTCATGGCTATTGCGTTGATGGTCGTGGTGACAAAATCTTTAAAAATGAAACGATTTGATCCCTTCCTCAACTTCCATGAAATTAATTTTCCTATGATAAAAAGACTTCTTTCCATCGGCATCCCGGCAGGCCTACAGTATTTTTTTGAAGTCAGCGCTTTTTCCGCTTCAGCCGTCATGATCGGCTGGATGGGAACCACAGCTCTTGCCGCCCACCAGATCGCCTTGAACCTTGCCTCCATCTCCTTTATGGTGGCCATGGGCATATCGTCGGCCGCCACCATCCGGGTCAGCAATGCAGTGGGAAGGCAGGATGTCCGCGGGACAAGAATGGCAGGGTTTTCCGCATCCATCCTGTGTGCCCTGTTCATGGCATCGGCCGGTCTTGTGTTTATTGTGTTTCGACATGATCTGCCGGGATTTTATATTGCCGATAATGCCGTCATTGATATCACGGCTTCACTTCTTATCATTGTGGCTTTTTTCCAGGTATCCGACGGAACCCAGGCCGTCGGCATCGGTATTTTGCGGGGTCTTACCGATATGAAAATCCCGACCCTCATCACCCTTGTAGCTTATTGGTTCATGGGGCTTCCGTCAGGGTATATCCTGGCCTTCAGGTTTGACATGGGGATTTTCGGTATCTGGTACGGACTTCTCATCAGTCTCACGGCCTCCGGGATCTTTATGATGATACGGTTCAATTTCAAAAGCAGGATCTTCCTGTCCTGATGACAACCCTGTGGTTTTAATGTTTCAGAATCGAGCCGACATGGACCGGCTGCTTGATTTGTTTTTCATTCAACATGATGGCCTCGGTCTGTTTCCAGGCATCCGCATCTATGGTTCCGATTTTTGTTGTGACCGAAGGTTTGATCAATTCTCTTGTAGCAATAAGCTGAAGCCTTCTTAACTCGTCATTGGCATCTTTGTCCTGTTTTTTTACTTCGATAAGCACATCGGTTTCGTTGGCCGGGTCCATGGCTGCTTCCCAGCCTTTTAAAAGGGCTTCCATGAATTTTTTTACAATTTCAGGTTTATTTTTCCAGATTTTTTCCGATGTGATCACGGAGTTGGCCACAAAATTGACACCAAAATCCGCAGGGTTGAAAAAAAAGACCTTTTCTCCTTCTTTTTCCAGCTTGTCTTTCAGGATCACCCCCTGGGAATTGAAATAAACCGGCCAAACCTCCACTTCCCGCTTGAAAAAGGGGGTGAAATCAAATCTCACCCCTGTGATTTTTACATCTTTTTTTATGATGCCGGCCTTTGCAAAAAGGGTGTTCATAACAGTTTCATCATTGCCGCCAAAGGTAATGCCGATATTTCGTCCTTTAAGATCGGCCAGGGTTTTGATCTCAGGCTGATCTGCCCGGTAAATCCATTGCATGGGGTTGACCTGAAAAAGCTGGGCCAGAACAATGATTTTTGCTCCTTTGTCAAGGGCCCGGATGATCTGGTCTGCCGATGCCACGCCAAAATCCGCAGACCTGAGTTCCAGTTCGTTTATTGCATTTTTTTCCGGGCTCCCTTCCCTGACATTGACTTTTAGCCCTGCATCCCTGAAATATCCTTTGGCATCTGCATAGATATCGCCGGCCACACTGGTGTTAAACAGCCATTTCAGCCTGTAGTTCAATTCAGTTTCATCTGCATGGGCAACAGCTTCAAAAGCGATGGCACATAAAAACATCCATAAAACCATGAAAATCTGTTTTTTCATAATGAGTTTCCTCCCTTTGACACCGACCATCGGGTCTTTATCTGTTCACCCAGGGTTTCAAGACAGCCCTGGTATATGGATATGATAATACCGATCATAAACAAGGCGATCAGGATTTTTCCAAGATCGCTCTGATACAAGGCAACCCGGATGCTGTAGCCGATCCCGGCATTGGCGGCAATGAATTCGGCCACAATGGTTCCGGCCATGGCCAGGGTGGCGCTGCCCGAAATCACGGTGGTGATCTTGCTTAAATTTTCAAACGCTCTGATTTTCACTTCAAGCTGCCAGCGCATCCTTCCCGTGATGATATAAAAATGTTCAATATCTTCCACCGGTGTTGCCATGACCCCTAAAACGGACAATAAAAGCGGAAAATAGCAGATCATGGAGGCAATCAGGAGTCTTGACAAAAATCCGTCCCCCAGGAGGATAAAAATAATGGGAGCCAGGGCCACAATGGGATAGGCCTGGATGTTATAGGCGGTAACCTTGATGAAAGACCCCATCCAGGAGGATCTGCGGCCGGCGATACCAACCCCGAAAGCCATGGCAATTGACATGCACTGGCCCAGCACCGTCACCGACATGGTATTCATGACATCAAAAAAATAGGTGTCAAATACGGTGTAAAAGGTTTCAACGATAAGCCCGGCCCCAGGAATCACATAATCGGACAGGGACAGGGCCGCCTTGATCAGCAGTAAAAAGAAAAGACCGATGAAATAGACTATCAGAAACTGGTAAATCCGTCTAAACAGCATTCATAATCTCCAGCATGGTTCGATCAAGACTCTCTTTGTCCGGTTGATAGCCTTTTTTATAATCCCGGCCCTGGATAATGGAATACCCCTTATTTGCCGAAGATTTTCCCAACACAAGAATATCACGGCAGAATTCCGACACTTCCATGAGATTGTGGGAAATGTAGAGAAACATTTTATCGGCAAAAAGGCCCTTGATGGACAAAAGGATGGATTCCCTCAATTTTTCATCCACATTGGCAAGGCTTTCATCCATAATCAAAAGATCAAAATCCTGCAAAAGATAACGAACCAGATTGATCCTGTTTTGCTGGCCCATGGACAGTTTTGAGAATCTGGACGGCAGAATATTTTTTAATTCAAAGATGTCGATCAACCGGTCCTTTAACTGCCGCTTTCCTTCAGGGGTGACCCTGTCCAGATGATTACCCGTGCTTGACCACCCCGGAAGCCGCTCCAGATTATAGGAATAGAGGATGGTGTCCATGCCGCGGGTGATGATATCGCCTTTAAAATTGAAGTCCATCTTTGCGATAAGTCTTGCCAGCGACGTTTTTCCAACTCCGGAAGGCCCGAATACAGCATTGAATCCCGGGTTTTTCATCAGAAAGGAGAGGTTCCTGATCACCGGTACGGAGCTGTCCGGGTATGTAAAATTCAGGTTGTTACATTCAAGATGCATGGCACCGCTCCAGGATATTGTTGAAACAGAGTCTCCTACAAATACCCGTCTTTTCCTGAAAAATCAATATGCCTGGTTTATCTAAACCCTATTTTACCGGGTTTTAAACAAAGGCAGGGGAGACGGACAAAGGTCGTGTATCTCGAAAAGATCCTTGGCTGTGCAATACCCCTTGGAAAGATATCCTTTGTCAAGACCTTTTTGGGTAATGATCTGGAGATGGGTATGGTAAAACCAGTTCCCGTTTTCATGGAAATCCCCGATATAGGCGAAGACCTCACCAGCTTCAAATTTTTGGCCGGTGGCCGGGAGTTTTCCCCGTTTCAGATGACCGTAAAAACTGTAAAAGGTTTCAAAATAAGGGCTTTCATGCTTGATAAGGACATAGGCCCCATAATTTTTGTCTCCGGCTTCATATCCGCTGGCCGCCACAATCCCATCCAACGGAGCACAAAGAGGGGTCCAAAGAGGCACAATGATATCCAGCCCCAGGTGGTAGTACCGCTCTTCTTTTTTCATCTGGGGATAGCAAGACAGGATGGTTTCCCTGTTTTCAAGATAAGCGGCAAGACCAAAGCTATGGTGGCGATCCTTCATCCATTGATCCAGGAGGTTTTGAAACGCCTGCTGGTCATTAATATCCACAAGATCGAAAATCGGTGAGCCCGGTGAAAGGTTCACCACCAGAGGGTCTCCTGTCAGATGATTAAACAAAGGACTTATCCTGACCCTGTCAGAGTAGGTCATATAGGGATATGGGATCAGATCCGGGGTGAACGGGTTGTTCATGGACAGCCTTTATCAAAGCCCGATACGTCTGAGCAGCCGTTTAAAAAAACCTAGTTTTTTGATCTGTGCCGGGGCCACCAGATCTACAGTTCCCAGTGTTTCATTTTCAAGCGTAAACACCGCTTCTCCGACTTTCTGGCCGGCTTCCACCCCGCCTTTGATTTCACGGGGCAGGCGGAATTCTTTTTTTACAGACGGCAGCTTTTCCTTTAATACCGGGTAGAAGAAATCAGAGGCGGCCACAGCCTGGAACGATTGGGTCTCACCATCCGGCAATGCGATGGGTTCCCCGACTGCCTTATCTTTTTGAGCCAGAGGAGCCATATTGTATCTGGCCATGTGCTTTTTAAATTTTTCAATGGCAATGCCATCCCTGATTCTGGCGCTGGGGCTTCCAAGGACGGCAACAACAAGCCTGAGCCCCTCTTTTTTAGCGGTTGCAACCACATTAAACCCTGCCTTTGCATAGAATCCGGTCTTGAATCCATCCGCTCCAGGCAGTTTTCCGAGGATCTTGTTGTGGTTGTTCATAATAAAGGTCCCTTCCCTGAAGGGTTCAGTCTGAATGGAGGTCCATTCAAGGAGTTTCGGATATTTCAGCAGCTCCCGGGACAGGAGCATCAGATCGTGGCAGGAACTGGCATCTTCAATTTGACCGGCCGCAGGCGGCAGCCCGTGAACGCTGTGAAATTCTGAATCATTCATTCCCAGGCTTTTGGCCTTTTTATTCATTTCTTCCACAAAGGCTTCCTGGGTTCCGGCAATATGTTCGGCAACGGCATGGGCTGCATCATTTCCGGATGCAACCATGACGGCCTTCATCAGGTCTTCCAGCTTAAACATTTCGCCCTGCTTCAGATATACTTGGCTGCCGCCCATTTTTGATGAAGCAGCGGAGATGGTGACCATATCCGTCAACTGAATTGCTCCGGATTGCAGTTTTTCCATGACGATACAGGCTGTCATGAGTTTGGTAACGCTGGCCAGGGGATGTTTCAGATGAGGGTTTATTTCTTCAAGGATTTTGCCGGTGCTTGCCTCCATGACGATCAGCGCCTGAAACGGGGCTTCCTTCTCGGGGGCCGGGGCCGCCTCTTTTTTGCCCTGAACCGGGGCAGCCTGTTCTTTTTTAGCAGGGGCCGGCGGAGGGGTCTTGGGTTTCCGGGTTTCTTTTGCCAGGGCAGTTGATGCAATCAAACCAGCCATCAATAAGCACATAAACCATTTTTTCACGATTTGATGTCCTTTCCGAAATCATTCATTTTAAGTCTTATCAAGAGGTCTGATTTATAAATAGGATAGCCTTTTTTGTCAATCAAAATGTGAACCCAAAAGCCTTTGCCTGATTTTGTACTTTCTCACCGAAAAAGCCAGGGCTTAAGAAATCTGTTGAAATGAATTCTTGCGGATGATAAAGCCATTCCCTATACAGGCATATCACGCCAATAGCAAAATGAATCATATCGGAGACCCCATGACCCAACACGCTGAAAAAATTGCTCTTGTTACAGGGGCGGGAAAAGGAATCGGAAGCGCCGTTGCCGCCGAACTTGCCGGACAAGGAATATTTGTCTATATCAATTACCGGTCCGACGGCATTGCGGCTGCCCAGACCCTTGAAAAGATAAATATCTGTGGGGGACATGGGGCTTTATTGCCGTTTGATGTGACAAACTCCGAAGATTCCCGGAAAGCGGTTCAAACCATCCTGAAGGAAAAAGGCAAAATCGACATTCTTGTCAATAATGCCGGCATAAGAAATGACGGGCTTTTCGCCATGATGAAAGAGGATTCCTGGCTCCAAGTCATTCATACCAATTTGACAAGTTTTTACAATGTGACAAAACCGGTGGTCAAATATATGTTGAAAAACAGGGCCGGCAGAATTGTGACCATCACCTCTGCTGCCGGACAGATGGGAAATGCAGGCCAGGTCAATTACTCAGCCGCCAAATCCGGTCTTATCGGAGCCACAAAAGCCCTGGCAAGAGAGGTAGGAAACAGGAACATCACAGTAAATGCAGTTTCACCCGGATTTATAGAGACCCGGATGCTGGATGGAATAAAAATGGATTCCCTTATTGATGCCATCCCGGCCAAACGGCTTGGCAAACCCGAAGAAATTGCATATGCGGTTGCCTTTTTGTGTTCGGAAAAAGCCGCCTATATCAATGGTCAGGTCATAGGGGTTAACGGAGGAATGATATAGGAAAAAGGATTATAGTGTTTTATCCAAAATCTTTCTTAAGGCCCTGGCAAATTCGTTCAGGGAAAATGGTTTTTGTATGAATCCGTGGCACCCCTGGTTCAGAAATCCTTCAATTTTGTCATCAACCGTATAGCCTGTGGATATCAGAATTTTTGCATCAGGCTTTATATCCTTAATCATAATAAATGCCTGTTTCCCATCCATTTTCGGCATGATCAGATCAAGCACGATGAGTGAAATCTGATCTTGATAGGTTCGGAATATCTCGACGGCTTCCAGACCGTTCCTTGCGATCAGCGGTTTATATCCGAGTTTTTCCAGAAAATTTTTCCCAACATTAACGATCTCTTCTTCATCATCCACTAAAAGGATGGTTTCCGAACCCTTCTGTACCTGGTCAAAAGACCGGAAGTCCTCTTTTATTTCTTTTGTTTCAAGATTGTCAGAGGCCGGCAAACAGATGTGAAAGCTTGAACCTTTACCCTTTTCACTTTCCACCAGGATAAATCCCTTATGGTTTTTTACAATTCCAAAAACCGTGGACAGACCAAGCCCTCTTCCTTTTTTATCATCCACCTCTTTTGTTGAAAAAAACGGGTCAAATATTTTTTTCTGGATTTCCATATCCATGCCGATGCCGGTGTCTTTTACCGTAATTTTGATATATCGCCCGGGCCGAACTTCAAAGGGATAAGAATGATTTTGGTCAATAAAAAAATTCTGTGTGAAGACAAAAATGTCGCCAGGTCCGGGCAAGGCCTGGGAAGCATTGATTAAAAGGTTTAAAAAGACCTGTTCAAGCTGGGATTGGTCTGCATCCACAAGATGCAGCTTTTTTTCAAATTCCTTATGAATGGTGATGTCTTTGCGGGTGGGGCCAAAAATCTCCAGGGCCATGGCAACCAGTTCGTTGATATTTAATACCGAAATCCGGTATTTCCCCCCCCTGGCAAAACCAAGGAGACGGCTGGTTAATTCTGCTGCGGTTTTTACAAGGCGGCCGATATGTTTGGAATGAGCCGCAACCCTTTCAACAGCTGACAGATCAATCTGCATCAGCGACAAATGGCCTTGTATCCCCATTAATATATTATTAAAATCATGGGATATCCCCCCGGCCAGAATCCCTATGGCTTCCATTTTCTGGGCCTGCTGAAGCTGAATCTGAAGCAGTTTTAGTTCGGAAATATCCGTAACAATGACAATAATGCCTTTTGACGGGTCATCCATATCTAACCTTGAAGCCCGGATCATGCAAGTCAAAATCGTGCCGTCTTTCCTGCGAAGCCTTGTTTCCAAAAGGCTGCTTCCGAATCTGTCCAAATGGGAGTTAAGATCCACCCCCATCTTTTCATATTCTTTTTGATCTGCAAAAAGAGATCGTACTTTTTTCCCTTTTAAGGACTCGGGTTCGTACCCCAGCATGGTATGAAAGACATCATTGGTCCAGCCAAGAATCCTGTTTTTGACAATGGCCATACCCACCGGTGAGGCATCAAGAATAATTTTCATTTCCCCGGGGGTCAGGGTCTGCGCTTTTAAATCAAATAAATTATGATGAGTGGTCAGGTTCTCGGTATCATCTTCCGTTTCATTTACCTGATAATCATTTTTCATATATAACCTGTTGCTGATTTCATTATTTGACTGCTTTTTGACTTCCTGCTAAATATAGCAGGTTTTTAAAAAAAATATAAGAAAAGAAAATTAAGAATGCCACAAAAAAAAGAATATTTTTGGGTTCAATATGGATCAGCCGCTGCAAGCGGTATTCTTTTGACCCTTTCATTTCCAAAGGCCGGTCTTTCCTATCTTGCCTTTTTTGCCCTGATCCCATGGCTTTTGTCCCTTTTACCCTTGAATCCGAAACAATCTTTTTTGAGTGGGTTCATTATGGGTTTATTTCATTTTATCACACTGATCTACTGGATTGTTCCCACCATTCATATTTATGGCGGGCTTCATCTCATTTTGGCCTCTGCCACACTGATCCTGCTGTGTTTTTATCTTGCCCTTTTTCCCGCTCTTTTTGCTTTTCTTTTAAAAAAGCTCAACCCCGGACCTTTTTTTACACCCCTTCTGGCAGCCTGCGCCTGGGTAAGCCTTGAATATATCAGAACCTATGCATTCACGGGATTTTCATGGGGAAGCCTCGGGTACAGCCAATATTCAAATCTTTTATTCATCCAGATCGCTGATCTTTCCGGGGTTTACGGAGTGTCCTTTTTTATTGTTCTGATCAATTATTTTTTTGCCGATCTTTTCATTCTGTCAAAAAAGGAAGAGAAACGGCCTCTTATGACCATGCTTTTTACCGTCATCCTGGTTTTATCCGTGATGGTCTACGGGCACTCAAGACTTCTTACCATTAACTCGCTCGTGACTTCAGCGCAAAAACCTGCCATTACCGTTGTCCAGGGCAATATTGAGCAGGATCTGAAATGGAGCAATGAATTTAAAAATAAAACCGTTGAAAAATATCTTTTTCTTTCAAAAACCACACTCAATGATCAGCCCGAGCTGATCATCTGGCCTGAAACCGCCCTTCCGTTCTATTACGGCCATGAGCAGGAATTGTCAAACCTTGTGGATCAGTGTGTCCGGGAGTCAAAAACCAATTTTCTCATTGGAAGCCCGGCTTTTAAATCCGAAGAAAAAGACACCCTGTATTATAACAGAGCCTATATGCTGAACCGGTTTTCCATTGTAACCGCCACCTATGATAAAAACCATCTGGTACCCTTTGGAGAATATGTCCCTTTTGGAAAATACCTGACCTTTCTGGGTAAAATCACGGCCCAGGCCGGAAATTTTTCAACAGGCGACAAGACTTATGTTCCCCTTGATTTCAAAGAACATAAAACAGGGGTTCTCATCTGCTTTGAAATCCTGTTCCCGAACATTGCTTCAGGGTTTGTAAACAACGGGGCCGATCTCCTTACCGCCATTACCAATGATGCCTGGTTCGGCCGCACTTCTGCTCCCATGCAGCATTTTTCCATGGCTGTATTCAGGGCCGTCGAAAATCGAAGATCTGTTGCCCGGGCTGCCAATACAGGAATTTCAGGTTTTATTGATCCAACCGGGAAAATTCTTGAAACCACCCCCTTGTTTACGGACAGGGCGATGACAAGACAGATCCCGGCCCTGACCGTTATGAGTTTTTATACCCGGCACGGAGACATCTTTGCCATTGTCGCTATGGTTGCTTTTGGTCTCACTTTCATGGTAAAAGGCATAAGAAACCAGATGAGGAGAAAAAAAAGATGAGCGCAGAAATAAAACAGACCATTCAGACCATTCATTCAAAAGCACTGAAACTCAGGGAGTATCTTTGACCTCCCGGTCAAACAAAACCGCCTCCGGGAGCTTGAACATCTGATTTCAAAAGAAAATTTCTGGACCGATGCAGAAAAGGCCACCGAGCTTTTAAAAGAAAGAACTGCAATTTCCAATCTGGTGGACACCTTTGAAGACATGCATAAAGAAATTGAAGATGCAGAAGTCCTTTATGAGCTTTCTTTGGAAGAGGCGGATAAGGACAGCGAAGCCGAAGTCATATCGCTTTTGGCTGATCTGGAAATTAAATTAAAAAAATTCTCCATTGAAATCACCCTGGACGGCGAAGACGATGCACGGGATGCCCTTGTTTCCATCAATGCAGGAGCCGGGGGAACAGATTCCCAGGACTGGGCGGAAATGCTGTTTCGCATGTATACAAGGTGGATCGATAAAAAAGGATATAAATATGAAATCCTTGATTACCAGCCGGGTGACGAAGCCGGTATCAAGGGAGTGACCCTTCGGGTATCCGGCACCAATTGTTTCGGATTCATGAAGGTTGAGTCCGGGGTTCACCGCCTGGTGCGGATTTCACCCTTTAATGCAGGCGGCAAACGTCAGACTTCGTTTGCCTCGGTCTTTGTTTATCCGGAAATAAAAGATGAAATCGTCATCGACATTGACGAGTCAGATCTCAGGATCGATGTGTTCCGCGCCAGCGGGGCAGGCGGCCAGCATGTCAACAAAACCAGCAGTGCGGTCCGGATGACCCATCTGCCCACCGGGGTCGTGGTTCAATGCCAGCAGGAATCCTCCCAGCATCGGAACCGGGAAATTGCTCTCAAAGTATTGAAATCAAGGCTTTACCAGCTTGAAAAACAAAAACAGGACAAAAAAATGCAGAGCCTCCATGACGGCAAAGATGATGCAGCCTGGGGAAACCAGATCCGGTCCTATGTGCTG
The DNA here is from genome assembly GCA_964635025.1 of uncultured Desulfobacula sp. GTDB lineage: Bacteria > Desulfobacterota > Desulfobacteria > Desulfobacterales > Desulfobacteraceae > Desulfobacula. The sequence continues at coordinate 1,795 of CAZWMY010000127.1, read as the reverse complement.
CATCCTTACCGTCTTGTCAAAGACCATCGTACCAATTTTGAAATGGGGGATGTGGACAGGGTTCTCAACGGCGATCTGGACCCGTTTATTGAAGGAGTTCTGTTGTCTTGAAAATAGATCCCGTTAGGATCATTGAAAAATTTTATAAGCCCGGAACAAAGGCCTACGATATCCTGGTGGAACACAGCCGGATTGTCACTAAAAAAAGCCTTGATATTGCAGGGCGCCTGCCGCATCTGAACCCGGATCTGAAATTTATTCAGACCGCAGCCATGCTTCACGATATCGGCATCTTTCTTACCCGGTCCGAATCCATCGGCTGTTTCGGCAAGGCCCCTTACGTCTGTCACGGGTATCTTGGCCGGGAACTTCTCGATGAGCTGGGGCTGCCGCCTGAATACGGGCTGGTCAGCGAACGTCACACCGGGGCCGGGATCACAAAGGAAAATATTATCTCAAACAATCTTCCATTGCCGGAAAGGGATATGGTTCCCCTCAGCATTGAAGAAAAAATCATCTGTGCAGCAGACAAATACCACTCCAAAAACCCGAAATTTTCAAACCGAAAAATCACAACAACAGAAATAATTGAAGAACTTAAAAAAATACACATCGATCATGCCGAAAGATTCTCTCTCTGGGCTGAAGAATTCGGCTTATGATAAAATTTATGAAAAGGAATTCCCTGTGATTTTGGCCACATAATTTTTTGTTTCAACAGGCATTTGCTTGCGTCCCGAGTCCAGATTTCCCATGCCCCAGTTATAGGCAGCCAGTGCGTGCGGCACACTTCCATCATACCGGTCTAAAAGCTTTTTCAGATACCGTGTTCCTGCCATGATATTCTCTTCCGGGTCCAGCGGGTTTTTTACACCCAATTCCTTAGCTGTTTCCGGCATGAGCTGCATAAGCCCCATGGCCCCTTTGGGTGAAATTGCATCGGGCTTGAAACTGCTTTCCGCCTCGATTACGCCTTTGATGAGGTCGGAATCCACGCCATAGCGGGATGACGCTTTTTCAATGATCCAGTTGATATCAGAATCACCAGACCCGGCGATATTAATTTTTTCTTTTTTTCCAACCATCCGGTCAGAGGCTGAAATCCCCGGCTGCTCAATTTCTGACGGGGTCTGCCGAATCTTTGACAGGACAGGGGCTTTTTCCCCCTGCTCCGGAAGAATCTCTTTTAAGTCTTCTATGAAAGAATTGTCAGTGGCAGGTTCACCATCGGTATCGGACATGATCCGCAAAAGGCTCTCATTCATCTGAAGCTTCATTCTGTTGCATAATTCCAGTGCTTTTTTGGCTTTTGAAGAGGCTTCAGAGGGCTCAGAGCGGGTTGGCTGCAGCGTGGAACCGTCCGAAACCTTTTTCAAAAGACAAAGAAAAGAGTCGGGTTCGGCAATATCCTTGATTTGAGTGCCGCCCTTTCCGGTTTGTATTCCAGAAACCGGGCGAAGTCCGGGATTTGCAGATGGATTGTCAAAATGAATCCCCATAAAAAATTTGTGTCCTTTGATACGCTTTCATTCATTTCATCAGGATCATCCGCCATGGGTTGAAAAAGGTGGCTATCCTCAGAATGGAAGGCAGCAAGAAGCATACCATGGTGCGCATGAAAAAAAGGGCTTTCAGTCAAACCTGAAAGCCCTTGAATTTGCTGGTAGGCACGATCGGATTTGAACCGCTGTCTTCTACCGTGTCGAGGTAGCACTCTACCAACTGAGTTGCGCGCCTGAAGCGTTATGTTCTATTAACAAAACACCTTGTTTGTTTCAAGAAAACGAAAAATTGA
>CAZWMY010000126.1:0-13018 GCA_964635025.1 uncultured Desulfobacula sp. | reverse complement strand
ACGGCAATCCCTGGGGCATTGGCTATGACAAGCGGGCTGACTGGGCAGAAGGCTTAGGGGTAAAAATGATGGCCGAGGATGCGGATGTGGATTATCTTCTCTGGGTCGGCTGTGCCGGGTCTTTTGATGACCGCACCAAAAAGGTATCCGTGGCCCTGGTCAAAATTCTCCAGAAGGCCGGGATCAATTTTGCCATCCTCGGGACTGAGGAAAAATGCACGGGTGATTTTGCAAGGCGCGCCGGTAATGAAATGATGTACCAGATGATGGCCCAGGAAAATATCGAAACCCTGAACAATTACAAGGTTAAAAAGATCATTGCGGCCTGTCCCCACTGCCTCAACACCCTGAAGCACGAGTACCCTCAGCTGGGTGGCAATTATGAAGTGATCCACCATACCGAGTTCATCGAAGGCCTGGTCCGGTCCGGCAAAATCAAGCTGAACAAGGCCCTGGAAGGCAGCCTGACCTATCATGACCCCTGTTATCTGGGCCGGTATAATTCCGTTTACAATGAACCAAGATCCCTTTTGTCTGCCGTTTCCAAAGGCGGGTTCAAGGAACTCGACCGCCATGCCAACGAAAGCTTTTGCTGTGGTGCCGGCGGTGCCAGGATGTGGCTGGAAGAAACCATTGGAAAACGCATCAACCTGGCCCGTGCCGAAGAAATTGCAGGCAAGGATGTGGCCACCGTGGCTGTGGGATGCCCTTTTTGTCTCACCATGGTGGAAGACGGCATGAAGGAACTGGGAAAAGAAGAGCAGATCAAAACCCAGGATATTGCAGAGCTTGTGGCCAAGAACATGGCCTGATCTTAAGTTTTAAATCATGTCACCCTTGCAGCCCTTTGGATCAAATACGTCCAAAGGGCTGCTGTTTTTGGGGTAGATAATCGCTTTCTTTTTATCTTTTTTCCCTGTATCTTTTAGACAATTGTTTAATCGAAATTGCAATTTAAGGATTCCATGGATATAGAAAATTGTATGAATATTATCCGTTCTGCCGTTCAGAACAGCCCCCATCCGGGCGCCCCGGATGATTCCCTCTTTGACTCAACCGGTGTTATAGCCCTGTTCACCCTTACTGAAGAAATCCGGCTTTTGTTTATCCAGAAGGCAGACAAAAAAGGATATCCATGGGCAAATCAGATGGCCTTTCCCGGAGGGCACAGGGATAAAAATGATATTTCGACAAAGGACACTGCCTTAAGAGAGCTTTCCGAAGAAATGGGCATCCGGCGGGAGAATGTGGACGTGATCGGATCTCTCGGTCATTTTCAAACCATCAACAGCAAGGATATTGAGGCGTTTATCGGCATCTGGAACCAAAAAGATGTGATCCGCCATGATCCGGATGAAATTGCAAGAGTAATTCAGATTCCGTTAAAATATCTGATGGATTTTCATAAAGAAAAAGGCTTCCATGAAATGCTTCCCAATGTCATGCAGCTGACCTATCCCTTTGAAGATGTTATGATCTGGGGGGTTACGGCGAAAATTTTATATCATCTGATAGAAATTATAAGAAAAGGTGTTTAAATATTTTTTGACCGGTATTTGAGCCTCAGGGCTATTTTCAGCACCAAAAAAAGGCTTGAGATGCAAAGCACGGTCGGAAACCAGACATATTCCTGAAATTCCGGTGTGGTCGACCCGACAATAATCCCGGCCACTGCAAAAATAAAAACAAAGACCATCATCACCATAACTGTCCAGCAGACAAAATTGGAATCATACCAGGAGGTTATGGGTTTTCTGAAAAAAGGGTTTTGATCTAACTGCATTTATATTCTCAAATTTTTTATTGCCGCCACAATATATAGATATTTTTCCTTGACAAACAACAATATGTTGATTAAATATGATCCAGCAGTCTGGATCAATTTATGATTAACCTTTAAAAAAACTTTCAGACGATACGTTAATTTCAATCAGATTTCAAGGGGTGAATACATGTTTGACCAAATCAGAAAACGGGACGGGCGAATAGCAGATTTTGATTCATCAAAAATCACCCACGCTATTCAAAAAGCAGGTGAGGCAACTGGTGAATTCAATGAAAAAGAAGCCAGGAAAATGACCATGAAGGTGATTTCCATGGCAAGAGACCTGCGTCTTGGCCCCATTCCGGAAGTAGAGGAAATCCAGGATATCGTGGAAAGAGTACTTCTGGACTCCCCTTTTTACAAGACTGCCAAAGCCTATATTATTTACCGGGAGCAGCACAACCAGATCCGGAAGATTGCCATCAAGGAAAATGTCGGGCTCATGGAATCCTATATCCGGAGAATGGACTGGAAGGTCAAGGAAAACAGCAATATGAGCTATTCCCTTCAAGGGCTCAACAATTATATATCCTCCGATATTACGGCTGAATACTGGCTGAACAAAATTTATCCCCCTGCTGTCAGAGAAGCCCATTATTCTGGAGATCTTCATCTTCATGATTTAAGTCTTTTGTCCGTATATTGTGTCGGCTGGGATCTTCAGGACCTTCTTTTGGAAGGGTTCAAAGGCGTGGCAGGCAAAGTGGAATCCTCTCCGCCCAAACATTTTCGAAGCGCGCTTGGCCAGATCGTAAATTTTTTCTATACCCTCCAGGGGGAAGCAGCCGGTGCCCAGGCCATGTCCAATTTTGACACCCTTCTGGCCCCTTTTATATGGAAAGACAGCTTAACCTATAAAGAAGTCAAACAAGCTCTCCAGGAATTTGTGTTTAATATCAATATCCCCACGCGGGTGGGGTTCCAGACCCCGTTTACCAATATCACCATGGATCTCGTAGTCCCCTCTACCTTAAGAAATTCTCCCGTCATCCTCGGCGGGGAATATAAAGATAAGACCTATGCGGATTTCCAGGCAGAAATGGACATTTTGAACGCTGCCTTTGCCGAGGTCATGATGGAAGGGGATGCCAAGGGCCGGGTATTTACCTTCCCGATCCCGACATACAATATTACCAAGGATTTTGACTGGAAAAACCCAAAGCTTGAAAATATCTGGAAGATGACCGGCAAATACGGGATACCCTATTTTTCAAATTTTGTGAATTCCGATATGGACCCGGAAGATGCAAGATCCATGTGCTGCAGGCTTCGTCTTGACAACCGGGAACTCAGAAAACGGGGCGGCGGTCTGTTTGGCGCCAACCCCTTGACCGGCTCCATCGGGGTGGTGACCCTGAATCTGCCAAGGATCGGCTATCTTGCCAAAGATGAAAAGGATTTTTTTAACAGACTCGACACCCTGATCAAGCTTTCGGCAGAGTCTTTGACCATCAAGCGTAAAATCCTTGAAAAATTTACCGAAGGCGATCTTTACCCTTATTCAAAATTCTATCTGCGTAAAATAAAAGAAAACACGGGTGTATATTGGAGAAACCATTTTTCCACCATCGGCATCCTCGGGATGAACGAGGCCTGTCTTAATTTTCTGAAGGAAGGGATAGCCACTTCAAAGGGTCAGGAATTCGCCGTCAAGGTCATGGATCATATCCGAAAACAGATTGAAAAAATCCAGGAAGAGACCAATGAGATTTTCAATCTTGAAGCAACCCCGGCCGAAGGCACCACTTTCCGGTTTGCCAGTATGGACAAGGCCAAATATGAGAATATCCTCTGCGCCAATGAAGAGGAATATAAACAGGGAAAATCTCCTTTTTATACCAATTCCACCCATCTGCCGGTCAATTATACCGATGATCTCTTTGAAGCCCTGGAACTCCAGGACCGGCTCCAGACCAAATATACCGGAGGAACCGTCCAGCATCTGTTCCTGGGTGAGGAAGTCACCGATATCGAAGTAGTGAAAAGCCTTGTCAACAGGGTTTCCAATTCGTTTAAACTGCCGTATTTCACATTGACGCCCACCTTCAGCGTCTGCCCTTCCCACGGATACATCTCAGGAGAGCACGAGACCTGTGAGACCTGTCATTCTGAGACAGAGGTCTATTCAAGGGTGGTCGGATATTTAAGGCCTGTGGGACAATGGAACAGCGGAAAACAGACGGAATTTTGCATGCGCAAAACCTATAAGGTGGCAGGATAAGAAACCCAAATGAAAATCGGCGGGTTCCAGAAAAATTCCCTGATTGATTTTCCAAAAACCATTGCGTGCATCATTTTCACCCAGGGGTGCAATTTTTTTTGCCCCTACTGCCATAACCCGGATCTGGTTGGCGGTTCCAATAATGGGGCTGCCAACCTTTTTGATGAGGCAGAAATTTTTAATTTTCTTGAAAAAAGAAAGCAATTCCTGGAAGGGGTGGTCATTACCGGCGGAGAGCCCACGCTGCAAGCGGACCTATTGCCTTTTTGCCGGAAAATCAAAAATATGGGTTATAAACTCAAGATCGACAGCAACGGCAGCAGGCCTAAAATCCTTGAACGCCTTTTTGAAGAATCCCTGGTTGATTTTATCTCCATGGACATTAAAACCCGCCTGAAAGACTATCCCCTTGTGGTTCCGAAAAAATTTGATGTTTCAAACATCCGGGACAGCATTTGCCTCCTCATGGAAAAAGCCCCTGACTATGAGTTCCGAACCACCTGTGTGCGGCCCTTTATCAGCAGGGAAATTCTCGAAGATATCGGCCAAATGGTCAGAGAAGCCAAAAGCTATGTCCTTCAGAAATGTTCACGAAACGTCAAGGTTCTGGACCCGGAATTTTTAAAAAATGAGGCGCATTTTTTTTCCGATGATGAGATGATAGAATTTAAATACATCTTGGGGAAATATAACATCACATCAACTGTCCGTTAAACAATGAGCCTGTTAAAACGGCCTGAAAGGAAGACGTCATGGAATATCCTCTTGTGACTGCCTGCATTGATCTTGAGGCCATAAAAAGCAATGTACAAAATCTGAAAGCCATGACCCATAAGAATTGCCGGTTTATGGCCGTTGTCAAGGCCGACGGCTATGGTCACGGTGCGGTCAGAATTGCAAAAAAAGCCCTTGAGAGCGGGGCGGACCTCTTGGGTGTGGCCAGGTTCCATGAAGCGGTTGAACTGCGCGAGGCCGGTATCAGGGCGCCGATTCTTGTCTTTGGATATATCCATCCCTCACAGGCAAATCAGGCGGCAGCCTTTGATATCACCATCACGGTATATGGGCTTGAACCGGCCAGAAACTTGTCTGATCAGGCCAAATCCGTTGGGAAATCCCTTAAGACCCATTTAAAAGTGGATACGGGTATGGGCCGGGTCGGCATGATCCTTGAAAAAAACCTGTCTGATAAAGACGCCCGCAAAAAGGCGGTGAACGATATCAAAGACATCCTGGAACTGCCCGGGCTGGATCTTCAGGGAATTTATACCCATTTTGCAGCAGCAGACAGCAAAGATAAAACTTATACCCGCCTTCAGATTGAAGCATTCGATACCCTGCTTTGCGACTTAAAGGATGCCGGAATCAATATCGAAATCCGCCATGCCGCCAACAGCGCCGGGATCATTGAATTTCCACAAAGCCATTATGATATGGTCAGGGCCGGAATTTCCCTTTACGGGTTATATCCTTCCAGGGATGTGGATCATTCAAAGGTTCGGCTTTTTGCCGCCATGACCCTGAAATCTGTTGTGACCTCGGTCAGAGCGGTTCCAAAAGGATTTTTCGTCAGTTATGGGATGACCCATCAAACCCAAAAAGAGACAATTCTTGCCTCGGTGCCCGTCGGTTATGCAGACGGGTTTTCAAGACAATTTTCATCCAACGGTGAAATGCTCGTTAAGGGGCAAAGAGCCCCAATTGTTGGACGGGTCTGCATGGATCAGACCATTATTGACGTGGGGCATATCCCGGGTGTCGACGTCGGGGATGACGTTATTCTTATGGGTTCCCAGGGAAAGGAGATCCTTCACGCCGATGAACTGGCAGACAGGGTCAAAACCATCAATTATGAGATCGTATCCGCCTTGACCGCCCGGGTAACTCGGGTATATTCAGCTTAGCCGGACCGCCCCATAAAAAATATATGACTCTTTATTAGCCCTTGACATTATTTGATAATATAAGTAGATATCTTGTTTAATTTTAAACAGTTAATATAGGAAAAAAAAGTGGCGTTTACAAAAACAACCATCATTGAAAAAATAGCTGAAAATAATAATTATACCCCTTCCCAAGCCAAAGAAATAATCGAAACCATGCTTGAAATAATTAAAGAGACCCTGACAGCCGGGGAAGATATCATGATCTCAGGTTTTGGTAAATTCCAGGTCAATGAAAAAGCTCCGCGCAAGGGAAGAAACCCTGCCACGGGAAAAGATATGATGCTGGGAAAAAGACGGGTTGTCACATTTAAATGTGCCGGCCGGTTGCGAGATGAAATCAACGGCGAAAATGAATGACGACAGATATCATCACCATCGTTGGAAAATCCGATTCCGGAAAGACAACCCTGCTTTTAAAGCTCATTGCCGAACTGACACTGAGGGGGTATCGGATCGGAAGCGTAAAACATGCCCATGACGGATTTGAAATAGATAAAGAGGGAAAAGACAGCTGGCGTCACAAAAAAGCCGGTGCACACGCTACTCTGGTAATTACCGAAGATAAAATTGCATTGGTCAGGGATGACAAGACAAGCTATGCTGAAAAGATGCATGCCTATCTTTTTGATGTGGACATCATTCTGGCCGAAGGGTTTAAAAAGCAAAAATTCCCCAAAATAGAGGTTTTCAGGACAGGCAGCGGCCATAAAGACCCCTTATGCATGGAAGACAATACCTTGATTGCCTTTGTCACGGATTCAGCCTATAAGCCTGAGGTTCCTGTTTTTGGTCTTGAAGACATCAAAGGACTTGCCGATTTTATTGAGAAAAACCATCTGAAAAAATAAAAAGATGGGGATAAAAAAATCAATTTTCAGAAAAAGCACATCTTTTTTTTCTGTTTTCATGACAGTTGTTCTTGTTGTACTTCCCCATCCCTGCCGGGCAGGCCAAGATAAGTTCCAGGCCGTTGATTGTATTTCAAAATTTGAGACGGGAACCGTTAACTGGACCACCGGTACAATAACCGCCATAGGAAAAGCCTTTCCCGGGGATCAAAGTCAATCGGCAAAAGAGTGGGTGTCTGTCTCTGCACGGTCGGAGGCTGTTAAAAATATTATAGAAACACTAAACCGGATAAAAATTAATAATAAAATCACTGTAAAAGAGTATGCCGCTGAAAGCAATATCATCCTGGCCGGGTTGGAAAAAACAGCCAGGGAAGCCCTTGTTTCAAAACAGATTTATACCTCTTCCCTTGCCGTTGAAATAACCTTGGAAGCAACCATGTTTGGTGGATTTCTGCAACTGGTGCTGCCCGAAGAAATCCGGCAGATACCCAAAATCAATCCGGAAATAAACCCCAAACTGGGCTCGGCAATTGAAAAAAGCCTTTACTCAGGATTGGTCATTGATGCAAGGGGGCTTGGCATTGAACCGGTACTTGACCCTGTCATTGTCAGCGAGCAGGGAAATGAGATTTATTCCTCTGTTTTCATCAGTAGGGAATTTGCGGTTCAAAACGGGGTATGCAAATATGTCTGCAGCCTGGATCAGGCCTTGAAAGACAAAAGAGCCGGAGATAATCCGATGGTTTTAAAAGGCCTTCGGAAAGAAGGCAGTAAGAATGCCACCCTTGTTATCAGCATGTCGGATTATCTTGCTCTGGAAAAAGCCACGGAACGTCATGCCTTTCTGAATGAATGCAAGGTGATTATTGTAATGGATCAATAAGGGCGTTGTCGATCAGTCTTGTTTTTCCCACCTTCACCGCCAGGGCAAGCAGAACTTTTTGATCAATCATTTCAATTTCCTCAAGGGTGTCGGGCCTGCAAAAAGAAATATATTCCACTGCTGTTTCAGGATAGGAAAGGATCAGGGATTCTAATTTCTCCCTGATAGCAGAGACCTTTTTTTCTCCTTTGGCCAAAAGCTCTTTGGCAAGGGCCAATGATCCGGACAGACTTAAGGCAGAAACCCTCTGGGATTCCGTAAGATAGGCGTTTCTGGAGCTCATGGCAAGCCCGTCTTTTTCCCGGACGATGTCTTGTGCCACAATCTCAATATCAAAATCAAGATCCAGGACCAGCTGCCGGATGATCTGAAGCTGCTGGTAATCTTTCATCCCGAATACAGCCTTATCCGGCATGACAATATTGAACAATTTGGCGACAACGGTGGCAACTCCTGAAAAATGGACAGGCCGGAATTTTCCGCATAAATGATTGGGCAGGGATTGAAGTTTGATTTCCGTCTGAAAATTTTCAGGATAAATATTTTCTTTTTTCGGTAAAAACACAGCCGTCACCCCGGCTTTTTTTGCCAGCAATAAATCATTTTCAATATTGGTGGGATAGGTGGAAAGATCCTCGTTGGGGCCAAACTGGGTCGGGTTGACAAAAATGCTCAAGACCAGTTCGTCACACAAGGGTTTTCCTTTTTCCATGAGAGAAACGTGACCCTGGTGAAGATATCCCATGGTGGGAACAAAGCATATGGTACGGGATTGTTTTTTTTTGTTTTTCGACCAGGCCTGCATATCTGTTTTTGTTTTTAAGATTTCCACTATTTTTCCAGCTCCTCTTTTACGGCAATCCCCATATCCAATATGGTATACGGTTTTTTAACAAAGCTTCCGGCACCCAGATCCTGGGCCGTCAGCACATCATCGGACTCGGAATACCCGCTGGCAATAATGGCTTTTTGCCCCGGCCGGATTTCTTTAATCATGCGATAGGTTTCAAGACCGCTGATGGAAGGGGCCATGATCATATCCAGGATCATCAGATCCACAGGCCCTTTTTTAATCACTTCAACCGCATCATACCCATTGTCGACGGCCAATGCCCGGTATCCGAGATTTTCAAGAATTTGAACGGCAATTTTCTGCTGGTCCTTTAAATCATCCACCACCAGAATCTCCTGGCCTTCTCCTTTTATCTCGTCAAGAGATCCATGATCAGGCTTGTGGGATATTTCCTTTCTGACGGCCGGAAAAAGAAGATCAAACCGGGTTCCCTTGGCATCTGAAGTCACATTGATGAATCCCTTATGATCCTGAACCGCATTCCAGACAATGGTGAGGCCAAGGCCGGTGCCGCTTTTGCCCATTTCCTTTTTTGTGAAAAAAGGTTCAAAGATTTTTTTTATATTTTTTTTATCAATGCCGGACCCGTTGTCGGCTACGCTCAACACGGCATATTCTCCCTGAAGGATATCTTCAAAACCGGGTATGGAAGGGTCAATAAAACTATTGGTTGTTGAAATCATCACCTTGCCGTCTTTTTTTTCCGATACTTCTTCCACGGCATTTAAAACCAGGTTCATGATGATTTTTTCAATGTGGATATAGGAGCCCTTGATATTGAGCAACTCGGGTTCGGTTGTAATTTCTATGTCCACTGTTTCATAAGCATCTTGGATTTTTTTAAAATCATGGGCGTAAACATATCGCTCCAGAATGGAATTGATGTTGATGATTTCCATTTCCACACCTGCTCCCCTGGAAATGGTCAGAAGATCACTGACCACGGCCGCTGCTTTTTGGCCTGAATCTTTGATAAGGGATAAGCCCTGCCGGATCTTGGGATCAAGATCCGTATCCATCATCAGGACTTCAGGATAGGTGGCAAGTCCGGATAAAATATTGTTCAGATCATGGGCCACGCTTCCGGCAAGAAGTCCAACATCTTTGAGTTTTTCAGCCTGGGAAAGCTTTTCCTTGAGTTCTTTTTGTTTGTCCTCCTCGGCTTTCTTTTTTGAAATATCCTTTATCATGCCCTGGTACATGTTATGGCTGTGGGAAAAATCATTTATCTTTAACCCGCTGATTTCAACATGAATGGGTCTGCCGTTTTTATGCCTGACCATGGTCTCATAATTGAATTCATCATGATTCAATATCCGGTCCTGGAAGGCTTTGACTTTTTCCTTGCTGAACAATTGATTCAGCGGCTTTCCGATTAATTCTTTCTGAGTATACCCCAGCATCGGCAACACAGCAGAATTGATAAATGTGATGACATGGTCTGAGTCCAGCGTCCAGATAATATCAGGTGTGTTTTTCAAAAGGTGTTTGAATTCCTTGCCGGATATTTCAAGAGCTTTGATCAGAACGGCAAGGGAAAGTGTTACACAAACGCATAAAAAAGAAAAAGTCCCGGTAATGACCGCCCATTCCGAAGGGCCCGGAACCCACCGGGCGTCTGCCGAATGAATAATTCCTCCGGAATAAAGGACCCCGAAAATCGACAAGGTTGCCACGTTCAGAAAAAGGGAGAAAAGCCCCCCTCTTATGCCTGAAAAAATCGCGGCAAATGCGGAAAAGCACATAAAATATGATCTTGCACTGCCGACAAACCCTGTGGACAGCATGCAAAAAACTCCCATGACATAAAACCCTAAAAGACCGGCCCATACCCGGGTTTGGAATGGAATCCGCTTCAAAAAGGCTATTGCCAGGGTCCACAGATAAATCAAAGTATAAATGGAAAGATTAATCCATTCCGAGTGATTAAAAGCATATCTGAAACTTAAGACATAGGGAATGATACCCATCAAGATGAGAATAAAAAAAAGACGGGTGAATATTTTTTTTTGCCAGAAAAGAAGGACATCTTCATCATCTTCATAAATGGGATGAGTATTAAATATATCTGAAATCATAACCATTGACTTGTATTTGTTAAAAAGATAAGGGTGATCTTAGCCATATTGGCCTGAAAATGCAATAAGATTAAAGGAATGACCATGAATTCACATATCCCGAAAAGAGAAGATGCATTTCTGCTGTTAAAGAAATATAATCAAAAGTACGGACTCATCCGCCATGCCCTGGCAGTGGAAGCCGTGATGGCCCATTTTGCAAAACGCTTTAATGAAGATGAGGAAAAATGGCGGGTCATCGGTCTGGTGCATGACCTTGACTATGAACTGTATCCGGATCAGCACTGCAAAAAATGTGTGGACCTGTTCAGGGAACACAACTGGCCCGAGGATTATATCCGGGCCGTCATCAGCCACGGCTGGGGGATCTGCACCGATGTAAAGCCGGAAACCAATCTTGAGAAAACCCTTTACGCCATTGATGAACTGACCGGTCTTGTGGCCAGTGCCGCCATTGTCCGGCCATCCAAAAGCGTTCTGGATATCACGGCCAAATCCGTAAAGGGCAAATTCAAGGACAAAAGCTTTGCCGCAGGGGTGGACCGGGAGGTCATCAAAAAGGGCGCTGAATTCTTGGGCATTGAATTGACCGAGCTAATCACAGAAGTCATCCGCGGCATGCAGCCGGTGGCCGAAGAAATAGGTCTGAAAGGGAATTTATAAAAAACCGCCGGGCCATGCAAATACAAAATCCATGGCCCGGAAGATCTAACCAGTTATAAATAATTTATTGAGCGTTTTTGATTCCCACTTCCTCAAAGGTCTTGATATCGGCCAGGATACGGGTGGCAAGATCCAGAAGTTCCATGCAGACTGCCGCGCCTGTCCCTTCGCCCAGCCTGAATTTGAGATCAATCAGCGGTTCAAGCCCGAGACGGTCATGCATAAAGGCATGGCCGATTTCAACGGATTTGTGGCTGGCAAAGAGATAATTTTTGGCCGCAGGACAAAGCTCACAGGCGATGAGGGCTCCGGCCGTGGAAATCAGGCCGTCGCAGATGACCGGGATGCCCCGGGCAGCCGCTCCCAGCACAAGACCGGCAAGAGCCCCGATTTCAAGCCCTCCGACTTTGGACAAAACATCAATGGGATCTGAGGGGTCGGGCCTGTGAAGGGCCAGGCCTTTTTTGATCACGGCAATTTTATTTTTCAGCATCTGGTCATCAATGCCAGTGCCTCGTCCAGTGAGTTTTTCAACGGCTATTCCTGAAAAAGCCGCAATAATCGCTGATGACGGAGTAGTGTTGCCGATGCCCATGTCGCCGGTACCCAGAAGATCCACTTTTGCCTCTGCCTCCAGTTCATTCACGATTTCTATCCCTGCTTCAATGGATAGAATGGCCTCTTCCCTTGTCATGGCCGGTTCTTTTGTGAAATTGGCCGTTCCGTGCCGGACCTTTTTATGAAAGATGGGCAGATCCGGTTCAAAATCGTAATTCACCCCGATGTCAGCGGCTTTTACTATGGCCCCGGCATGTTTGCCGATGACATTGACGGAAGCGCCGTTGGCGGCAAAATTATAGACCATCTGGGGGGTGACTTCGGAGGGAAAAAGGCTCACCCCTTCCTCGGTAACGCCATGGTCTCCGGCACAGGTCACGATCCGTTTGTTGGTCAGTTTTACGTCAATGGTGCCTTTGATGGCGGCAAGCCGGGCAGAAATATCTTCCATAATCCCAAGGCTTTTGGCTGGCTTGGCCTGGTTGGCCAGGCGTTCTTTTGCCGCTTGAAATGCGGCTTGGTTCAAATTTGGTTGAATGGATGAAAGGGTTTGGTCAAAAAGTCTCATAATCATTACCTCTTATCAATAATATCGGTTTCAAATATCTCCATGCCTTTTTTCATGGCGCAAAAATCTCCGCACATGGTGCAGGTTTCCTTTTGGAGAGGTGCTCTTGTCTGTCTTGTGGCTTTTGCAATGTCCGGGAACAAAAGATAGTTTTCAAGGTCATCCCATCTCATATCCCGCCTTGCAAGCGCCGCCTGTTTTTCATTTTCCCGTCTTTCCGGGTATTTTGAAATATCTCCGATACGGGCTGCCAGGCGGGTGGCCCTCACCCCTTCCCGGACATCTTTGACATCGGGCAAAGCCAGGTGTTCGGCCGGGGTGATATAGCAGATCAGGTCGGCCCCGAACCGGGCTGAACTTGCCGCACCAATGGCGGCGGTGATGTGATCGTACCCGGCTCCCGTATCACATGGAATGGGACCCAGGACATAATAGGGGGCATTGCCCGACATGCGTTTTTCCAGGAGGATATTGGCCTCGATTTCATCCAGCGGCACATGGTCCGGGCCTTCCACCATCATCTGGCAGCCCATGTTCCGGCCAATTTCTGATAGCTCGCAATTGATGATCAT
>CAZWMY010000125.1:0-13045 GCA_964635025.1 uncultured Desulfobacula sp. | reverse complement strand
ACCCCCTGCCCCTTGCCTGCGGCAGGGTCTGCCCCCATCCCTGCGAAGATGAATGCAGAAGAGGGATTGAAGATGAGCCCGTTTCCATAAATCAGTTAAAACGCTTTGTATCGGATTATGAAATGAATTCCGGGTCACGGATACCCATCACCTGTGCCCCGGACACCGGGAAAAAGATAGCTGTCATCGGTGGCGGACCTTCTGGTTTATCCTGTGCTTTTTTCTTGAGGAGAATCGGTCATCAGGTGGATATTTTTGAAGCCATGCCGAAACTTGGTGGCATGCTAAGATATGGTATCCCGGAATACAGGCTTCCAAAAAAGGTTCTGGACTGGGAAATCCAGGGAATATTGGACCTTGGGATCAAATCTTTCTGCCATGTGAAATTCGGTGCGGATTTCGGCCTCGGCTCATTGATGGCGGCCGGTTATAATGCCGTCTTTCTGGGTGTTGGCGCATGGGAAGATTTCTCCCTCGGAATTGAAGGGGAAAATCTGGGAGGATATTTTACCGGAATTAATTTTTTACAGAGGATTTCCAGTGGTGAAAAAATCAAACTCGGAAAAACCGCAGCCGTTGTCGGTGGCGGGAATACTGCAGTCGACTGTGCCAGAACCCTTTTAAGACTGGGCCTTGACAAGGTCTATTTGGTTTACCGCAGAACCAGAAAAGAAATGCCGGCCAATGAGGTTGAAATTGTGGCCTCCGAACATGAAGACATTGAATTTGTTTTCCTTGCTGCGCCTACCCGGGTAATCGGTGATGATGAGAACAAGGTCACCCATCTCGAATATCTCAAGATGCAGCTCGGCGAACCAGATAAAAGCGGCAGACGCCGCCCTGAACCTATTGACGGGACCGAAACCCTTCTAAGTGTGGACATGGTGATCTCAGCCATAGGACAAGAGCCTGATGCTTCTTTTAAACAGCAGGACCCTCATCATAGGATAAAGGAACTTGAACTGACAAAATGGAATACCATAGATCATCATCCTGCCACCCACCAGGCGTCCATCCCTTATATTTTCACGGCCGGGGACGCAGCCACAGGCCCATCGCTCGTGATCGATGCCATTGGCGGCGGAAGGCGCGCAGCCCGATCCATTGATCTTTTTCTGAAAGGCAAGCCAATTGAACCGGTAAAAGACTCGCTTCAGAAAAAACGGATTCCCGAATCCATCTTCACTAAGGTGAACGGGATAAAGAAAACCTCCAGAGCCATAATGCCTGAACTTCCTGTCAAGGAGAGGCTGGATTCATTTGTTGAAGTCGACATTGTTCTGCCTGAAGCAGAAGCTAAAAAAGAAGCAGACCGATGCCTTAACTGCTGCAGAATCTGCTATAACCCTGATGCGGATTTTACAAATAAACCATGATAAAAAAAAAAATAAAAAAATTTCTTATTGTTGCTGTGAGTCTTTTGGCCCTTGGCCTTGTCACCGGGCTTTTTTTTTTATTTGATATTTCCTCTTTTGTAAAAAAACCCTTCAAATCCGATGCCCCCGAGAAAACCATTACCATCCTTCCGGGGCAGAGCCTGAAAACAATATCAGATTATCTTGAAACAGAAGGTATTATCTCCAGCGGTTTCTATTTTGCCGTGTATGCTAAATTTCAAAAATCCGGAAAAAACATCCAGGCAGGAGAATATCTTTTATCCGCATCCAAAACACCGGAAGAAATTCTTGATATGTTTATCAAAGGAAAGGTAAAGCTTTACCGGATAACGATCCCGGAAGGGTTTAACATCAATGAAATTGCAACCTTGATCGAAAAGGAACCCTTCTGCGACAAAAAAAAATTTTTAGACCTCTGCCATGCTCCTTTATTGATCAAAAAATTTGGAATTCAGGCCGAATCTCTTGAGGGTTATCTTTTCCCGGACACTTATTTTTTTTCAAAACAGAACACCTGTGAAGACCTTATCTCTTCCATGGTTGGACGGTTTAAATCCGTTTTTACACAAGACCGGCAACAAAGGGCAAAGGAACTCGGGTTCTCTGTTCATGAGATTCTTACCCTTGCCTCCATCATTGAAAAAGAAACCGGAAATGCTTCGGAAAGGCCCCTGATTTCATCTGTTTTCCATAATCGTTTGAATAAGAACATGAGGCTTGAAAGCGATCCCACCGTCATCTACGGCATTGATGATTTTGACGGAAATATCAAAAAAAAACATCTTCAGGCCGCCACACCCTACAATACCTACCAGATCAGCGGGCTGCCGCCCGGCCCCATTGCAAATCCGGGTGTCTTATCGATTCAGGCCGCCCTTTACCCGGAAAAAACCCGGTATCTGTATTTTGTGTCAAAAAAAGACACCACCCACCATTTTTCAGACACCTTTGAAGAGCATACAAAAGCCGTATCCCGCTATCAGCTTAAAAAATAAGGCTATCCGTCAAACCGTTCAAACTGTTTCAGATAGATAATCAGGGCCCCGCTTTTTGATTTAATTTTGTTTTCCCAGTCAAACCCGATGACAAGACCCTGTTTTTTCATTTCCTTGGCCACATCTTCCACCACATCCGGCAAAACAGCTTCCTGATCAGAATGACGGCCTTTGCCCACAATGATCCGGATGGTAAAAAACCCCTGTTGTTTACACGTATGAATAAAAGACTTTGCCCTGATTTCCGCACCGATGGCAGTATATCCATGCAGATCCAAAGCCTTTTCCGGGGGCGGGTAGCGTTTGAGCCTTTTTTCAAGGGGTACGGGCGGCGGCTTTTTCAAAGGTTTTGCTCTGGCCTTTTGAAAGGATTCTTCCAGCAGCGTTATAAAATCCTCTTCCGGCTCATTTTCTATATCAATTTCATTTTTAGGGGATTGAGCCGGAGATTTTTCTTCAAATGCTTTTAAAAAATCCTCATCTGATTTAAAAACCGGCAGATTATGTTTATTTCTTTTTTTCAAAAAATCTTTCCTTTGCTTTTCAGGCTCACACGGGTTTTATCCTATTGCATCTTGCGTTAATTTTCAAGGTTTGCAGGCCTGCTAGTTCATTTGACAACATCCCCCCTTCCTGATATTGTCTCTCACATGAATACGGGAAACATTGTGGAATATATTGATCAGCAGAAAATTATTTCTGCCGTCATCTTGCAGGAAAAGCAAGGCAAGCTCAGATTGCTTAATGAGTATAACCGGGAAGTCAATTTTTCTGAGAACCGGTTGTCTCATATATCAAAGGTGCGTCTTGACACCACACTCTCAAGGGATTCCATCGTAAACCAGCTAAAACAGCTCACGGAAAACCGAAAAAAACTCTCAGAATCCATTAATATCGAGGAATTGTGGGAAATCCTGCATGAAGAAGACGAAGATATTGAATTGTCCACCATGACCCTTTTCTGCTTTGATCCCCCCCTGACCTCAGACCATGAAGCCGCTGTTATCCGTGCGTTTTTTCATGACAGGCTCTATTTCAAATTCAATAAAATGCTTTTTGCTCCCTATTCAGCCGAACAGGTTGAAGTAAAAAAAAGGCAATTGCAGGAGGCTCAAAAAAAAGAACTCCGGATTCAGAACGGAACAGCATGGATCAATGATATCCTGAACCAAAAAAATGGGAGCAGCACGGCAGTTGATGAAACCGTCATTGATATGCTCAAATCTTTTTATCTTTTTGGAAATGAATCCGAACATGCCCAAACGGCAAAAGAAATAATAAGGAAATCATCTCTTCAATCGGCAGAACAATTGTTCCATATCTTTGTCAAAGCCGGGATCTGGCATCCGGATGAAAACATCCAGCTTCTTTCCCTTAAAATACCCACGGTCTTTCCAAAACAGGTTCTGGAGCAGGAAGAAACCCTCATCTCAACCCCCATCCGGTTTATGGATGACCCATTAAGAAAAGATCTGACTCATATTCCTCTCATTACCATTGACGGTCAGTCCACCCTTGATTTTGATGATGCCGTCAGCCTTGAAAACACGGAAACAGGATATATGCTCGGCATTCATATCATTGATGTGGATGCCTATATCAAATCCAATGACCCCATTGATTTGTCAGCCAGGGAAAGGGCCAGTTCCATTTATATGCCCGACGACAAGCTTCCCATGATTCCGCCAAGGCTTTCCGAAGATCTGTGCAGCCTGAAAGAAGGTGAAATCAGACCTGGTATCAGTACCCTGGTCCGGATGAACCGGTTTTTTGAAATCCAGGATTATGAAATTATCCCCAGTGTGATTAAAATTCATCAGAAATTGAGCTATACCGAGGCCAATCTTTTAAACGGCAAAAACGATCCCATCACAACCCTTCACAGGATCGCCGTTCAATTAAGGGATAAACGCCTTAAATCCGGTGCCATCCAGATCACGCTTCCTGAAGTTAATGTCTGGCTGGAAGAAAACAGGGAAATCGGTTATTCAAAAATCGACCGGGAAAATTCATCGCGCATGCTGATCTCTGAATTAATGATCCTTGCCAATTCCCTGATGGCGGAATTTTTGGCAAAACATCAGATGCCTGCGGTTTTCAGATCCCAGGCCCAACCCAAGCAAAGACTTTTCAAAGGCATTGAGACTTCATTGCTTTTAAATTTCATGCAAAGAAAACAACT
Organism: uncultured Desulfobacula sp.; assembly: GCA_964635025.1. Lineage (GTDB taxonomy): Bacteria > Desulfobacterota > Desulfobacteria > Desulfobacterales > Desulfobacteraceae > Desulfobacula. The sequence goes on along the minus strand of CAZWMY010000125.1, from coordinate 8,471 downwards.
CAGCCGGGCCATGATCGGAACAGATCCTGAAATCCATGCCGGTCTCGGTGTCAATGCCTATGTCACGGCCACTTCCCCCATCCGCAGATATCATGATCTTCTGACCCAGCGCCAGATCAAAGCCATATTCGGATATCATGACCCTTATTCAAAAACAGAGCTGGAAGAAATCCTGATTTCGATTTCAAATGCAGTGGCCAATACAAGCCGTATCCAGGCTTTAAGAAAGCGCTACTGGATCATCAAATACCTGGAATCCAAAAAAGGGGTGTCCTTTGAAGCTCTGGTACTGGAATGCCACCGGGATCATTACCTCATCCTGATAAAAGAATTCATGCTGGAAACGCATCTTGCCCCTGCCGGTATCCGGCTCAAATACGGGGATATCATCCAGGTGACCATCCAGCACGCAGATGCAAGAAAAGATCAGCTTTCCTTGTTTATATAAAAAAGAATTCCCAGGTAAGGCAAAATAAAAAACTGCCGGATGATCGGAACATTTTTTTAACCGCCTGAAAAGGAGATAAAATTATGCAGCCAGATGATAATATCACTGAAAAACCAATCAGCAGCCCCCATAAATGGAGATTTGTCAGAATCGGCGGGTTTGACCATGTTCTTATCAATTCAGGAGAGGATATCAAATCCATCCCTGCACTGGATCAAAAACTCTGGGCCGCTCTGGGCTGTCCCACCCAGGGTCTTGAATTTGACGCCGTCACCCTTGCCCATATGGATAAAGACAAAGACGGGCGAATCAGGGCTCCTGAGGTGATTGAGGCCTTGAACTGGACCCTTTCTCTTATCAAAAATCCGGATGATCTTACCCAAGGCAGAACCAGCCTTCCTCTGTCCGCGATCAATCATGACATCCCCGAAGGGAAGGCCATTCTTTCCTGCGCCAGGGAAATCCTGACCGGCAAAGGAAAAAAGGATGCAGAGCATATCACACCCGAAGACATTGCCGATAAAGCCAGACTGTTTGCCAACACAAAATTCAATGGGGACGGCATTATTCCTGCTTCGGCATCAGAAGATGACTCCATCAAAAAAGTGATTGAAGACATCATGGAGTGTATGGGACCTGAAACAGACCGAAGCGATCTGCCCGGCCTGTCAAAGGAAAAAGCCGACCGGTTTTTCACTGAAGCAAAATTGTATTCAGAATGGTGGCAGAAGACGGAAGGCGAAAACCTGGATATTTTGCCTTTGGGAAAAGAAACAGATGTTGCAGCCGGACATCTTGAAACTGTCCGGGATAAAGTGGATGATTTTTTTATCCGGTGCCGGCTGGCTGCCTTTGACTCAACAGCCGCCCTGCCCCTGAATCCGGCCAAAGAGCAGTATGAAGAAGTATCCCGGAAATCCCTGTCCCAAAAGACAGATGAAATTGCAGGTTTTCCCCTTGCCCGGATTGAGCCTGATGCGTTACTGCCGCTCGGCGGATCTGTGAACCCTGCCTGGGAAAACGCCTTGGCGGATTTCCGGGAAAGGGTTGTAAAACCTTTATTCGGCACTCCAAAAACAAACCTCAGCCAAGGTGAATGGGACCAGATCAAAGAAAAATTCTCAGCCTATCAGACCTGGAAAGCTGAAAAAAAGGCAAGCCCTGTGGAAAAACTTGGTCTTCAGCGGATCAGGGAAATGCTTGGCAACCAGAGTGAAAAAGCCATTGCCGATCTCATTGAAAAAGATCTGGCCCTTGAATCTGCGGCAGCCTCATTTGATTCGCTGGACCGGCTCGTTCATTATTATCTGAACCTTTATACCTTATTGAACAATTTCATATCCTTTCGCGATTTTTATTCTCCCGGGCAAAAAGCCGTATTTCAAGCCGGAACTCTTTATCTGGACGGCCGGAGCTGCGATTTGTGCATCCGGGTCAAGGATGCGGCAGCTCACAGCACCCTTGCCCAGATGGGTGGAGTATACCTGACATATTGCGAATGCACCCGAAAAGACAGCCCGGAAAAAATCATTATTGCCGCCGCCTTTACCCAGGGGGATGCCGACAATCTGATGGTGGGCAGAAACGGTATTTTCTACGACCGGAAAAATCAGGACTGGGACGCCACCATTATTAAAATCGTGGATCATCCCATCAGTATCCGCCAGGCTTTCTGGTCTCCTTATAAGCGCCTGGCACGCATGATCCGGACCCAGATTGAAAAATTTGCTGCTGAAAAGGATAAGGCTGTGGACAAAGGTGCCATCCCCCTTCCCTTGGGAGATGGTCAAAAGCCGGAAACTGAAAAGCCTCCTGTAAAGCCTGCTTTTGATGTCGGCAAATTTGCCGGCATTTTTGCTGCCGTCGGTCTTGCATTGGGAGCCATCGGGACAGCCATTGCCTCTGTCATCACCGGCATCATGGGCCTTTTGTGGTGGCAGATTCCCTTTGCTCTGGCTGCCCTGATCCTGGTGGTCTCAGGGCCTTCCATTATCATGGCATCTTTTAAGCTCCGGCAGCGGAATCTGTCTCCCATCCTGGATGCCTGCGGGTGGGCCATCAATACACGCGCCCGAATCAATATATCTTTCGGCAGCACCCTGACAAAGATTGCGGTATTGCCTGCCGGGTCATCCCGTCTGCTTCAGGACCCCTTTCAAGAGAAAAAAAGCCCCTGGAGACTGTATGTTCTGATTTTTATCCTGCTCCTGCTGGTCCTGGGTTTTTTTTATATGAAACTGCCATGGAAAAATCTTTTTAGTGCTTAAAGCTTCGCTGGCCCGTGTATACCATGGTGGCGCCGTTCTCGTTGCAGGCCTCGATGGACTGATAATCATTCAGGGAGCCTCCGGGCTGAACAACAGCCTTGACTCCCTGGCGAAGCCCCACATCAATCCCGTCCCGGAAAGGGAAAAAGGCATCAGATACCATGGCAGAACCAATGAGACCGCCTTTGACTGCCTTGACATCCTCTTCGATCTCAGCCCTTTTATCCTTGTCCGTCAGATCGGCAAAGGCAATCTGATACCGTTCAAAGCAATACCGGTCTGCCAGTTTCCGGTAAGCTTTATCCACAGCGATTTCCGCCACACCCACCCGGTCCTGTTCCCCGGTCCCGATGCCCACGGTCACGTTGTCCTTGACATAGATAACGGAATTGGAGGTAATGCCCGATTCCACCAGCCAACCAAAAAGAAGATCTTCATATTCCTTGGGAGTGGGTTCACGGTTCACGGTATAGGTTTTTCCTTTATATTCTGTTGAGGCAAGGGTAAAATCTTTTTTGGACAAAGTCTCGGGAACAAAAGACCACTGGACCACAAGACCCCCGTCCATAAGGCTTTTAAAATCCACCACCCGCTCACCAATGAAGCTTTGCAGTTTATCCATGGCATTGATCCGGATCACTCTTAAATTTTTCCGTTTTTCCAGGATTGCCAGGACCCCGTCTTCAAATTCCGGGGCCACCACCACTTCGGCATACTGACCGGCAATGGCTGCCGCCGTTACCCTGTCAAGGGCCTTGTTGACCGCTATGCAGCCCCCAAAGGCAGCCACCCGGTCCGCCATATAGGCTTTATGGTAAGCCTCTTCAAGGCTTTTGGCCCTGGCAGCACCGCAGGGGTTGTTGTGCTTTACAATGACCACACAGGGGGTATCGGTAAAATACCTAAGGATATTCAAGGCATTGTCGGCATCGGTGAGATTGGTTTTACCGGGGTGCTTGCCGGACTGGAGAAGTTCAATATCCGACACCAGGTATTTTCCCGGGGTAATGGTCTGAGTTTCACCGAGAATGAGGTTTCCATTGATAAGCCGGTACAAAGCCGCTTCCTGGCCCGGGTTCTCTCCATACCGGAGTCCCTTGTTCACCCCGTCAATCACCCAGGATACCTTTTCATAGAGAAGGGTCTGGCGCTTTTTTCCGTCAATAAATGAGATCTCCATCTGAGGGGTGAAATGGTCATCCATAATGGTTTTGTACATTTCTTTCAGGTCTTTTTGCATGGCTTATTCTCCTGACCTATAGCAGGACTGAACGTCGTTGAATGGTTTTGAGGCAAGATAATCGGCAATGGCAGCATCATATATTGCTGTATGTTTAAATGCCTTTTTGGCCAGCTCAAACCGATCTTCAAATGAAATCCTTCCGTTTGACGCCTTAAGCTTTTCTATGAGTACCGGATAAGACAGGGGGTCTACCACGGATGCCGTTCGGATAAAATTCTTAGCAGCCGCCCGGATCATGGTGGGGCCACCGATATCAATATTTCCCCGCGCTTCTTCAGGGCTGACACCTTTTTTGGCTACTGTTTCACTGAAAGGATAAAGATTGACCACCACCATATCAATGGCAAGGGCTGATGTCCGTTTCAGATCGCTTTTATGGGCATCATTATAGGTTTCGGTCAAAAGCCCCAGGTAAATTTTAAAATCAAGGGTTTTTACGAGTCCCCCCTGGGTTTCCGGCTGCCCGGTATAATCGGACACCTGTTTTAAACAGGTATCTGCCTTTTTCCCCAGGATTTGTTTTATCGCACCATAAGTACCGCCGGTGGACAAGATCAGGATATCCGGGTTCACCTCCAAAAGACCGGGGATAAACATATCAAGACCGGTCTTATCCGACACGCTTGCAAGGATGGTCCTGATTTTCACCTTATCATCGATTTGCTCTACAATGTTTTTGCTCATACATTTTCCTTAAACTTGATTTTAACATCTCATCCTCTTTTATTTATAACGAAGATTCATAATATAGTTTTTGCGATTAAGTCAAGCCGTCATCCAAGGCTTGACAAAACCATTCCATTGTTGGAAAGATGGGAAAAATCATGTCAACCTATCCGGATGAAGCGTGAACAAAAAGAAAAATTCAATTTCGCAACTTACCCTTGAACTTGAAACATACAAAACCCTCTGCAGTGAAACCCAGAAAACCTTAAATGAATACCAGAACCGGTTTTTCTCTGCAACGGACGCTGTTCCCGACCCGGTTGTATTTTATGATCTCAAAGGCCATGTGACCTATCTGAACGCTGATTTTACAAAGGTTTTCGGATGGGAATTTTATGAACTCCTCAATAAAAAAATCGATTTTGTTCCTAAAGAATCTCTTGAAAAAACCGCCCATGCCTTGGAACGAATGCTCTCCGGAGAAACCATTCATTCCCTTGAAACAAGACGGTATACAAAAGACGGCAATATCCTGGATATCCTGTTAAGTTGCGCAACCTATTCCAATGACAAAGGCGAAATCGTCGGGAGCACCGTGATTTACAGAGATATCACTGAAAAAAAGAAAATTGAGGCCAAACTCCTTGAAAGTGAGGAAAGATACAGGTCTGCCATGGAAGCCGTGGCAGACCCCATTATCGTATATGACAATGAAGGCCGGGTAGTTTATTTTAACCCTGCCTTTTCAAGGGTTTTCAAATGGTCTCTTTCCGAACGCATCAACCGGAAAATGGATGATTTTGTTCCCAAAGCAAACTGGCCTGAAACAAAGAAAATGATTGACATGGTCATTGCCGGTGAATTTTTTTCAGGCATTGAAACCGCCCGGTATGATAAAAACGGCAACATTATCCCGGTCAGCATCAGCGGGTCAACATTTAAAGATAAAGAAAACAGGGTGATGGGCAGCGTGATCAGCCTTCAGGATATCACTGAGCGCAAAAAAGCCGAAGAAGTCGTCAAACAAAAAGAAAAATTAAAAGGCGTACTTGAGATGGCCGGAGCGGTCTGTCATGAACTGAGCCAGCCTGCCATGATCATTGCCGGATATGCTGAAATCTTTTTGATGAACATTGACAAAGAATCCCCGTTGTTTGAAAAAATAGACAAAATCAGGGATCAGGTGGAAAGGATCGGGGAACTCACCCAGAAACTCATGAACATCACCAAATATGAAACAAGGGAATACGGCAAGGGCAAGACCATTGTGGATATTGACAAAGCTTCTGAAAGCAGTGTCTGAAAACCAAAAATTCATCTTCAAATATTCTCATCCGCCATTTCAGAATTACCCATTTAAAAAAACCGATAATTCCCGTATCAAAGGCTTGAGTTCTTGCCGGTGCTCAGGCGGCACCATGAGCACGGGAATTTTTTCATTGCTCACAAAAAGCCTTTTCCTGATTACATCCATAGGCTTATCAGCCCTTTTCGTGCATTTTTTATCTGATACAAAAAATGCCGCCATGTCCGACAGATTCCCGGAAAACCCTTTTTGATCCAGATGTTCAATTACCTGAAGAAAAAGAGTGTTCAGCGTCAGCACCAGGGGCGGAACCTTTGCATATCCCTCTTTGTTGCAAAGGACTTGAGACATAAGGGCCCGACACCCAAAGGGTCTGGCCTCATAAATGGTACACAGAGCATGTTCAAGCAAAGGGCAGACGCCAAAGGCCGGATCATTTTCCTCTTCCGGGACGTCTTGATTTTCCATGCACATCCTGGCAAACCCATTGGTGGTCATTTTCGGAATAAAGCGGTTTTCAGGAAATCGTTGTTGAACCCGGTTCTGAAATTCCTGTTTCTCCTGAAGATTCAAATTAGTCAGGATAAATAGCATTTCTAGGCTTGTCAGGGTGACGTTGCAGGTGCAGCAGGAAGCACATTTCTCTTTGCACACCCTGTCCTCTTTATCAACGGCTTTATGGTAAAGGGAATATATTTTTTTTAAAAGATCTGTTTCAGAAGATGTGAGGTTCATATGAATGCCCTTTATTTTTTAATAAAATGCCGGTATCTTTGTATCATTCCTTATGCCTGTACCCTTTTTTCTTAGAGCCGTCAAATTTGTTGAGCTGTGTTGAACTTTTGATTTTAAGAATTTGCAGTCGAATTTAATTCGGCAATTTAAGATATGTTTCGCTAAATCATTTTATATTTTTGCTTGACTTGTAATTTAAATTCGATATAAGCTTTAAATTATCGAATTTAATTTCATAAATACCGAATGTGATCGGATTTTGTTTGGGAGACAGTATGGACAACATCGACAGACACACCCTGAAAGCATTACAGAATGACGGACGAAAAAAGAACAGCGACCTTGCAAAGGAAACTGGGCTTGCCCCGTCCACCATGCTGGACCGCGTCAAAAAGCTTGAAGAAAAAGGAATCCTCAAAGGATACCGGGCTGTTGTGGACCCGGAAAAAATCGGCTTAAAAGCCCAGGGCTTTGCCTGTATTTCCCTTGACCGGCACAGGGTAAAAGACATTGAACTGCTTGAAAATGAAATCAATAAGATCCCCAATGTCCGTGCCTGCTATCACATCACGGGAAGGTTTGATTATCTTCTCCATGTGGTGGCTCCGGACTTGGGCGATCTTGGGGATTTAATCAAACAAAAGCTGGCCACCATCCCGGGAATGGGGAAAATCGAAACGTTTATTGTCTATGCAGAGGTCAAACCCGACCAGGGATGGCCCATTGATGCAGCCCCGATATGATGGCGGCCTATAATTATTCATCTTTACAGGAGGAAAAAAAATGGCAAAGAAAAAAGCAATCCATGATTTTTATAAAATGAAAGAAGTGGGTGAAAAAGTCACCTGGCTTACATCCTATGATTTTCCGACCGCACAGTTTGCAGAGGCTGCCGGACTTGATATGATTCTTGTCGGAGACTCCCTGGGCATGTGCGTTTACGGCTATAAGGGCACGGTACCCGTGACCATGGACCAGTGCATCTGCCATTGCGACGCTGTCCGGCGGGGAGCCCCCAACACCTTTGTGGTGGGCGATATGCCGTTTATGAGCTACCAGGCATCGGATGAAGACGCCGTCAGAAATGCAGGCCGGTTTCTCAAGGAAGCCGATGTGGATGCCGTCAAACTGGAAGGCGGCACAAGGGTTGCAACCCGGATCAGATCCATTGTGGAAGCCGGGATAGTGGTCATCGGCCATATCGGCCTGACCCCCCAGAGCTCCGGAGCCCTCGGCGGCCACAAAGCCCAGGGCAGAACCGCCAAGGACGCAGCCCTGGTGGTGGAAGATGCCTTGGCCGTGGAAAAAGCCGGTGCCCATATGCTTCTGGTGGAAGCGGTTCCCCCGGAAGTGGCCCAATATATTGCCAAAACCCTGACCATCCCGGTGTTTTCCATTGGCGCAGGAAAAGAGTGTGACGGCCAGCTTCTTATCGTAAGCGATCTCATTGGCCAGTTCCAGGCCTTTACCCCGAAATTCGTGAAAAAATACTGTGATGTCGCCTCCATCATCACCAATGCCATGAAAGCCTATTGCGCCGATGTCCGTGAAGGCAGATTCCCTGAAGATGAGCATTGCTATCATATGATGGATGGTGAAAAGGAAAAATTCCTAACCCAAATGAAAAAACAATAAAAATCTTATACAACAGAAACGAGCCTGCCATGATCCATTTGAACGACATGCTTAAGAGAGAGCCGAAATAGCTGGATATACGGAACCGGCTGTTACCCGACCCCCAAAACCGACCGGGGACATGCCGCGGTGAACGACTTTGACAACACCATGACCGTCGCCCCGCGACCC
>CAZWMY010000124.1:0-13054 GCA_964635025.1 uncultured Desulfobacula sp. | reverse complement strand
ATAGTGAAACACCATGGCTGACGGTGCAATACTGAAATCTGCATAGGGTACAATCCGTGCGTCATGCCAACCTTCATCCTTTGAATAGTCCATGACAAACATATGATCCGTAAACACCTGGCCGAATCCCAAGGCTGAATCCTGAGGTCTTGTCCTATTGGTTGCGGCCCGGGTGACTTTTATTTCCATCATTATCCTCCCATTTATTTTTATAAATTTCTCTTTTTTAAAAATTTAATATGGTCGCTTCATCTTGTCCCTGTCAAGATAATTTTATCCTTTTTAATTGACGAAGTCCTTTTTTTACCATTAGTATCCTAAAATATTTAACCTCTTATAATAAAGGAAATAAAGAATGGACATCAAATATCATGTTGAGGCTGCTTGGAAACTTTGCATCGGCAATGCCCTGTCCCTGATTCTGATCACCCTTGTGACGGCAGCGGTCAGTGTTGTTTCCATCGGAATCCTCGCCCCTGTTGCCTTTGCCGGGTATACCCATTCCCTTCTTCAATTGAAAAGATTCAATAGAGAACCCAAAGTCCAGGATGTCTTTTCCAAACTCGGTTTGTTTCTGCCCTTATTTATTTTCGGCCTCGTTGTCTTTGTTATCAGTCTTATCAGCTTTACCATCCTGGTTGTCCCCGGCATTGTTTTTTCTTTGATTATCGGCTATTCCTGCCTTTATATGATCCCCCTCATGGTGGACAAAAATTATAAACTTTTGGATTCCATTAAAAAAAGTACGGCCATGGTAACCGGCGCCCGCATAACAGACCATATCGTTGTCTTTATTCTCTTTTTTGCCCTGACCGCCATCGGCGGATCATCCATTGTGGGCTTTTTGCTCCTGCAGCCCTTTGCAACACTGTTCCTGTTGTCTGTTTATGAAGCTGCCGGCCATTAATTTTAGACCCCGGGACATCCGGGTCAGACGTCTTTGATGATTGCGGAAGCCTCCGGGTTAAAGGGGTTCTTTCTTGCCGCCAGCGAATACAGATACAGATAATTGGTTTTCAGATGAATGAGATAAACCAGCCATTCCTCGATTAAAAGAGCATAGCCCCGGTTCATATCCCCTGTAAGATGATTCAGATCAGCTTTGGGAAGTGCGGTCAGATTGTCCCTGCTTCTGAGTTCTTCATTTATATGGGCCACGGACAAAAGAAGTTCGGTAAACCCTTCATGTTCAACAGCCACCGGATTTTCTAAAAGATTCAGAATAAAATGATGCTTTGCGCTTAAAAACTGATTCAGTTTTTCCAGATCCAGTTTTTCAATCTCCACTTTTCCGGTATATTGTTTCAGGCCTTTGATGATGGCGGACAATTGAGCCACAGAAAAATTCATATCAATTTTTTTTAGGTCCGGGAAATTGTCTTTGTTCTTATCACAGGAAGAAAAAAGCTTTAACAGCCGATATCCGATCTCGGTGAAAAAAACACCCAGGACAATATTCTGCTTTTTCATTCTTTGCGCGGCATCCCTTCGCAGCAGCATCAATTCCGTGGCATTGGCAACAAACCCGATAAATGCGCCACCGCCGAAAATAATGATAAACATGGCCAAAAGCCTTGTGGATTGATGAGTCGGGTGAATATCGCCATACCCGACCGTTGCCATGGTGACAACATTAAAATAAAGGGCTTCCACAAAGGACAGTTTTTCAACGGTCATGAATCCCAGCGTACCGATCACGGCAACACTGATGAGCAGTACAATAAAAACCCGAAGTCTTCTTTTTACCTCTATCATTTTGTATATTTCCTTATGGTTCGGTTGAATCAGGATGATCAACACTACCTTGAAACCCCCAGTATTGCAATATGTCCCATAATTTCACCCCGGTTCATGAAATCACCCTGAAATCCCTTTTGTTTCATCCCATCATGGTGTATCTTTTAAGACCATGAAACACCATGATGGAAATAAAAAAGACACCACAAAGCTTGCCGTAACCGATCCGTATCACTTTGAAACCGGGGAGTACCGCCCACCCAGCGAAGGCGGCAGTTCTTCGCTTCTGGTCAGACTGACGCGCAACTGTCCCTGGAACCATTGCACCTTCTGTGCCATGTACAAAAACGAAAAATTTGAACTTCGCCCTTCTTCTGAGATCATTCATGACATCAATGCCATGCACCGGATCAGCCTTGAACTGACACAAATATCCATGGCATCAGGCCGGGGAGGAGCAATTACATCTTCTGTTGTGTCCGAATTCTTCAATAAAACGCCGGGCTTGCATTTCCATCCGGGTATGGGAATGCTCATCGGTTTTCTGGCTGCCGGGGGAAAAACCGCTTTTCTCCAGGATGCCGACAGCCTTATCATGAAAGTTGAAGATCTGGTGGAAGTCCTTACCCATCTGAAAACCACCTTTCCTTCCATTGAGCGCATCACCTCCTATGGCCGGTCCCGGACCCTTGCCAGAAAACCGGCCGAGGATCTCTTGCGCATCAACAAGGCAGGTCTCAACCGGATTCACATCGGGCTTGAAACCGGGGATGCGGATCTGCTGGAAACCATAAAAAAAGGATCAACCCCGGAAGACCATGTCAAAGGCGGCAGAAAGGCCATGGAGGCAGACTTTCAGGTATCGGAATACTGGATGCCGGGTCTTGGCGGAAAGGCCCGCTCAACGGACCATGCCCTGAACACGGCAAAGGTGCTGAACCTTATCAATCCCCATTATATCCGGTCCCGGCCTTTTACTCCCCGGCCTGGAACAATTTATTATCAGAACGCCGAAAAAAATGAATCTGACCGCCTGTCCCCCAGAGAACAGCTCCAGGAAATCCATCAGACCCTTGAAGCCCTGGAAGTCACCTCCAGGATCTGTTTTGATCATGCCGGAAATTACTGGACAGGAAAGGATGGCAGGCTTCTTTTGAGCCAAAGTTATGAAGGGTATCCCTTCCCTGAAAAAAGAGAACAGGTGTTGTCGCTGATTAAAAGCGGCATCCACCATTATTCATGATTATAAGCCCCTGAAAGGAGGGTCCCATGCTGATTCAACCGGACTGCATTCCCTGCATTCTCAACATGACCATAAAAGCCATCCGAAATCTTTCTCTTTCGGTTGAAGCGGAAAGAGATCTTTTTTCCGAAATTTTAAAAATTCCGGGGCTGCGGGGGCTTGACTGGAATCAGACCAGCCCGGCCATCATTGAAACCATCATGACCCTCATCACCAAAACGGTTCATGATCCGGACCCGTTTCTTAAGGAAAAAACCCTTCTCAACACCCAGGCGTTAAATCTTCTTCCTTTTCTGGAAAAACTGGTGGAAGAATCGGCCGATCCCCTGTATACGGCGACAAAAATCGCCATCCTGGGAAATTCCATGGATATCATGATGCCGGGAGGGCTTTCTTCCCTGGAAAAATTCATCATGGAAAAACTTAAGACAGCCTTTTTATCGCGAGATGATTTTAACCGGTTCTGCGAACAGCTCTCAAAAACAAAAAAAATTTTATATTTCACGGATAATGCCGGAGAAATCGTATTTGACCGGCTCTTTGTCCAGACCCTGAAAAAACACTATGATGTGGCTGTTGTCTTTGTGGTGCGTGGCATGCCAACCCTGAATGATGCCACACTGAAAGAGGCCAGGGATGCAGGGCTTGATAAAATCGGCACGCTGATGGAAAACGGCATTGATGGGCCTTTTCCCGGAACTCTCTTGAAAAGGTGTTCCCCTGAAGTAAGAAAGCTTGCCGATGAATCGGATCTCATCATTTCCAAGGGCGGGGGAAATTTTGACAGCCTCGGAGAAGAGGTCAGGGATCTGAAAACCCCTGTCACCTTTATGCTGCTTTCAAAATGTCACCCCTTGAACACTGAGTTCAACAAAAACCTTCATGAGCCTGTCATGGCCAATTTTTTCAAACCCTGATCCTGCATTTCCATGGATTGCAAGCTATGTTTTTAAAATGGATTTCCCCTGTGGGGTGTGATATACACGAATTTATAGACTCAATCGTTTAACACTTCATCCGGATGTGGATACCATGAAAACAATGAAAGCACTGGTCAAGGCAAAGCCTGAAAAAGGACTGTGGCTGCAGGACGTTCCTGTTCCCGATATCAGCCACAATGAGGTTCTCATCAAAATCCTGAAAACCGCCATCTGCGGGACCGATGTCCACATTTTTAACTGGGACAAATGGTCTCAGGCCACCATTCCTGTTCCCATGCACATCGGCCATGAATATGTGGGCACCATTGAAAAAATCGGCTCCCATGTGGTGGATTTCAAACCCGGTGACCTGGTCTCGGGTGAAGGCCATCTTATCTGCGGCCACTGCCGTAACTGCCTGGCCGGACGGCGCCATCTGTGCCGCGATACCAAAGGCGTGGGCGTCAACCGGCCAGGCGCTTTTGCCGAATACCTGGCCATTCCCATGACCAACGTCTGGTATTGCAATAAAACCATTCCCCTGGATGTGCTGGCCTGTTTTGATCCCCTGGGCAATGCCACCCACACAGCCCTTTCCTTTGATGTCCTGGGAGAAGATGTCCTCATCACGGGCGCAGGCCCCATCGGGTGCATGGCTGCCGCCATTGCCAAGCACTGCGGCGCTAGATATGTGGTGGTCACGGATATCAACCCCTACCGCCTGGATCTTGCCAAAAAAGCCGGCGCCACCCTGGCCGTGGATGTCACAAAACAGAACCTTGCCGATGTCCAAAAAGAATTGGGAATGAAGGAAGGCTTTGATGTGGCCATGGAAATGTCCGGAAACCCGGCAGCCCTGAACTCCATCCTGGACAATATGTGCCATGGCGGTAAAATCGCCCTTCTCGGCATCATGCCGGAAAAAACCGAAATCGACTGGAACAAGGTCGTATTCAATATGCTGACCATCAAGGGCATCTACGGCCGGGAAATGTATGAAACCTGGTACAAGATGACCAGCATGCTCCAGTCCGGGCTCAATATCTCCCCGCTCATCACCCACAAATTCCACTACACGGATTTTGAAAAAGGATTTGATATCATGCGGTCCGGCAATTCTGGAAAGGTTATCCTGGATTGGGTATGACACTCTTACGGTCTTATTTTATATAGAATAAGGAATTCAAATGCCTAAACAAATACCAACATTCGATTCATTAATGAATCCGCTATTGGATGCTCTGTTTTCACTGGGGGATTCTGGCTCAACTGATGAAATTTATGAAAAAGTATTGGAACAGGAAAAAATTGATGAAGAAATAGCGTCTATCCCACATAATCCAGAAAAAAGCAACCAGACAGAAATCGCTTACCGTTTAGCTTGGGCAAGAACCTATCTAAAAAAATATGGTTTCTTAGAAAACTCCAGTAGAGGTGTGTGGACGTTAACAAAATTGGCTAAAGAACAAAAGCAAGTTAACCCTCACATGGTAGTAAAACAGGTGAGGGAAGTAGACAAAGCAGAATCGAAGACTAAAAATAAAAAGAACAAAAACTCTTCTATCGAATTAGAGGATACCAATACTCCAGAAACACAAGGATGGAAAGAAGAGCTTTACACGCTGCTAACTAAAGATATTTCTCCCGATGCTTTTGAAAGGCTCACACAGCGACTCTTAAGAGAATCGGGTTTTGTTCAAGTTGAAGTAACAGGTAGAACTGGTGATGGAGGAATCGACGGTAAAGGCATTGCGAAGATACATGGATTTATGAGCTTTCATGTCATATTTCAATGCAAAAAATATCAAGGTTCTGTGTCTGCGGGTGATATCCGTGATTTCCGAGGTGCCATGGTTGGGAGAGCAGATAAAGGCTTGTTCATTACTACAGGTACTTTTACACCAGCCGCTGTTAAAGAAGCCACACGAGACGGAGCCCCCCCTATAGACCTTGTTGACGGCGAGCAGCTCTCTGAAAAATTAAAAGAATTCCAATTGGGACTAAAAACAGAGCTGATAGAAAAAGTAACTGTTGATAAGGAATGGTTCGCGAATTTATAATCACCATGAAGGGCATGAAGAGCATGAAGAAGCTGAGCACAAAAACTTCATGCCCTTCATGTTCTTCATGGTAAAAATCATAGCAAAAGGTTAATGAAAAACCGATAAGGAATACACATGGGCACAGACAAGCTTGACATATCCCTTTCACAGGAACTGGACACGTTGAAAAAAGAAGGCCGGGCCAAGATTCCGGAACGCATCATTGAAACATATATTCCGCCCAACGGCCCCAAAGGACCCCGTTATAGACTTGTCGGAAGCAACAAGGAATTCATTCGGCTGAATTCCAATTCCTATCTTTCCCTTTCCCAGCATCCCGATCTTGTGGCTGCGGCCGATAAAGCAACCCATGAATTCGGGGTCGGACCTGGCGCGGTAAGATTTATTGATGGCACCTTTATCCATCATGCCGCCCTTGAAAAACGGGTGGCGCTCTTTGTGGATAAACCTGCAGCAAAAATTTTCAATTCCGCCTATACTTCCAACTGCGGGCTGGCCCTGTCCATTTCCCATGCAAAGACATTCTGGATCGGGGATCAGCTCAACCACAACAGCATTATCCGGGCCATGAGAATCAGTAATATCCCCAGCAAAAACAAAGCCATTTACAAGCACAATGACATGGCTGATCTGAATCGGTGTCTCAATGAGGTGCCTTTGGATATGGAACGGGTGGTGGTCATATTTGACGGAATCTTCAGCATGAGAGGGGATTATGCTCCCATCCATGAAATCAATGAGGTGTGCAAAGGTTATGAATCAAAATTCAAGGATGGTGTCATCACCGTGGTGGATGATTCCCACGGGATCGGGGCCTATGGCGACAAAGGACGCGGCACCCCTGATTATTGCAGCGCCTCGCCGGATATCATCATCGGCACCTTTGGAAAAGCTTTTGGCGTAAATGGTGGATTTATTGCAGGCAGCCCTACTCTCATCGAAGCCGTGCGGCAGAAGGCCGACACCTATATTTATACCAATCCTTTAAGTGTGGCGGATTGCGCGGCTGCCGTAAAGGCCCTGGATATCTGTGACAGCAAGGAAGGGCTTGCTCTTTTAAAAAACCTCAAGGAAAGAACAGCCCAGTTCCGCAAGGGATTGGAAAATCACGGCAGAGAATCCATCCCCGGCCCCCATCCGGTGGTGCCTTTAATGGTAAGAGACACCCAGAAAACCCATGACCTTGTGAAATATTTATTTGATCACGGGGTCCTTGTGGTGGGACTGACCTTTCCTGTCGTGCCCAGGGGTGACGAGACCATCCGGTTCCAGATCAATGCCTGCCATACCATGGCAGATATTGAATATGTTATTGAATTATTAAAAAATTTCACATAAAGTAATTCACGGGTTGGTGTGAAAAAACCCGGGGAGCCTTTATGAATCGCGAAAGCATTCTTGAAAACAAAAAAATTCTTGTGGTGGATGATGAAGAGGATCTCCTTGATACCCTTGAAGAGCTGCTTTATATGTGCGCGGTGGACAAGGCCTCAACCTTTGAAGAGGCTGTCTCTCTTTTAAAAAAGAACACCTATGATGCAGCCATCTTGGATATCATGGGGGTAAAAGGCTATGATCTTTTAAAAATCACCCATAAAACCGATACCCCGGCCCTGATGCTGACAGCCCATGCCCTGACGCCGGACAACCTGAAAATATCCATTGAACAGGGCGCCGATGCCTATGTCCCGAAAGATAAACTTGCCGACATTACCCTCTATGTGGCCGACATCCTGGGTGCCAGACAACAGGGCCGAAGAGCCCAGGTAAAATGGTTCTCGCTTTTAAAACCGGTGTTTGACAAATTGTTCGGCGAGGGCTGGCGGAAAAAAGACAGGGCTTTCTGGGATGAATTTGATGAAAAACAGATGTCGGCCCGGGACGATATCCAGAAAATGGAATAACTCCATCGAATGGTTACAAAGGAATTCTTACAATAAATTCAGCACCTTTCCCGTCATTGGAATTCAAAGTCATATCTCCGCCCATATCCTTTAAAAGCACCATGACACCGGCAAGACCCAGGCCATGACTGCAGATGGCACTGTCAAGGGATGATCCGGTGGTGAAATAGGTTTTAAATATATTCTGATGGTCTGAAGGCGGAATCCCTCTGCCATCGTCTTTTACACTCAAGGTGAGCTGTTTGCCCTCGATGCTGCCGGCAATCTCAACAAAGGTTTCTTTGTATTTAAACGCATTGGTGACAAGGTTGCGCAAAATCTGCCGAACCTTGGCCTCATCCAAATGAACCATGGTTTTCCAGACCTTTGAATCAAAATTCAGTTTGACTCCGCATTCGCCTACGACCCGGTTCAGCTCTTCATAGGATTGGGTCTTTCGAAGAATGTCCACGGCCCCGGGATCGGAAAGATCGAATATTTCAATGAGCACGGCCATCACAAGGGAAGAAACATAAAAATCCTTTGTGATCATGACCCCTTCCCTGGACCGCCCCAACTCCAGTACATCATTGACAAGTCTCTGGGTTGTCAGGGTGTTCCGGATAATTCTTTTAAGCACTTTGATCTGCTTTTCCGTCAAGGGGCCATAGGTGTCCTGGCGATTGAGAAGGGATTTGGCCCCGGCATCGATAACGGATATGGGAACCTTCAGATCATGAATCAGTATTTCTGTTTTGATGGTAGTATCTGACATTTGTTTCTTTTACCTTTAAAATCCTTGCAATTTCAATCAATGATTTTATATAGTGTAGCCGTATGAAGCCCACCCGGCTGATTAGGGCAAAGAACATATAAGATCTTCAAAATCATAAATTTTGTTATACGAGGATCATTCAATCTTGTAAAGTCTTTTGGAGTTTTATTTATGACAAGCAGTAATGCCGATATATACGAGCTTAAAACCAGAATCAAAAAACTGGAAGAAGAAAATAAGGTTTTAAACAATATCATTTTCAAAGCCCCCATTCCCATATTTGTGCTGGATAAAGACCATACCGTCACCCATTTCAACCAGGCTCTTGAAGAGCTTTCCGGACTTTCAGGCAAAGAGGTCGTCGGCACAAAAGACCAATGGAAAGCGTTTTATAAAAATCCCCGCCCGGTCATGGCAGACCTCATTATCGAGCGGTCTTCGGATGCTGAAATCGTTGAATATTACGGGTTGAAATATGACAGGGCCTCAAAAGATAAAGAAAGATTTGCAGCCACGGATTTTTTTCAGGACATCTGTGATCGCGGGAAATGGCTTTATTTTACAGCTTCTACCTTTACGAACGGGAATGGAACAATAGCCGGTGCCGTTGAAACCTTACAGGATGTCACGGAAGAAAAAATAGCCTCAAGAAAAACAAGGGAACTCTACCGGGTTTACCGGAAAATCCTTGAATTTGTCCCTTATCCCATTGTTGTGTATGATGACAACGGCCTTGTATCCTATGTCAACCCCTCTTTTACAAACACGTTTGGATGGAGTCTGGATGAACTGAAAGGCAATTTTGTCCCCTTTATTCCGGAAGCATTAAAGGCTGAAACCAGCCTGATGATCGATCAATTCCGTGAAAATAAGGATCTGAACCGGTATATAACCCAGCGCCTGACAAAAGCAGGCAAAGTCCTGGATGTGGTCCTCAGGGCGGCAACGTATACAGACCCAAAAACCGAGACCAGCCAGACTTTTGTCATTTTGCGGGATATCACGGAAGAAAAACGGCTTGAAGCCAACAACAAAACCATCATGAGAATCAGTGCGGTACTTCCGGAATACCCGGAACTTGAAGACCTGATGACCTATATCTCAAAGGAAGTCAAAGCCCTTTTGAATACGGAAGGTGCCCTTGTTCTCTTATATGATGAGATCCGGGATGAGCTCTTCTTCAAAGGCGGGGCCTATGATGATTCGGCAACGGACAGAAGAGCCAAAACCTTCCGGTTTCCGGCCTCCTCCATCCTTGCCGGGGAAATCATCAAGACCGGGGAATATGCCCTGGTGAACGATGCTGAAAGACTCCTGAAGGATTACCCGGAACGGGATGACCGGCTCGGCTATAAAACCCGGAGCCTTCTGGAAGTGCCCATCAGGAGCGAAGACCGGATTATCGGTGTGCTCTGTGCCATTAATAAAAAACAGAACTCCTTTGATTATCATGACATGGAACTCATGACCATGATTGCCGGCACCTGCGCCATTTCCATTGAAAATGCCTGGTTCTCGGAAGCGGTTCGGGAGGCCTACCGGGATGTGGCCTCCATGAACCGGGCCAAGGGCAAAGCCATCAACCACCTTTCCCATGAACTGAAGACGCCTGTGGCCGTCCTTACAGGCTCCCTCCAGATTTTAAGAAAAAAACTGGAGTCCTTCCCTCAGCTTAAGGTGGATGCCACCCTGGGCAGGATTGAAAGAAATCTCAACAGGATCATCGATATCCAGGATGAAACAGCCGATATCATGGATGACAAGACCTATTCAGCCCAGACCCTGCTGCTCAGGATGTTTGAGGCCTGCCAGGATGAACTTGAAACACTGATCCAGCAGAACCTGGGTTCTGATCAGCTTGAACAATCCGTAAGAAAACTGATTGATGACAAATTCGGACCCCGATCCATTGTTGTTAAACCCATTCATTTTCCTGAATATTTTAAAGGGCTTTTTACAGCTCTTAAACCCCAGTTTGAATTCAGGAAAATCCATATTCAGACATCCATTGATGAAAACCTGCCGGTCCTTCGTCTGCCGGAAGAAATCATCACCAAAATGATGACCGGGATTATCAAGAACGCTGTAGAAAACACCCCGGATAATGGAAGGATTGATATTTCCATAACCAAAAAGGATTCCGGGGTTCTTTTTGCTGTCCATGATTTCGGGGTCGGAATTGAAGAAGATGCGCAAAAAAGAATCTTTGAAGGCTTTTTCACCACCCAGGAGACCCTTTTATATTCCACCAAAACACCTTTCTCCTTTAATGCCGGCGGCAAAGGAGCGGATCTGCTCCGGATGAAAATCTTTTCAGACCGTCATGGATTTGTCTTGAAAATGGAATCTGAGCGCTGCCGTTTCCTTCTCGAGAATAAGGAAGAGCCCTGTCCGGGCGATATTGAAAAATGCCGGTTCTGCAAGAGCATTGAAGATTGTCTGAATTCCGGATATTCCGTTTTTACAGTATTTTTCCCGGCGGAAAAAAAATAAAAAAAAGTCTTTGACAAACCCGGACAAATTAAATTAATAGTGGGTATGTATTTAAGACTGAGCGCTCGTTTGGTTTGCACACGCTTAAGTAGAAGTTGAGTTCCTAAAAAGATTGCACTAAGTGAATTGAATAAGGAGTCATGCTTCATGAACAGTCTTCGCACTCTGACCTGTTATGACATTTTTGAAAAAAATGCTCTTTACAATGGTGTTTCTTCTGCCATTCACTGGAGCGGCAAAGATATCACCTATGCTGATCTTTTCATGCAAACCACGAGACTGGCAAGCGGACTTAATAGCCTGAACCTTCCTGAACAAAGCAGGATAGCGGTTTTATGCAAAAACCATCCGGTTTTCTTTCATCTTTTGGGTGCCGCATCCGCTTTGAATCTTGTGCTTGTTCTCATCAACAGGCGCCTGAGCCGGGATGAAGTCTTTCATATCATTGAAGATACCACGCCCGCAGTTATCATCTGCGACAATGAAATGGCGGAGCAGGCAAAATCGGCTGCTGCATCTTTTCCATCTATCCAGCACTGTTATGTAGTAGATGAGGATAAGAATTTTTCAGCTCTTTATGATCATCCCCCGCTTAAAAACCCTATCCCGGTAAGCCCGAATGACCCGTATATCATTATTCATACGGCTGCCGTGCTGGGCAAACCCAGGGGTGCTGTTCTCTCCCAGGAAAACATCATTCTTTCCAACCAGCAGATTATACAAACCTACGGCCTTGACAGAACCAAAGTCTATCTGAACATATTGCCCCTGTTTCATATCATGGGCATCAATATAAGCCTTGGAATGATTCAGGCCGGCGGTAAAAATATATTACAGGAAAAATTTGACCCAAAACAAACCTTAGCCCTTATCCAGGAACAAAAAGTCACTATTTTTGGTTCCTTCCCGCCCATATTATCCAACCTGATGGACGCCATGCAGGAGGGTAAATTTGATCTTTCAAGCCTTGAAATCGCAGCAGGGCTTGAAACGCCTGAAACTGCCAAAAAATGGGAGTCTTTTACCGGTTCCAAATTCTGGACCATGTACGGACAAACCGAAACTTCAGGCCTGATCACCTTTGCCGAGTATTTTAAAAAACCAGGTTCGGCCGGTGCTGTCTCGGCACTTGCCCATATTAAGATTGTCGATGAGTTTGACACTGTTCTGCCCACAGGAACCACAGGAGAAATTGTAGTCCAGGGACCTCTGGTCTTCCAGGGATACTGGAATGCAGAAGATGTCAATGCCATTACCTTCAGGGAAGGCTGGCACCACACCGGAGATCTCGGGATGATGGATTCTGAAGGCTTTTTATTCTTTAAAGGCCGGAAAGCAGAACGAGAATTGATCAAACCCGGAGGAGAAAACGTATTTCCGGCAGAGGTGGAAAAAGCCATTCTGAAGCATGAAGCAGTAAAAGAAGTTTGCGTTTTTGGCGTGCCTGACCCCAAATTCGGAGAAGGCATCAAAGCTGTTTGCTCCCTCAACCCCGGCAAAAGCCTGACAAAAGAGGATCTGATCAAATTCTGCGGGTCCCTCATTGCAGGATATAAAAAGCCAAGATATGTTGAATTTGTAAACGAACTGCCAAAAACAGAAACCGGTACCATTGACCGCCAGAAGATAAAAGCGGAATATTTCTGAAAACCGTAAGCTTTTTTTAGAACATGGTTTTTAACTTGACACTGCAAGGCTGATTTACTATGGAGGATCATTCTGAAGCAGGTTTTCTTTAATCCGATTTAAAGAATTTGGATATTATATGGCACAATTAACAGTTTCAGACGTTACACTCTCTTTTGGCGGACTCAAGGCACTCTCCGATGTAAATATGACCATCGAGCCGGGCCTGATCACTTCCATCATCGGCCCCAACGGTGCCGGTAAAACCAGTATGCTCAACTGCATATCCGGATTTTACCACCCGACCCGGGGTG
>CAZWMY010000123.1:0-13063 GCA_964635025.1 uncultured Desulfobacula sp. | reverse complement strand
CCCCTGATTGATTATTTCGGGATTGAACGAATCCTGTCTGCTTCCATGGCCACGGTCCATGCCGCCACAGGTTCTCAGGCAGTGCTGGACCGACTTCCCAAGGCCGATGCCAAGGATTTGAGAAAAAGCCGGTCCATCATGAACAATATCATCCTGACAACCACCGGCGCGGCCAAAGCCCTCCAGCTGGTCATCCCGGAAATGGCCACCATCGGGTTTATTGCCGAATCCGTCCGCATCCCGACGGCCACGGGCTCCCTCATCATCCTGGTCATGAATTTCCAGGAAGAACTCAATAAAAAACCCATCCGGAGGGATCTCATCAATTCCATCTACGAAACCGCGGCCAATGCCAATACCAACGGATACCTCATCTATTCGGACAAACAGAACGTGTCCTCGGACATCATCGGCACCCCAAGGGCAGCCACAGTCATCGAAGGCCATGAAACCCATGCCCGCACCGGCGCCATCAACATCAATCTGGAACACGTCCGCGGCATTGACAAGGCCATCCTGGAGCAGATCAAGGACCAGGTCACCAGCATCCAGGTCACCCAGGCCGTGATCTACGGCTGGTACGACAATGAAATGGCCAGTTATGTCAACATGCTGGGCGACCGCACCGTGTCCATTGCCGAAGCCATGCATTGATCAGCACACAGGCGTGCTTCATACAAATTGGCTTTTATCATGTCACGACAAGTTTCATCACTGATGAATAGGCAGCGTGATGATAAATTCCGCCCCCTGGCCCGGAAGAGACCGGACGCTGAGAGAACCTTTGTGGTTTTCCGTGATGATGAAATAAGAGATGGACATCCCAAGACCGGTGCCGGTTCCCACAGGCTTTGTGGTAAAAAAGGGCTCAAATATCCGTTTGCTGATTTTTTCATCCATACCCGGACCATTATCTTTTATGGATACGACAAGATGGGAGGCTTCTTTTTCTATTTTAAGGAAAAATATAGGCTGATTTCCATCATGGGTCCCTTCAAGAAACATGGCCTGGGCTCCGTTCTGAAGAATATTGAAAAAGGCCTGCTGAAGCTTGGTTTTAGAACACATGACCATGGGCAGGTGTTTCTCATATTGCCTTTCAATACGGATTAACCTGAAATCATATTTCTTTTTTAAATTATAATCTGCGCCTGCAAGTTCCACTGTGCTGTCCAAAAGTTCATCCAGGCGGCATTCTGAAAAATCCGACAGCTCCATCCGGGCAAAGCTGAGCATGTTTTTCACAATATCCGCCGCCCTTTTACCCGAATCGCTGATGCTGTCCATGATACTGTAAAGTTCCCGCTTTTCAAGATACAAAAGAAGGCGGTCCATGGATATATTGCATTCTTCGGCTGCCTTATGATTGGCCGGCAGGTCTGCCGAAAAACGATTCCTTAACACAAAAGCATTTTGAAGAATACCGGCCAAAGGGTTGTTGATTTCATGGGCCATCCCGGCAGCAAGCCCTCCCAGGGAAACCATTTTTTCACTCTGGACAATGATTTCTTCGAGCCTGGCCTGCTCTGTGATATCATCCACCCGTATTACCGCACCTTTCTCCTCATTCCCGGTCAAAGGATAAATGGTGGTGGAAAAAAACCGAATTTCATCTCCCACCATCCTGCGTTCTTTGGGAATCTTATAGGGCGACCGGTTGATCAGGGCTGACTGTATCTTGTCCAGTTTATCTGCAAACTCAGGAAAAAGGATATCTATCTGTTTACCCGCCGCCATATCTGATGTCAGGTTCAGCTCTTTTTGTGCTTCCGCATTCATCAGGCTGACTTTAAATTCGTGATCGACACAGATCATGATGGACGGCATGGAATCAATAATATTGCTTAAAAGATTACGGAGGTGCGACAATTCAATCTGCGCTTTTTTGAATTCGCTCATATTCCGGATAATGGCAAGAATGGCTTCCACATTCTCGTACCAGATAATCCGTAAAGAAACATAGGAAGGCCAGGAATTGCCTTTTTCAGGTTTGAATTCAATCTCATGATTTCGAATGACCCTTTCCCTGAAAAGTCTTTCAAGCATGGTTTTTCGTATTTCAGGATTTTCATAAAAGTCGGCCACATTATATTTTGACATATCCTGTTTTGATTCTATTTTTGTCATCTCGAAAAAGGCGTCGTTAAAAGACAAAATATTGCCGGCAGCAGTTGAAATGCAAATGCCGTCAGGTGCAAATTCAAAAAGGTTTCTGTATTTTTCCTCTGCTTTTTCAAGGGCAAAGATCCTGTTTTTTATGGATTCCTGCATTTTTGAAAAACTTCTGG
Source organism: uncultured Desulfobacula sp. (assembly GCA_964635025.1). Classification (GTDB taxonomy): domain Bacteria; phylum Desulfobacterota; class Desulfobacteria; order Desulfobacterales; family Desulfobacteraceae; genus Desulfobacula. The sequence goes on along the minus strand of CAZWMY010000123.1, from coordinate 10,775 downwards.
CCAAAATCCCGAATTCATCCTTTTTTCCCGTGTCTATTGTTTTATCCAGATCCCCTAAAGCGATCATGGAGGTAATCCGGGTAAAATCAATAATCGGGTTAATAAAAAACAGGTGAACAAGAAACAGGGTAAGGGGCAAAAGGGCAATCAACACGCCAAGGGTAATGACGAAAAGTGTTTTTTTCATCTGCCGGGTATTTTCCTTTACCGTTTCTTTTGAATAAAGAACAACAAAGGATGCCTGGTGCAGGTTTTCGATCAAAATCGGCAAAATCCCCTGGAAATAGTCAATATTGCCGACTTTGGTCTCCTCAAGAAATATGGTCTGTTTTTTCCTTGTGGCTAATGGTACGGCATCTTCTTTTATTTGATCAAGGCTTTCATACTCTTTCATATTCCCGGTGCTGAGACGGTTTTGAAGAAAAATATTCAGGGTTGATCCGGTCAGCCTTGCCACCCTTTTAATAAAGGCATCATCAAACCGTTTTACAAGTTTTGCCGTGCCCCACATTTTTTGTTTGAATACCCCGGCTTCCCGGACATAGGCATCTGCCATGATGGGGGCATAGGAAACCAGACAAAGAGAATCATCTATGATTTCAAACTGAATACGTAATTTATCAACAGGAGAGGTTTTGAGTTTAATGTCAAAATCAAGGGGCGAGCTTTGGGCCTTTGACCAGATATCGGAAAAAAAATTAATGTCCCCGCCTTTTTCAACCACAACGGTCTTGCAAGTAAATTCCGGCATAAGATGAACATAACCGAGCCTTGTTCCTGAATCTGAAAAATGTGCAAAACTGACCAGGTTATGATTTAAATCATAAATAGCCGCCTTCCATATCCCTGAAACAATCCCTAACTGGTAAACAGATTTTGAAACCCCTTCATACATCTCCCTGACCGTAAGATATCCCAGGATCTCCCTGTTCTCGGAAAGAAAACGGATTTTTTCTGCCATATTTGTACCGCCGGCAAGCTGGGACGTGTTCAGGGCAAGGTCATCGGTATCGTCCTGAAGAATTTCTTCAATAAGATTAAAAGAGTTGAGAATCTGGTCATGGGATATGTTTTCGTTCTGGGTTGTGATGACCACGGACACGATGGCGGTCGTGATCAGCATGATGGTCATGATAATGACAGAAAGGCCTATGCTTACCTTTTGTTTGAGATTCATCTAAAATCCGTCCATGGTGCACTCGCTGTCTTTCAGATCAATATAAGCATCCTTGGCAGATATCTTGCCGACAATCTCAAAAAAGGCCTGGGGCTTTGTGATCTCTTTTGCTTTTTTCACTTTGACCACATAAGCCGCTCCCACCTGCATATGGTCTTCAGCCCGGATATACCCGGGGTTTGCAAAAATATCAGTAAAAGTATGGCCTTCCAGCTGCGGAATCACTTGTTTCATCTCTTTGGTACCCGCCCTTTTTACGGCTTTAAGAAATTGGGTTACGGCACTGTAGGTGCCTGCATTAAACGTACTGGGCGCCTGGTTGAATTTCTTAAACCATTGCTCTACAAATTTTTTTGACCCTGGATTGTCCATTTCCCAATACCAGGAAACCACACCATAATCTCCGGCAAAGATATCTTCCCCGGCCTCCTCAACCCCTCCGATATAAAGGGAGGGCAGGATACAGGCGGTTTTTTCCTTGATTCCCATTTTTAGTGCATCTTTTAAAAGACTGATGGTATCGCGGCCTGCATTAAGGACCAGGAGAACATCCGGCTGTGCCTCTTTCACCTTTAAAAGAGACCGGGAAAAATCAGTGGTTCCAAGAGGCAGCATTTCATTTCCAAGTAAAATTCCCTGTTTTTTTTCAAGGGTGTCTTTAAAATGTTTCAGAAGATCATGCCCCCATTCATAATCCGCTGTAACGGCAAACCATTTTTTCCCGATGTGGTCGGCAGCCCATGCTCCCACGGTATTGGCCTGCATATAAGTGTTGTAGCACCAGTCAAATGTATATCTGTTGCAATCTTTTCCGGTATGGCGGGTTGTTCCCGAGGTAATGCTGAAAAACAGTTTTTTGTTCAATCGGGCTTTGTTGGAAACAGCAAGGGCGGCGATGCTGTTGGGACAATCGAAGATGGCATCCACCTTTTCTTTTTCATATAATTCGGACGCCATCTGGTTGGCCAGTTCAGGCTTGAGCTGAAAGTCCCGAAAGAAAAATTCGATTTTTTGACCTAGGAGCATTCCGCCGAAATCATCAATGGCCATCCGGGCTGCATCAACATTAGACGCGGTAATGGCTGAATATGGGCCGGACATGTCTGTCAACACGGCAACCCTTACAGGTTCCTCGGCACGGGCGTGGTGGTATGAAGAAAACAGGAAAAACAATACCAGCAGTACAAGAGCGCTATACTTCATTGTAACCACCTTTCATTCAGAAATTCAGATATTGTATTAATTCTATGCCACAAAACAAAAGATAAATGCAATAATTTTATTTTTCCCTCAATAATAATTATTACAAGCGCTTCAACTCTGAAACCATATCATTATTTTTTAAAGGATAAGATGATTAATTTTATTGCTTTTTTTCATTTTCAGAGCCATGAATATCTCATGAAATCCAACAATACCGCCCTGGATATGAAAGGCATCTTTGTTCTGATCATCATCTGCGCCAGCTGGGGTTTGAATCAAGTCGCCATAAAAACCGCCATAGCCGGGGTATCCCCTATTCTCCAGGCCGGAATCCGATCCATCGGTTCCACCTTGCTTGTCATGATTTGGATGAACATAAGGCATATCCGGATTTTTTTTAAGGACAACACACTCTGGTGGGGAATTCTGATCGGTCTTCTTTTTTCTGCTGAATTTATTCTGATTTACTGGGGCCTTGAATTTACCCATGCATCACGGGCTGTTATTTTCATCAATACAGCCCCTTTTGTCGTAGCACTCGGTGCAAGGCTTTTCATCCCTGGAGAACTTCTGAACAAAACCCAGGTGTCCGGTCTGTTCCTCGCTTTTATCGGTATCCTGATTGCCTTTAATGAATCCTTGAACCTTCCCACGCGGCAGATGCTCATCGGTGACGCCATGCTTACGGCAGCGGCTGTCATTTGGGGGGCAACCACGGTGGTCATCAAAGCAAGCCCTCTTGCATTTATAGCCCCGGCAAAAACTCTCTTATACCAGCTGGCCGTTTCTGCTATTTTACTTCCCATCGCCTCTGTTGCATTTGGAGAACCCGGCATCACCGGCATTACCCCCATAATCGCCGGAAGCCTTTTCTACCAGATTTTCTGGATTGCTTTTATCACCTATATTGCCTGGTTTTGGCTCATTCGGAATTATTCAGTATCACGCCTGGCCTCTTTTACCTTTCTGACACCCTTTTTCGGGGTTTTGGCCGGAGCCTTGCTCCTGAACGAAAAAATCACTCTTTTTCTTTTATGCGCCCTGATCCTGGTCGGAACCGGCATCTATCTGGTCAATCGTCGGTGATAAAATCAAGGCATCCTTGCATTTTTAGGATTGAACATGATGAGCCCAGGAAAAGGATGTCTTCCCTATGGATTCTATGGCCCGGATATACCCTTTGGCGATCAGATCATTCATGTTGAATTCAACAAACGCCTGATCCAGGCTGGTTATGGCTGAAATTGTGTTGCATAAGGATTTCAAAGCAGCGTGTTTGTCCAATGGGTATATGGAATTGTCTTCAATCACATCCCGGCTCAGGAGTTTAAAAATCATTTCCATGCGGTAATAGCCGCCCACCTGCATTTCCTCATCAGGCGAAGCGGTCTTGTCTTGGTATTTTTTTTTTAAAAGCTCCCATAGCCTTTCAACACCGGCGTGGGCCTCCCGGACAAAGGCATCCATATCCTCAGGCAAAAGCGCCGAAGTCCGGACAATGGACTTATTGGCATTGTATTCATCCCAGTCATGGGTGAGGATCTGAAGATCATAGTCGGCAATCTTTTCCCGGACTTCGGTCCCGGGGAAAGGGGATAAAAAATGATAAGCCGATTCGATTTCAAGCTCCTTCTGAAGCCTTAAGGAATCCTTCATGGTCTCATGGGTTTCTCCGGGAAGCCCTACCATAAAGGAGGCATGTCCTCTGATCCCGGCCTTCCGACATGCTGCGGACGCTTTTCTGGCCTGGTCAAGGGTAATGCCCTTTTTCACCCTTTTGAGCATCTCAGGGTTACCGGATTCAATGCCGAAACTTACGGAATGGCAGCCTGCACTTTTCATCAGTTTTAAGGTCTCGGCATCAATGGTATTCACCCGTGAAAAAGCGCTCCAGTGCACATCCAGTTTTCGTTTTAAGATTTCATTGCAAAGCGCGCTGACCCGTTTTTTACTGGCTGTAAACAAATCATCGGCAATATTGATATAAGAGCTGCCCATGGACAAAAGCTCCTCTATTTCATCGGCAATCAACTCAGGAGAGCGGAATCTCACCTTTTGACCCACCATGCGGCGGCCAAGACAGAAAATACATTGATTGGGACACCCCCGGCTTGTGATAATGCTCACCGGATACCCCAGGGCCTGATACCTTGCCATGGGCAGAAGATGACGGGCCGGCCTCGGAAGGCTATCCAGATCCCTTATAAAAGGTCGCGGCCCGGTTGTAATGATACCGCCTTTGTCCCTGAAGGCAATTCCCTTCACCTTATGCCATGACTTTTGGTCATATATCACGCTTAAAAGTTCGGCAAGCGTTGCTTCGCCTTCCCCCTTGATGATGATATCGATTTCCGGGAAAAGGATCAGGGTATTCTCACTGTCAAAGGAAACATGGGGCCCTCCCATGAGGGTGATCATCTCCGGATTGAATTGCTTGGCAGTTCTTAGAATACCCGCAGCCTGTTTAAAATTCATGGTAACACTATTGGTCCCAACCATATCCGGATCAAAGGATTTCAGTTCCGCTTTTAATTTGGCTTCTGAATACCCACGGACGATATAATCTAAAATTACAACTTCAGCTCCGGCTGACTCACACACAGCGGCAATATAGGTCAGACCCAGGGGCGGTGACGGAATCTCTTCCAAAGGATAAGGAGGGGCGATCAGGGCAATCTTCATACAAGGGATTCCTTTCAGGCAAATGATATGGGAAGTCTGATAATAAATTTTGTACCTTTTCCCGGCAACGACTCAACATCCATCTCCCCTTTATGATTATCCACAACAATAAAATATGATATGGATAACCCCAGGCCGGTTCCCTTATCAACAGCCTTTGTCGTAAAAAAAGGCTCAAAAATCCGTCTTTGAACATCATGGCTTATCCCCGGCCCATTATCTTCTATTTCCATGCGGATCATATTTTTTTCATTTGTCAGTCTAAAAAACAATACAAGGTCTTTCAGCTTTTTTTTGGCGTCTATTGCCTCATCAATACTGTTTTTTATGATATTCATCAGGACCTGTTGAATTTTTGTTTCTTCACAAGATACTTTGGGTAAATCATCATCATACATTCGGCTAATCTGTACTTCCTTGAAATCATAATTATTTTCAGCACTATAATCATTTCTCATGAGATCAAGCGTCTTTTCAATCAGTTCAGGCATATCCTGAGGCGTTTTATCAGCATTTTTCTTTTTGGCAAAGCTTAACATGTTTTTAACTATTTTTGCTGCCTGTTCACCGGAAGTGACGATATATCCGAGCAATTGAGGAATCCCTCTTTTTTCCATATATGTTTTTATGGCTTTCATATGGGTACCGGATTCTTCAGCTGCTTTTTCATTGGCGGGGAAATCCTTTGTAAGCCTGTTGATGGCAACCTGGGCGTTCTGAATCATGCCAGCCAGGGGATTATTAATTTCATGGGCCATTCCGGCGGCCAGCCCGCCAAGAGACATTATTTTTTCATTTTGAATCAGCATTTCCTGGGCGTGTTTTTTTTCTGCAATATTAATCATAAACCCTCTAAACCCGACAGGCTTATTGTGATTGAATATGACAGACGAGTGAAACAGCGCAGGAAAGATACTGCCATCCTTTCTTGATACCTCATATTCCGTAATCCCAAGATTTTCACCCTGAAGCACTTTGTTGATATTGATCATTGCTCTTGGCCTGTCTTTTTCCTGAATCAGTTCAAACACATTTATTCCTTTTGCAAAGTCATTTTTAGTATACCCGAACAAATCAAAGGCCTTTTGGTTTGCAAATGTCAGTCTCCCTTTTAAATCAATTTCAAAAATTGTTTCCGGCAACATTTCCGCCAACTCTCTGAACCTTCGTTCGCTTTCTTTCAATTCATTTTCAGCTTGCCTTCGTTCTGTAATATCAATGCCCAACCCAAAAAAGAAATCAAATTCGCCTTTATTATCAAAAATTGGTCTTCCATGCCACTCAATTAAAAATTCTTTGCCGTCTTTGGCCGTGACATAATTCTCGTTTAAAGTCGGTTTGTTTAATTTGATGAGTTTCTCAAATATTTCAGACAATGCTTTACGATTTCTCTTTGGAACAAACGTGGTCATATACTCTTTCCCAACAACTTCATCCCGTTTGTATTGAAGCAAATTCAGCATGGTTTCATTTATCATGATTGTTCTGCCTTCGGCATTAATCGCCACGAACAATACAGGAGCCACCAGAAATAAAGTCTGACTAAAAAATTCTTCATTATATGGTTTTTCTTTTATCGGCTTTTGTTCGGATTTTTCCCTCTCCAATTCCTGAAGTCTTTTTTCCAATTCTTCATAGGTCGGTTTCTCTGACATGGCTATTTTTTGCATGTTTGCAACCTCTGTTGAGTTGAATATGGCAAATATTCAACAATTCAAACGGGATCTGTAATTAATTTACGAATTTTTGATTTTCTCCGGAAATATTCTGTTTTTATGGTTTCGGTGAAAAGTTCATTTTTCCGGTTAGTTGTTTGAAATATACACTATATGAAAAAAAAACACATTGCAAAAACAATTTCAGGTTTGAATTGATGGGTTTGAAAACTGATCCGTACCTTATAAAATCAGGTACAATATCGGAGATATTAAAAAAAACCCTTGGCAGGGGAGCTGATAAACCCCTGCCAAGGGGAATCGGAGTGATTTTTTTTACCTGTTTTTCCAGACAGGTTTTCTTCTTTCCTCGAAACTTGCGATCCCTTCAAGGGTATCTTCAGTTTTCATCAAGGTTTTCAGAAAATAGTTGCTCACCAGATCCACGCCCTGGAAAAAGCTGGTTCCGATATGGCGTTTCACCGCCCGTTTATTGAGACGGATGATGAGAGGACTGGCCATGGTAATCTGCTTCACGGTATTTTCGACTGCTTCTGCAAAGCCGTCCACCGGAGCCACCTGGCTGACAAACCCAAGGTCCTTGGATTGCTGGGCCGAATAATTCTGGCCCGTGGTCACAATCTCAATGGCCTTTGCCACGCCCACCAGTTCAGGCAGCCGCAACGCAGCATAGGGCGGGAAAAAGCCCAGTTTGATTTCCGGCTGACCGAAAATGGCTTTTTCAGATGCCAGAACAATGTCACAGGCAATGGCCAGTTCCATGCCGCCGCCAAGGCATGCGCCATTGACTGCTGCAATAACCGGGATGTCGATCATATTGATCAGCTCGAAAATCCGGTTGAATGTGGCCACCATCATGTCCACGTTGTCGGGTTTGTGGTCTCCTACTTCCACGCCGGCGCAAAAGCTCTTTCCTTCGCCTGTGATCACCACGCATTTCAATGCGCTGTCAGCAGCAATCTTTTCAAGTTCGGAATTCAGCTCAATCATCATGGGAATATCCAGGACATTGTGCTTGGGCCGGTCCAGTGTGATTCTTGCCACCTGATCATCTTTTGCAATTTTTAAAAATTTAGGTTCTGCCATATCGGCCTCCCTTAATAATAAAGTTTATTGTATGTCCTATCCTCTGATTATTCTCGGAGTAATCAGATGATGCTGGGGACAAATGGATCTTGGATTCTGGTAACACGCCCCTGCAAAAGCCTTCAGATAATCGCGCAATTTGTTCATTTTTACGACTTCATCCACCATGCCGTATTTTGCGCAATAGGCCGGTCTGGAATAGTCGTAATATTGCTTGGCCTGTTCATTCATTTTTTCGATAATGGGTTCAAGGGGACGTCCGGCATCTTTTTCTTTTACCAGCCGCCGTGAAAAGCTCGCTGCAGCTGCGGTTTCACCGTGCATAACATAGATTTCCGTTGTGGCGATGCCTAAGGTAAAGGCATTGTGACGGTTGGCTGTTGGCCCGCCCATTACATAGTGGGCCGCAGCCGTTCCTTTTCTCAGGGTGATGAGGATCATGGGAATGTCCGTCTGCTGGATGGAATAAATCAATGATTGGCCCAACCCTAAGAGTTCGGCTTTTTCCGCAATATCGCCCACATCGATGCCGGAAGTATCCTGGAACCAGATCAGGGGAATCCGGTCGCGGCCGCAAAGGGTCACAAATTCATTCATTTTGATAAGACCCTGGCGGTAGAGTTTTCCGCCGATGCCGCCGTAATTGGCATATTCAGGATAGTTTTCACCCAGCCATCCCTGGTTGTTGCCGATCATGCCCACAAGGAACCCGTCCACTTTGACAAGACCGGTATAAATTTCCGGTCCGTATTCCGGCCGAAACTCCATGTGCTCGCTGCCGTCCACAAGACGGGCAATGACTTCCCTGAAATTATAGATCTGTTTCTGGTTAAAGGGCATAAGGCGGTAAAGATCGTCCGAAGAGAATCTCGGCTCTTTGGGTTCAGCCACCCTGAAGAATTTGGGGTTATAGGCCGGCATATCCTTCATATAATCCTTGAGCCCGTCCAGAACGCCGACTTCTTCTTCATATACATATCTGAAAAAACCGGTTTCATTGTAATGGATATCCACTGATCCAGGAGGTTTTTCCTTGTACTGTTTTGCATTGGCAATGAGCTGCTCTGCCCCTTCCAGGTCAAAATAGCCCTTGGGAGACATGCCGCTTAAGATACCGCCGCCGCCCACGGCAATATTGCAATTCTTGTGGGCAAAAAGAATGGTGGGGCTGATGCCCTGGTATCCGCCGCCGGCCGGGTTTGTACCGTAGATGCCGGCCAGAACCGGAATACCCATCTGCTCGAGCTCGGCATGACGGTAGAAAGTAGTACCGCTGCCTCTTCTGTTGGCATAAAATTTTTCCTGGTTGGTCAGTTTTACACCGCTGCAGTTAACCAGCCAGACCAAAGGAATATTCAGTCTTTTGGAAAGATTGGTGGCCCTGAAAATGTTCTCCGGCTGTCCCGGAATCCAGGCACCGGCCATGACCTTGTTGTCAAACCCGGCCACCACACACCATTTTCCGGAGATCTTGGCCAGACCGTCAATGACGTTGGTAGTGCCTTCTTCATTGTCCTCGGGATTGAAAATCGTATGAAGGGGAATCCATGTGCCCGGATCAACAAGATAGTCAATTCTCTGCCATACCGTCATCTCCCCTCTTTCATTGATTTTTGCAGTGGGAAGTCCTGCATTCTTAACTTTTTCAACTTCGGCATCAATCCCGGCCTCAACTTCCAGGATGCTTTTGATATTTGCCTCTGAGCTCAGCAACTGCCCTTTGTTGAGTTCCGTTCCAAATTCTGCCATGTGTTCAAAATATTGTCTCATTCTTTACTCCCGGTCATAATAAATTATTATTTTTTTATTCAGTTCCTTTTGATAAAATTCAATCGCCTGTTATACTCTTTGTGCTGCTGATATCCTATCCCTTTTTCAATCCTTGACATTAATTCTTTCTTTAAGTATAGACCCAAAGAGTCTTAATAAACCCATACTGAACAAAGGAGATGAAAATGAGCACTGAGATCTTAGCTCCCATGCCCGGAACCATTTTCCAGGTCCATATGAAACCAGGAGATGCCGTTGCCGAAGGCCAGGAAATTCTGGTTCTTGAAGCCATGAAAATGGAAAACCCCATTGTTGCAACCACTTCCGGCACGATAAAGGAAATCCGGGTGAAAGTGGAGGACAAAGTCGCCACCAAGCAGGTACTTGTTGTCATTGAATAGCATCTGTTTTTTACACACCGAATCTATTATCTGCAGAGAGCACCATTTGATGAAGCTCTCTGCATGATACAAAATGGTTCATTTTCTGTTTGCCGGTCCTTTTCAGTAATTTTATTAAACTTTAAATAAATCCCCCCCTTTGTCAAGCTATTTTTCAGCTATTTTATGACTTTTTTCTTGACAAGCCTACCAAATTTTTGTTTAGTTGACAACCATCTAATGGAACAATGTTTTGAAATATAGAACAATTACCGGGGCAGGACAGAAATCGATAAAGACGGAATATGGACAATGATATAAAAAAAGCGACCTCCATTGAAAAAGCCCTGGAAATCATGCTCAAATTTCAGGATGTCAAACCGTCATGGGGGATCCGTGAGCTGAGCACCTCCCTCGGATTCAGCCCGGCCACGGTCCAGAGAATTCTTCAGGTGCTTAAATCCTATGAATTTGTCCGTCAGGACTCCCAGACCCGTCAGTATTTTCTGGGCAATATATTTTACAGATTTCTCGAAAACCTGAACAGCTCCAACAATCTTTCCCGCATTGGACGCAGATTCATGGAGGAGGTGGCCATTGCCACCCTTGAAACCGTTCATCTGAATATTGTCCAGGGAAAAATCCGCATCTGCATCGACACCATTGAATCCCCTAAAGAGCTTAAGGCCGGCATGCCCATCGGCAACCAGTCTCCCCTCTATGCCGGGGCTTCTGCCAAATGTCTTCTTGCTTTTTCAGAAGAAAAATTGAAATGGGATTGGGATTTGAATAAAATTCAGA
>CAZWMY010000122.1:0-13275 GCA_964635025.1 uncultured Desulfobacula sp. | reverse complement strand
CCCTTATCCCTTTAAATTCTTTTTTGGTCCTGCGGCTGAATCCGTCCACAATGGTCTGCTTTGAAGTCTCAAGGTCTGATAAAGTCACCATGCCCTTTGAGGGAAGCTCAAATCCACCCCTGTCATAAATCATCACGCCGATGGGTTCATGGCGTCTGCGAACGGTTCTAAGGCTTTTTAAATATCCCTCATCCAGAAAATCAGACAGGATAAACACAAAAGATCTTTTTTTTGAAATTTTCGCCAGATAGTCCAGGGCCTCTGCTATATTGGTTCCCCGGCCTTCAGGCGAAAAAGTGAAAATCTCTTTAATGACCCGCCAGATATGGCTGCTGCCTTTTTTAGGGGGGATATATTTTTCCACCCGGTCTGTAAAAAAAAGGGCTCCGACTTTGTCGTTGTTTTTTATGGCATTAAAGGCCAGAACCGATGCCACTTCGGCTGCCCTTTCAATGACCGGGCCATGAAAGGTCCCGAATTTCAGGGATGAACTCATATCGATGAGCAGCATGACAATTCTTTCCCTTTCTTCCCGATAGAGCTTGACAAAGGGTTTTCCAAGCCTTGCCGAGACCTTCCAGTCAATGTTCTTGACTTCATCGCCTGGCGAGTATTCCCGGACCTCCTCAAACTCAATGCCCGAACCCCGGAATACGGATTTGTATTGCCCTGCCATGATGCTGTTGACCGTTCGGCTGGATTTGATATGAATCCGCCGGATCTTTTTGATGATATGGGCCGGGATCATCTGGTAAACCTCATCGTTAAGGCACCTCGACTGAATCAAACAGGGTCTGGATGATATCGTCGGAGGATATATCTTCGGCTTCCGCCTCAAAGCTTAAAATAATGCGGTGTCGAAGCACATCCAGTCCCACATGTTTGATATCCTGGGGCGTAACATATCCCCTGCCCGACAAAAAGGCATAGACGCGGGCAGCCTTGGCAAGAAAAATGGATGCCCTGGGTGATGCGCCGTATTGGATATAATCGGCCACATTCATGCCGAATTTTTTAGGCTCCCGGGTGGCAAAGACCAGGTTTACAATATATTCCTTCAATTTTTCATCCACATAAATCTGATCCATCAGGGCGCTCATGGCAAAAAGCTCATCGCAATTGATCACCGGATTTATGGGCTCAGGTTTTGAAAAACTGATTTTCTTTAGAATTTCAAGTTCCTCGGCCTTGGCCGGATAATCCACCAGGACTTTCAGCATAAACCGGTCCACCTGGGCCTCTGGCAGGGGATAGGTTCCTTCCTGTTCAATGGGGTTCTGGGTGGCAAGAACAAGAAAAGGAGACGGCAAGGCAAAGGTTTCGTCCCCGATGGTCACCTGCTTTTCCTCCATGGCTTCCAGAAGTGCGGACTGGACCTTGGAAGGTGCCCGGTTGATTTCATCGGCCAGGATGATATTGTTAAACAAAGGCCCTTTTCGTATGACAAAATCTCCTGTTTTGGGGCGATAGATTTCCGTACCCGTAAGATCGGCAGGAAGAAGATCCGGGGTAAACTGGATGCGTTTGAACTGAGCCTGGACCGCCGATGCAAGGGCTTTTACCGCCCTTGTCTTGGCCAGGCCCGGAACCCCTTCAATGAGAACATGCCCTCCGGTTAAAAGCCCTGTCAAAAGGCTGTCGATAAGCTTTTCCTGACCCACAAGCTGTTTTGATATTTCTCTTCGGATGCTGCTGATGAGCAAGTGACTTTTTTCTATTGATTCCTTGATCTGTTCCATTGTTTTCTATATCCATGGCCTTGAGATTAAACCGTCCTGCATCATGTCAAGACGGTACAATTTTTTTTTTAACAATTATAATCCGGGTTCCTGAACTGTCAAGAAAAGATGCCTGTAAGGGGAAAACCCTTAATGTTTTACAGGTCTTATTGTTTGATCAGTTGATCCGTATAAAGGGAAGAAGTGACTTTGACCAGTTTGTGGATATGATCCCTGACCGCCTTTTTTTTCTTTAAGGGGGAGTTTCTAAAGGTCATTAATATGCCTGCAAGGGAAGCAATGTAAGCATGAGCATACAATCTTACTTTTCCTTCTTTTGCACCGTTTTTGATCAGGAGCTGTTCAAAAAGGTCAAAAAAAATCTTGGTTACGGAATCAAACTTGCCCATGACCGGGTTTGCAAGTTTGTTCTTGAGCATAAGATAGGTCATCATCTGGAAAGTGGATTCATTTTCAATGAGATGATCCACAAAGGCAAGGCCGAAATCTTCAATACCGGCGGGTTCTTCCTTTTGGAGCATGTCTTTGAAGGCTTTGCTGGCTGTGTCGATTTCCTGGATAAATGCTTCATGGAACAATTCTTCCTGGCTTGCAAAATACCGGTATATGGTTGCCGGTGAAATGCCTGCTTCCAATGCAACTTCCCTCATGCCGACTTCATAAAACGGTTTTTTTGCAAAAAGCGCCAGGGAAGAATCGATAACAATCTGTCGTCTTGTTTCCTTTTCTTTTTCCTTTAACTCTGCGAATTTCGATTCAGTCTTGGTCATTGCTCCCATTCCTGTACATTTATGGATTCAGTAAAACTATCTTGACTTATCATTTGTTTTTTCTTCTGACAAGGCAAAAAAAATACAGAAGCGTACAGGATTTTTATAGCCCTTGTCATACTTTGAAGGTCTGTACAATTTTTTTCAATTCCTCGGCCATGGAACTCATGTTGCTCGCACTCTGCATGACAAGATCACTGCTTTGTTTCATCTGAGCCGTGGCCAAATTGACGCCACCGATTTCACGGGTGATGCTCTCTGCCACAGCCGAGCCCTGGCTGACATTGCGGTTGGCATCCTGGATACCTACGGACAGGCTGGTTATATTGCTGACGATTTCCTGGGTGGCGGCAGACTGCTCTGTGACCGCAGCAGCAATGGTGGATACGATATCATTGACATCGTGAATCACTCCGGAGACCTCTTTTATGGCAGTCATCGTTGAATCCGTATTATTCCGGACATTGTCGATCTGGTTTCGGATATCATTGGTGGCGGCAACGGTCTGGTTGGCCAGCTCCTTGATCTCGTTGGCAACCACGGCAAACCCCTTCCCGGCCTCTCCTGCCCTTGCCGCCTCAATGGTGGCATTCAATGCCAGAAGATTGGTCTGATCTGAGATTTCTGCAATGGTATCCGTGACTTTGCCAATGGACTGGGCAGTCTTATTTAAGATTGACATGCTGTTTTCAACCTCGGATGTTTTTAACGCCGCATTCGCAGATATGGATCTGGCCTTTTCAGCATTCTTGGCAATTTCATTGATGGTGGCGTTCATTTCCTCTGCAGCCGAGGCCACCATACCGGCATTGGTGGATGATTCTTCCATGGCCGCTGCCACGGAATTCAGATTGGAACTCATGGCTCCGGCTTCAGTGGTTACCTTTCCAGCCATGTCGGATGTGCTGTTGGCATTTTTTGCCATGTCTTTGGCCACAGTAACCAGCTCTCCCGAGCTCACATCAATCTTCTGGGAATCTGTTGACAACTGCCGGATAATATTCTGAATTTTTTCCATGAAAAGGTTGAATAATTCACCCAGGGTGGCCAGCTCATCTTTTGAAGTGATGGTGATCCGTTTGGTCAGATCCCCCTCTCCCTTTGCCACATCCTGAAAATTGACGATCATGGCATTGAGCGATGAACCGATACCAAATACAATAATGATACAGAGCACTGCAATACCGATGAAAATAACACCGGAGATAATGATCATCTTGACAATGGAACCCTTCACATTTCCGTTGATTTCCTCTGTAATGGCCTTTTTTGTCGCTTCAATATTATCAATATACACCCCTGTGCCGATAAAATAGTCTGTTCCGGGAATCATCTGGGCATAGCTGATTTTCGGAGTATCTTTCTTATCCGGCTTATCCCAGATATAAAAGACAAATCCTCCGCCTTTTTGGGACTGTTCCTGGAGTTCTTTGATAAAATACACCCCGTTTTTATCTTTTACCTCCTTCATATCTTTCCCGATAAGACTTTCATTGATATGAGCGACTGCCGATGTCCCCTTATTAACGAAAAAATACCCGGACTGATCTTTTTCATACCGGATGCCCTGAATCGTCTTTCTGATGATGGAAATTTTTTCATCTTCGTTTTCCACTCCCTTGATCATATTGGAAATGGACGTGGCAATGGAATGGGTGGCGACCTTGATTTTATCTTTCTGGTCTTCCAGCATGGCCTGACCGGTTTTTTCAATGGCCAGATCCCGTGCTCTGCGGCTGCCGTCAAAGGCAAACCAGACCATGATTAAAAAAAGCACCAGAATGGAAACAATGATCAGATACATTCTTTCTTTAATACTGAAACGATTTAGCATTGGACCCTCCTGTTTTTGGATATAAAATTGGAAGAGAATTTTATTTTCTCATATCCAAAAGAAAAATCAAGAACGAATCCGGATATTGACGATTTGAAATCAAATTGATATACAGGTTTCTAATATTGGATTTAGAAAGGCATTTTTATGGAAACCATCATCATAAGAGACAAATTTGATTTTGAGATCGGGTATCTGGTCAAAAGCCCCTGCCTGACCTGCAAAAACAGATCAGCACTTCCCGGATGCCATTCCAATTGCAATATCCTGGACAAAATCCAGACCCTTTTGGCCAGGGGAATTTCTTCCCAGGCCTCATCCTATGAAAGCTAACGGCTTTTGACCACGCCTCTTTTTTCTGAAACATCCAGCAGCCTTGTTAAAAAATATCTGACTCCAAGTCTTGTTAAAAGCCTTGAAGCTCTTAAAACCGGCTCCGGGTTTACCCTTGAAAAAGCGATTCAATCCGGCATTCAAAACCCTGACAGCAGCATCGGCATCTATGCCGGAGATGCAGAATCGTTTCAGGTCTTTTCCCCTGTTTTTGACCCCATTATTGCCGAATACCATGGGTTTTCAAAGGGCCAAAACCACTCTTCCGATTTTACAGTGCCTGATCTTCCACCGCCAGACCCTGATGGGGATTACATTCTTTCCACGCGGATCAGGGTGGCAAGAAATTTAAGAAATTTTAATTTCCCGGCCCACATCTTATTATCAGACCGGAATACGCTTGAAGAAAAAATAGTAAAGGCTTTGGGCGCACTGAAACATGATCTTGCCGGCCAATACCGGCCATTGGCCGATATAAAAAAAACAAAAGACCGATCATCCCAAAACAACCTCCTTCTCTTTGAAAAAGGGGACCGGTTTCAGGATGCAGCAGGGATCAATTCTGATTTTCCAAAAGGCCGGGGTGTATTCTGCTCCTTGGACCAAAAGCTTATCGTCTGGGTCAATGAAGAAGATCATTTAAGAATCATGAGTTTTGAAAAGACATCCGACCTTTCAAGCACATTTAACCGGCTTTGCCGGGCGCTTGACGCCCTTGCCGGGCAACTTGATTTTGCACTGGACAAGAGGCTCGGCTATCTGACCTCCTGCCCCACCAATCTTGGCTCTGCCATGAGAGCCGGGGTTCATATCCGGCTTGAAAAACTGAATCAAAAAAGAAAAGCCCTTGAAGCCCTTGCCAAGAAATATCATCTTCAGATTCGGGGGACTCAGGGTGAAAAGACGGAAATTGAGGATTCCATTTTTGACATCAGCAATGCCCAAAGACTCGGCATCAGCGAAACCACCATCATCAAAAATCTTAACAAAGGCATTTTGGCCATCATAGATGCGGAAAAAAATCTTTAACCGGAGGCTTTTGTCAGATTTTCTGCTTCAGGGGCCCAAGGACAGATCAGGCCCTGGACATATATTTTCTGGTTTCCGTATTGATCTTGACCATTTCCCCGGATTCAAGATATTCCGGGACCTGAATTTCAAGACCGTTAGAAAGGGTTGCAGGTTTTGTTCTCGCCGTAGCGCTGGCGGTCTTGACACCGGGTGCAGTCTCGCTGATTTCAAAAACAAGGGTATTCGGAATCTCAAGGGCCACCATATTTTCATCGATAAAAACGCCCACAAGCCCTTCCATCCCGTCTGTGAGCCAGACAAGATCATCTTCGATGGTTTCTCCTGAAATCATGTACTGGGCATATTCCACACCATCCATGAAAACATGCAGATCCCCGTCCGGGTAAAGATACTGAACCGGTTTTCTCAGGAGAGCGATTTCATTTAAGGGATCGTTCCCCTTGTAGCTTTCTTCATATTTCTGTTTGGTTTTGATATTGGTAAACCGGACCTTATAAAGGGTAACCGCCCCTCTGGCCGAAGGTGTTTTGACATCAATATGTTTGACCACATATATTTCATTGTTGATTTCAACAACATTCCCTTTTTTCAAATCACAGGCTCTCAGCATAATCCTAATTAACTCCTTAACATTAAATATTTTTTATCCATAAAAAACAATCTATAGATACCATTTATAAGACAAATTGGAAAGCCCCGTGATTTTCAATCAATCCACAATTAAAAGCTTGACTCCGTTTTTTGTATAGGACCTGTGTGCATCCGTATGGTCTGCCACCAGATAGCACATTCCAGGCGTCAGCGTAAATTTTCTTCCATCCTTGAGTTCCGATTCAAACTCCCCTTTCAGTACAAACACGGCATGACCTTTTTCACACCAGTGGTCTGCCAGATAGCCAGGCGTATATTCCACAATCCTGATCCGGACATTTCCCTTGCTGACGGTTTTCCACAAGGCTTTGCCCGAAACGCCGGGATGTTCTTCAGCCGTCGTGTTTTCCAGATCAAATACCTGAAACGGTATCTCTTTAATCTCCATTTGCTTCTCCTTGGTCAAACGGCAACACGCCAAATCGCTTCACAAATTACAGTTCCAGACTCATAAACACACTGTTGGGATCTTCCTTGTATGTGGAAAAAGGCTTGCAGTGTTTAAAGCCGAATTTCGTATATAAGGCCCGCGCAGGCTTGAAAAATGGCATGGAACCGGTTTCCAGACTTAAACGATGATACCTCCGCTGCCGGGCTTCCTTCAGTATATGGTCCAGCAATTTTGATGCAACCCCTTTTCCCCTGCAGGATACAGCCGTTCGCATGGACTTGATTTCGGCATGGGCGCCTTCCAGTTCTTTTAATGCGCCGCAACCGATCAGTTCACCTTTATCCCATACCGTCCAGAACGTAATATCAGGTTTGCGCAAGCCTTCCAGATCAAGCGCATGCTTGCTTTCAGGCGGTGAAACCGCTTTCATATCTTTTATATGCTCATCCAGAAATCCGGCTATCTCCTTGCCGGATAAATCATCTATTTTAATTTCCATTTATTTCTTCACTCATATGATTTCAGCTGCCTGTTCTCTCTTTGATCTGCCCTGTCCCATGAAACCTTTGGCTGTTTTTTATCCTTTTTCCGGCTTTCTCCAATCCAATAATCTGCTCCAAATCAAGGGAAACACCCGGATGACATCTTAATACCACTTATGACCACAGGAAATGCATGTTGGGTGATGGACACAAATCACTTCACTACATTCGGGGCAAATCCAATTAAGTTTTTCATTCAGGATGAAATTTCTGATTCCAGCTTCATGGATCATTTTTAGATTATCAATGATACTCATTCCATATTTGGTTCTGTACCTCTTATCCATTTGTTTCAGCCTGGTGCAGGGAAAACTATCACAGCCGTTGGAACAATATTTGGTTTTGCTTTTGGTGAGGTGTTCGCAGTTTCTGATTTTGCATGTAATCCGGCATTTTGATTTTTGGCTTTCCTGACTATCGATCCTAAGGCAACCCGGGCAGGAATTCTTTTCTCGAATGTAACCCCAGCAGAGTCGGCAGTTCATTCCACATGGCGCAATCAGCTTTGAAGAAATCGCTGCAGTCTTTTTTCGGTATGTTTTTGTCATGATCTGTATGTCAGTTTCGTTTCAGCCGAAAGTTTCGGCCCTTTATATTTTTGACCGTTTTCTTGCAACCTCCCCCTATCAGTAATCATTGCCGGTGTAAAGTGATATTCAATCAGGCAAGGCAGGCGCCGCAGATGCCTGCGCCCATGAACAGGAGCATGGACAGGTTAATGGCGGCAAAGGCGGATGGCTGGGTGTTTTTCTTTAACACGGCGGCTGAAACAAGGGCAATGACAGCCAGAGCATTGGCAAAAAACACTGGAACAAGAAAAGGTGTGTTCCAGACCCCGTTCATGGCAAAGAGCAGGATGGAAAGGCTGTAAAGGCTGGTCCAGATCAGGGTCTGCAATCTGATCTCGGTTTCTGAAAACACCCTTGAAAAACTGGGGAAAGATTCACAGCCCTGCGACGCATTGCCGTTTTTGATGAGGATGATAAAAAAATGAGGGATCTGCCAGAGACCAAAGACCAGCATGAGAAGGATGATTTTAGGATCGAGCGGATGACCACCGGCAGCGGCCCACCCAATCAGCGGGGGGAGCATGCCGCAAAGGCTTCCGGGAATAATGGCCAGAAGCGATTTCTTTTTCAGAGGAGTATAAAGGCCGTTATAACTGATCAGGGCTGCTGCGCCGGCTAAAGACGGGATCAGGCCGAAGATGGAAAATATGCCAGATAACCCGGTAAGGATGAGCAGACCGGACAGGGCTGCGGCATGCCGGACCGGCACCCTTTTTCTGGGAAGGCTCCGGTTGAAGGTCCGCTCAAAAAAAGAATCAAATTTCCTGTCCTGGATATTGTTGAGAACAGCTGAACCAGCGGATAGAAGAAAAACGAAGAAACCGATGGAAAAGGCTTGCAGGGAAATCTTTTGCCCGGCCATGACATGACCGAAGACTGCGGAAAACGCAATATAGGTGCAAAGGTGGATTTTCAGCAATTCGAGATAAGGTTTCAGCACCAAGGCCAAACCCCGGACTGCATTCTGCGGTATGGCGGTCCTGCTACCATTCATCTTCTTTGTTCACCCATTCTTCATATTCTTCCTTTGAGACAACCCGGATCACCCCGTTCATTTCAGAATGGCCTGTGCCGCAGTATTCCGTGCACTGGAAAGAATATTCCCCTATCTTTTCCGGCAGAAACCAGGCATAGGTCTGAATCCCGTTCACGGCATCCACCTTGATCCTGAATGCCGGGGCATAAAGGCTGTGAATGACGTCGGCAGATGTGATATTCAGTTTTACAGGGGTGTTCACCGGCACCACGATCTCATTTTCAGTTTCCTTTTCATTGGGATAATAAAAAAGCCAGGAAAAGGACTGGGCCGTGACTTCTATCTCCAGGGCGCCTTGTGGGACATTCCTGAGACCGGTATATGCCCGCCATCCGGAAACAAACATGGAAAGGGCGATAAAGGTGGGCAGAACAATCCATACGGTTTCAAGCAGAAGATTGCCCCTGATGTCCGAGGGGATTTTGTTTTTGCTCCGCCGGTACCGGATCACAAACCATATCATGACAAGGGTGATGGCAAAAAGGAAAACAAAGGAAAATCCGATGATGTAATAAAAAGACCTGTCCACCAAGGTGACCGGGTTTACAATATTATTCATATTTCAACCTCATCTGAAGGAAATATCCCAGAATGTAAAACTGATCATGATAAAAAGAAAAAATATCGTTCCAAGAAAGGAGAGAATCAGCGCCTTTCCTTCATATTTCATGTGCATGAAAAACAAAAGGACCAAAGACCCCTTGACGGATGCGATCAAAAGGCTGATCCAGACATTGAGCCTTCCCAAATCAATATAGGAAGCCCCTACGGTAATGCCTGTAAACACAAGGAGCAAAAGAAAAATGGAAAACAATGTCTTGTATTCCAGATAATGCGATTGATGTGATTTTTCCATTTTCAGTCTTTTTTAACCCCCTTTCATATAATCAGGTAGAACAGCGGAAAAATAAAAATCCAGATCAGGTCCACCAGATGCCAGTAAAGCCCTGAATTTTCAAGCATGGCAAAGCGTTCTGCAGTTATCTTTTCTTTTTGGACAAAAACAAAACTGACGATCAGAAGAGTCATCCCGATAATGATGTGGATGCCGTGCAAGCCCGTGATAACATAATAAAGGCCGAAAAACATGTTCCGGCCATGAGGGCTGCTGATCATGGCTTCCGAATTGGGGTAAATCCCGGCCTCAATTTTATGGCCCCATTCAAAATATTTGTTCACGAGAAACGCAAACCCGCAAAGAATGGCAACAGCCAGACCGGTGAGGGCGATCTTTTTTTCTTTTTTCTGCACGGCAGTGACGGCAGCGGCAACGCAAAAACTTGAAAACAGCAGGATCACCGTATTCAGGATGCCCATAAGGTGATTCAGTTCCTTGCCGCCGTTCTTAAAATCCACGGCAAATTTTGAAAGATAGACAGCATACAGAACAAAAAGTCCGCCAAAAAGAATAATTTCAGTATACAGAAAAAGCCACATGCCCAGCTTTTTGCCGGACTCATCCGGATGAGACGCCATTTATTCTTCCTTATCGTCTTTGGAATATTTTTCCACAACCCCTGTAAAATCATAGGGGTAATACAAAATTTCGGGTTCAGTGATAAAATTGTGCAGAGGCGGCGGTGACGGGGTCTGCCATTCCAGGGTGGTGCCGCCCCAGGGATCGGAAGAGGCATCCCGCTCCTTTTTCAGGGAAGATAAAAGATTGCCGGCCATTAAAAATATCCCGATGATCATAAAGACAGCGCCGAACCCGGCATAAAAATTACCGGTCTCATACTGGGGCAGATAATCAAAATACCGTCTTGGCATGCCCTGCAAGCCCAGGATAAACATGGGCACATAATGAAACATGAACCCGCCCGTCAAAAGAATGGCCCCGATATAGGCTCTTTTAAAATTGTACATGCGGCCGAACATCTTGGGCCACCAAAAATGAAGCGCAGCAAAAAAGGCAAACCCGGTGCCGCCGAACATGGTGAAATGAAAATGGGACACCACAAAATGGGTGTCATGGACATGGATATCGGTTCCGGCCGCTCCCAGCACAAGCCCTGTCAGCCCGCCCACGGAAAAGAGATAAATAAAGCACAGGGATAAAAACAGGGGCGGTGTCATCTGAATAGAGCCTTTATACAGGGTGGACACCCAGGAAAACACTTTAATGGCCGAAGGGATGGCCACCACAAAGGTCAGAAGGGAAAACACAAAAATGGCCGTGTCGCTCATGCCGCTGGTGTACATGTGATGGGCCCAAACCAGGGACCCGGCTATGGCAATGGCCATGGACGAGGCCACAATGGCCTTGTAGCCGAATATGGATTTTCTTGCAAACACAGGGATGATTTCTGAGATCACACCCATGCCGGGCAGGATCATGATATAAACCGCCGGATGGGAATACATCCAGAACAGATGCTGGTATAAAATGGGGTCCCCGCCTTTGGCCGGGTCAAACAGCCCGACATTGAGATACCGCTCAATGATGACCAAAAGAAGCGTAATGGAAATCACAGGGGTGGCCAGGAGCTGAACCCAGGAGGTGGCATAAAGGCTCCAGGTAAAAAGGGGAATCTGCATCCAGCCCATGTCCCGGTGCCGCATGCGGTGGATGGTGGTGATGAAATTGAGGCCCGTAAGCATGGAGGCCATGCCCAGCACAAAGGCTGCAAAAACAGTAGAGGAAACATTGGTCTTGGTGGAGATGGAAAAGGGCACATAAAAAGTCCAGCCCGTATCCGGAAAACCACTGGAGAAAAGGGAAATAATGGCGATCAACCCGCCGGCCATATACAGATACCAGGACAAAAGATTGAGTCGTGGAAAATAGACATCATCGGTCCCGATCTGCATGGGCAGAAAAAAATTTCCGAATATGGCGGGTATGCCCGGTATAATAAACAGAAACACCATGATGACGCCGTGAAGGGTAAATGCCGAATTATACATCTCTGCACTGAGAATGGTCTGCCCTCTGAACATGAGTTCAAACCTGAGAAGCCCTCCCAACAGAACCGCCAAAAGAAACCAGAAAAGAATGGAAAAAAAGTAGAGGATGGCGATCCGTTTGTGATCCATGGTCAAAAGCCAGGAACGGATGCCTTTGTATTTTGCAGTGACTGGGGTTTCAAAAAACGATGCTACAGATTCCATGAACGCCTCTTAAACGCTTTACAATTTTTTAACCGGCCGGATGATGCTTTTGGCTGTATCAAATCTCGGTTGTATCATCCTCTTTTCTGCGTTTTTTTGAAGGATACAAAAGAAATATGATAAACCCGGCAAGTGCAATCAGGACAACCGTCCCTGTAATCCTGAACAGTTTGAATGCATAGGTTTTCTTGGCCGGATCATAATCAAAACAAAAAGAAAGGACTCCCCTTTTGATGGATATCCCGGGTGTTCCTTTTTCCGCTTCACTCAAAGCCATCCCCAGATCAAAGGGAAGAAAATTAGGCCCATAAAGATACCGGATGATCTTCCCGTCCTTTGAAAGCACCACAAGCGCGGATGGGTGAACATATTGGTGCGGAGCCCTTTTGATAAAATAATACCCCAGGGAGTCGGTGAGTTTTCTAATGTTCTCCCGGTCTCCGGTGAGGTATGTCCATTTATCCAGGGGGAATTCCCGTTTGATAAGATTGTTGTAATTATTTTTGGCAGTGGCCGCATCGGTCTCATTTTCATCATCGGAAAAACTTAAAGTGATGATATAAAAGTCCTGGCCAGGAACCTGATCCACCTGGTTCAGGGCCTTGGCCAGATCTGCCTGAAGAAAATTGCATACGGCCGTGCACGAAAAAAAGATCGGCAATAATACCACGGGTTTGCCCAAAAGACTTTCAAGCCTGACCTCTTTGCCGGTCTCATCCTTAAATATGGTATCCAGTGCCACAACGCTCCCCAGCTGCTCATCGATCCTGACCTGACCGGCAAGATCATTGTCCTGCAAATTTCCGGTCGTGACAGCTGGTTTCTGGTCATGGCTGCCGTGGTCTTTACTGCCGTGATCTTTTTGTGCCTGGATCGGTTCCTTGGGCATTTGCCCCGGGTCTGTCTTTGTTTCAGCCCTTCCCGAGACAGGGAAGGCCAGCATAACAAGCATAAAAAAAACAAAAAGATCACGCCTGGATTTTAACTTCATTATTGAACCTTTTTGTTCTCGCCGGTCTTAAAATTGACTTCATACACCACATGGAAAGGATGGCGGTTTTTGAACGAATCCGCACCGGCGCCATAAGCCAGCATGATTTTCCCCTTCCCGTCTGCGGGAATGGGTTTATCATATTTGTCTGCAGAATTATGCGGGTATGAAAAGGAGATTGTTGTTACCCCTTTTTCTTCGGTTCCAACAGGGTTTTTGACGTCGTTTTTGCCTCCCAGCTCTTCATCGCTGGAATGTCCTCTTTTCCGGTCTCCG
>CAZWMY010000121.1:0-13376 GCA_964635025.1 uncultured Desulfobacula sp. | reverse complement strand
CCACCTGCATGACAGAGAGCCCTAGTGCAGCAGCCTTGTCCCGGTTGATGGCAACCTGTACCTGGGGGTTGCGGATCTGAAGATCGCTGGTGACATCCTGAAGCTCGGGCAGTTCCTTAAGCTTTGTCTGAAGTTCACCCGCAGCAGCGTAAAGCTCGGGCATATTCTGACCCTGCAGGGTAAATTGATACAGGCTTTTGGAGGACATGCCGCCGATCTGGATTGAGGGGGTATTTCTCAGAAAGGTCTGAACCCCCGGAACCTTGGCCAGTTTGGCCCGAAGCCCCTGAAGTATCTGCTCCGAAGAAAGTTTTCGCTCACTCTTTGGTTTAAGTCGTAGAAACAAACGTCCCCCGTCCCTTCCCACAGAAGACATGAACCCGTCAACATTGGGATCGGATGAAATAATGGCGGAAAGGGATTCCTGTTGCCTTTTCGCTTCCTCAAAAGAAGTCCCTTGGGCCACCTCAGTGCTACCGTTAAGGCGCCCGGTGTCCTCTGTGGGCAGAAATCCCATGGGGATGACGGTAAAAAGCCAGCCGGTAAGAATCGTGATGAGGATTGTCGCTATAAGTGTGATCCGCCGATGACGCAGGACCATCTTCAAAGACCGTTCGTAAACATGGCGCATGCCGTCAAAGAAACGCTCAAAGACAAGATACAGCCTGCCGTGTTGCCCGGGCGTCTTGGGTGGTTTTAAAAACCTGGAACAGAGCATGGGGGTCAGCGTCAGGGAAACCAGACAGGAAACCAGGATGGCCGCACTGATGGTGACGGCAAATTCGTGGAGAAGCCTGCCAAGGATGCCTCCCATAAAAAGTACCGGGATAAAAACCGCCACCAGGGAGATGGTCATTGAGACAATGGTAAAACCGATCTCCTTTGAGCCCTTAAACGATGCATCCATGGCATACTCGCCCTTTTCCATATGGCGGACGATATTCTCCAGCATGACAATGGCGTCGTCCACAACAAACCCTACGGCCAGGGTGAGCGCCATCATGGAAATATTGTTAAGGGAAAACCCCATTATCTTCATGACGGCAAAGGTCCCGATAATGGAAATGGGCACGGCAAGAGAAGGAATGAGGGTGGCGGAAAAATTACGCAAAAAAAGGAAAATCACCAGGATGACCAGGCAGACGGTCAATATGAGAGTAAATTTGACATCCTGCATGGATTCACGGATGAGAATGGATTGGTCGTACAGGACATTTATCTCCACCGAAGCCGGGATTTGATCACGGAATGTCGGCAAAAGCTTTCTCACATTATCAACCACCTCAATGGTATTGGTTCCGGGTTGGCGCTGGATGGCCAGCACAATGGCCCG
Source organism: uncultured Desulfobacula sp. (assembly GCA_964635025.1). Classification (GTDB taxonomy): domain Bacteria; phylum Desulfobacterota; class Desulfobacteria; order Desulfobacterales; family Desulfobacteraceae; genus Desulfobacula. The sequence continues at coordinate 12,043 of CAZWMY010000121.1, read as the reverse complement.
GGTATTGTTGTACCAGCCGGCAGACCGGATATTCTCGACGCTGTCAATGACCTCACCCAGTTCTTCAAGGCGAACCGGAGAACCGTCCCGGTAGGCAACAACGATGGGGCGGTAGTCGGCGGCCTTAAAAAGCTGGCCGTTGGCTTCAATGGTAAAGGTTTGTTTTGTCCCGTCAATGACGCCGGTGGGAAGATTGACATTGGCATTGCCGATGGCGGTTGCCACCTCATCAATGCCGATCTGCCGGGATGCCATGGCTTTGGGGTCCAGCCGGATGCGAACGGCAAATTTCTGGGACCCATACACATTGACCTGGGCTACGCCGCTGATGGTTGAAATACGCCTTGCAATAAGGGTCTGGGCATATTCATCCACAGCAGAAAGGGGGAGCGTGGGGGAACTTAAGGCCAAAAACAGCACCGGCTGATCTGCCGGATTGACTTTTCGGAACGACGGCGGCGTGGTCATGTCCTTTGGCAACTGGCGTGTGGCAAGAGAAATGGCAGCCTGGACATCCTGGGCTGCGGCATCAATATCACGGTCCAATGCAAACTGGAGCGTGATGCTGGTGGAGCCGATACCGCTGGTGGATGTCATGGAATCCACACCCGCAATGGTGGACAATTGATTCTCCAGGGGGATGGCAACTGCCGAAGCCATGGTATCGGGATTTGCTCCTGACAGGGATGCATTCACCTGGATGGTCGGAAAATCAACATTGGGCAGATCATTCACCGGCAGCAGCCGGTAGGATACAACGCCGAAAATAAGGATGGCCATCATGATGAGGGATGTCATGATGGGGCGGCGGATAAAAATGTCCGCGATGCTCATGGTTTTTTTCCCTCGGGAGCGGAGGCATTTTTTGCTTCCACGGCTGCACCGGGTGTAAGCCTCAATTGGCCATCAATCACAACGGTTTCTCCGGATGCAAGACCTTTTTCGATGACGGTTTCTTCGCCCATGGCCGGGCCCACGGTTACCGGCCGGATTTCAACCGTCTTCTCAGGCTTTACTACAAACACAAACTGACCCTGCTGACTTGTCTGGACTGCACTGGTGGGAACCACAACAGCGTTTTTCAACGATGAAAGCGTCATAATCACATCAATAAACTGGCCAGGCCAGAGCTTTTTGGATGCATTGGCAAAGACTCCCTTGATTTTGATGGTCCCGGTTTCCGCGTTCACGGCATTGTCCATAAAACTAAGGGTGCCGGTTTCAGTATTTCCCGGCTCGTTGGGAACCAAGGCATCAATTTTTAGTTCATCCGATGCCATGGCCGTTTTTACTTCAGCCATTTTCTTTTCCGGAATGGAAAAAACCACATTGATGGGACTGATCTGGTTGATGGTTACAATGGGGCTGTCGTTTGCCTTGATGAGGTTTCCGGAATCCAGGACAAGACTACCGGTTCGTCCGGATATGGGGGAGCGGATGGAACAATAACTGAGCTGTATTTTAGCGCTCTTTATGGCGGCAAGATCCGAATTGACGGCAGCAGCCAGGGATTCGGCATTGGTCCGCAAAAGATCATACTGGTCCTGGGCAACAATTCCTTCTTTGAGCAATCCTGCATACCGGGCAGCCTGCTCCCGAGCAAATTTTTCCTGGGCTTGGTTTTTGGCCAAAGCGGCCTCATATTGCCCCAGGGTTGCAAGAAACGGGGCCGGATCAATGCTGACAAGAAGATCCCCCTTTTCCACATCGCTTCCTTCTTCAAAATGAATCTTGGCGATCTGGCCGTTGACCAGGGATTTCACAACAACCGAGGCAAAAGCCTCAACCGTGCCGATGGCCTTTAGCTGAACCGGCACCTCTTTTTCTGCGGATTCTGCCACCATGACCGGCATGACTGGCTTAGTTTTTGGTTTATCATTTTTTTCCGATTTGCAGGCACCAAAAACCAAAACCGTTATTAACAGACATCCGGCAATAATGATTTTTTTTGCCGGCATCATCTCAATTTTCATGTTCATCCTTTTTTTTATTTCACAGACTTATAGAGACGGTCCACCTCAGTTTCATCCACCTGGATTCCCTGGCGATCCGGCAATTCACCCGTTACCTGCCAGAAACGCGTGAGTGCATCGGCATAAAAAACCATGGCTGCAATCTGATTGCTTTTGGCTGTGACCAGATCCGTCTCTACATCCAGCACTTCTTTTGTGGTGGCAAGCCCGACCTCGTTTTTGCGGATAAAAGAATGCAGGCGCTGGTCCGCAAATTCCACCCCGCGGTCCGTGACCTCAATCTGCTTAAGACCCGATTGGATTCCCCGAATAGCAGCCCTCACCTCATTGGCAATATTTTCCTCAAGGCTTTTTATTTTAAGCCGGGTTTGTTCGGTTTTAAGACGGTTTTTTATGTAATCGTTTTCAGCAGCCTTGTTTCCCAGAGGATAGGTAAAAACAAGACCAACGCTCCAGCCGAAATGATCAAGATTTCCGATCCCGGAAGGGTCATGTTCCCGGTTTCGGTCTACACCATTCAACCCGGCAGAGGTGTTCAGCGAAAGATCGGGCTCAAGTTTATTTTGAGATACACGGGTCTGGAATTCCGCCAATTCGAGGTTTTTCTTTTGTTCAAGGATGTCCGGACGGTTAAGGGCAAGGCTGAGGGCATTTTCTTCCGAAACGTACCGTGCTTCACGGGAGGGCGTATCCGTTGTGATGATATCAAGCCCTTTTTCCAGTTGCAAAAGCAGTCTTAGCACATCCAGCTGGTCTCCTACCGCTTTTTCAGCATCGATCAATTCTTTTTCCCTCCTGACCACCCCAAATTCAGCGTTCAGGATCTCAAGTGATGCCAAGACGCCCGATGCCACCCGAATCCTGGTTTCATCAAGAATGGTTTTGGCCAGATCCAGGGAAACCTGCTTTACCTTTAGTTCTTCTCTCAACCGAAAGAGCTTATAATACTCATTTCTGACTTGGGCGATGGTGGTCAGCAGCTTTGTTTTGAATCGTTCCAATGAGGCATATTTGGATATCTGCGAGATGCGGATATTTTCTTCGGTCACTTCCTTTCCCCGGTTTTTGAACAAGGGCTGGATGATGGAAAACACAAGACCGGACTGACCATAACGGTCAAGGAGCGTCGGGTTATTGGTGTCGTTGTCGGAATTGTTAAAACTGAGGGCTGCCGTGCCTCCGGTTGAAAAAAGCCGGCTTAAAGATACGCCCGTGGTAAAAGCGCGGGTATCGATAACACTTTCGGCGATGGTCGGTTTTTCTTCTGAAGTGTCATCAAACCTTGTCTGCACGGTAAACCGGGGATCATAGATGGCGCTATAACGGTTGATATCCGCTTCAAACTGAGCAGGCGTGTAAAGCTCCGCCCGTACCTCCAGATTTTTTTCAACCGCGATCCTGACCGCCTCATTCAAGGTCAGCGGCAAAGAGGACTGTGCAGAAACCGAAAAAGGGGTAAAACAGACCAGCAGACCAGCCAAAAAAACCAGAAACAATTTCACAAAAGATGACTCCTCTCACACAAAACAAAGTCTTTATTTACGGAATATTCCGGTAAAAGGCGATATCACGCCTGTCTTGTGGACCTTATTCCGCACAAAAGCCGGAGAATACGGCCGCTATTGTAGAGCAGCCGCTTGCTTTTTGTCAAATAATTCCTGGTAAATTCAACCCACAATCAAAAATAATTTGTTCTCAACCTTTTTTCTTGCTCAAAGCGTTCAAGCGCCAATGTGATAAGCCGGTCAATCAATTCGGTATAGCTGATTCCGGAACTTTCCCAAAGTTTCGGATACATGCTGATTCTGGTAAACCCTGGAATTGTATTGATTTCATTTACAATGATCTTTTCATCCTTTAACAAAAACATGTCGACACGTCCTAACCCTTCACATGAAAGCGTCTTAAATGTCTTTATAGATAATTCCTGCGCCGATTTTAATGAGTTGGCCGATATTTTAGCCGGAATGTCAAGAACAGCACCGTTCTCATCAATATATTTTGCTTCATAGGAATAAAAATCGTGATTGGCTATGATCTCACCGACTGTTGAAGCAATAGGATTGCTGTTTCCAAGAACCGAGCATTCGATTTCCCGCCCTTTAATACATTCTTCAATTAATACTTTTTGATCAAAATCAAAGGCAATCTTAATGGCAGAAATATATTCAGCTTCATTGTTTACCTTGCTTACACCCACAGAGGAACCCATGTTGGCGGGCTTAACAAAAACAGGCAAGCCAAGATCTTCTGCCACCGCTTGAAAGTCAGGCATTTCATCTCCGGATGCAATGGTCCTGAACTTTGCTATCGGTATACCGGCGTCACGCAAAAGCCGTTTCATCACATCCTTGTCCATCCCGACGGCTGAACCCAGGACACCTGCTCCGACAAAGGGGATATTGGCCAGTTTCAATAACCCCTGAACCGTTCCGTCTTCACCCATTGGTCCATGAAGGATCGGGAAAGCCACATCGATAGGCGCGCTTTTGTTTTGGATGGAAAGGTGTGAAATGACCCCATTGCTTTCAGGAGCAAACGTCACAACGTCATTTGACCGGTTCAAACCAATGAGTTTTGGATTGTTTTCGTTTATAAGAAATTTTGATTCGTCTGCAAGCAGCCATTTCCCGGATTTATCGATTCCGATCAGAACGGGGGTGTATTTTTCTTTGTCGATTGCGTCGAAAACGTTCTTTGCAGACTGCAAAGATACTTCATGTTCTGCCGATTTCCCGCCAAAAATGATGCCGACATTAATTTTCTTCATTTTCTTTCCAATTCATTTGCTGTTTTTTTTCTTTTTTCACCTATCAACCCTTACAAAAGTTGTAAAGATAATTCTTGACCCATTCCCCTTATGTTTTATAAATTACGCCATGATCCAAAGAGAAATAACAGAGCATCTAAAAAAGGAAAATCATTCATGACATATGCACCTGTACATTATATGAAAACAGATGCCATCGGCAAAATTACCTTCAGCCGCCCTGACACCCTGAATACCATAAGCCGAAAGATGATTCCCCTCTTCCGAGACATTATCAGCAGCGTTAAAGAAGACAAGGATCTTCGATGCCTGATCATCACAGGCAGCGGCACCACCTTCTGCGGTGGTGCCGACCTGAAAAGCGGGTTTGAAAAAAACCACGGCACCTTTTTAAATGACGCCTTGTTGGATTTTTACAGGCCTTTTCTTGAGATCACAAACCTGAAGGTTCCTGTGATTGCGGCCATTAACGGCCATGCCATCGGCGGCGGGTTCGGTATCACCCTTTTGTGTGATATCCGGGTGGTGAGCCTTAAAGCAAAAATGGGCGCCAATTTTGCGAGGCTCGGTATCCATTCGGGCATGGCCATCTCCTATATCCTGCCCCGGCTTGTGGGGGTGGCCAGGGCCAATGAGCTTTTGTATACCGGAAGGATCATCACCGGAGAAGAGGCTTTGTCCATGGGTCTGGTCAATTATGCCACGGAAAAGGAAAAGGTCATGGAAAAAGCCCTTGCCCTGGCGGAAGAAATATCAAAAAGTGCTCCGGTTGCCGTTCAGATGATGAAACGATCCGTTTATGACGGTCTTGGCTGGAATCTTGTCCGGGCTGCGGACATGGAGGCCCGGAACCAGGCCCTGACCTTTGAAATGGAAGATGCAAAAGAAGGCATCAGCTCCATGCTGGAAAAACGAACTCCGAATTTTACCGGGCGTTAGATCTCTAATCTGAAACTGTATCCGTGGCGTTCAAACCCTAAAGATTCATAAAATGCGTGGGCTCTCTCCCGTTTCATGTTGGAGGAAAGCGTTGCCTTGTAGCACCCTTTTTCTTTGCAGATCCGGAATGCGTATTCCATCATGGTCTTTCCCACACCCTGACCCTGATATTTCGGATCAACGGCAACATCTTCAATTATGGCCGATGGAGCCCCCAGGTGCCCCAGGTTATCCATGATCAGCATGGCAAAAGTACCGATAATTTTCCCTTCCCAGACCGCCACATGGAGATGATAGTCCGGGTATCGCTCCATACGCTCAAACAAGCGTTCAGCCTCGGGCAGGGAAAGTCTTGCTCCGTCATCCAGGTCAGGCTGGGCATATACATTCAACACTTCGGGCAGATCGGTTTTTGCTGCCCTGCGGCAGATGATGGCATCATTCATTTTTTTTCCACCGCCATCTCCTGTAAATAACGACCTTTGTCATTTCTAATTTGATCTATAGGTATCACAGGCATGTTTGTTTATTTCTATTGTCGTTTTGTAACAATTGACCTTAAAAATTACAAGTTCATATTTTAAATAATTCGGATCATAACACCTGCCCTTTTCTTCTCAACTCCAGGGCTTTTTGCCAAGCTGCGTCCAGGATAAAAATGAAAGCAAAAAAAAGTACAAACCAGGGCCAAAGGATTTTACCCGGCCCCATGACCTGTTTTGTGTGGTCAAAAAGATCGGTTGGGGGATCGGTAATGCTGATCAGGCGGCCGTTGGTTGCCCGGGCAAGGGTTTGCAAAAGGGCTGTATTGACTCCCCTGGACTGATATTCTTCGGAATAGGGGATGCCCATGCAAAAAGTGCGGGTTGGAAGGTTGGGGGCGGTGCCGGGGGCCGGATAAAGGGTGAGATAATATTCACCGGTTTCATGGGCTGGGAAATCCGCCTCATATCGGCCAGGCGCCGTCTGTCTGAGGGGAAAATTCTGTTTCTGTTTTGAGGGAAACAAAAGGCTGAGATTCAGACCGGCGTTGTTGATGAATTGTCCGGATGTATCGGTCACATCCACGGCAAGGGTTCCTGTGTCGTTGTTTCTTTTGATATGGGTGGTGTAAACTGAAACCGGTTCGGATTTTTTCACCCATTTGACCATCTGGGAGGCGAGCTGTTCAAAATGCGGCCATTCCACCCATTTTTTCCCCCATTTGCCGGTGAAAGCACCGGTAAAGGCGATGCTCCGGCCAAGGCCGTATTGCCGGGAGGCGAGCAAAGGGCCTTTTTGTGTAGCAAAAAGAACGGCCGCATCCGGTTTTGGATACGTAACAGCCATGCCGTCGGAATCCGGCAGGATATCCAAAGGCATGCCTGAAAGCATTTCCCCCTTTGATTCAAGGATGGTGGGCAGGACCTCTTCCACAAAGGCGGCTTGGGCGGCAATTTTTGTATCGCCTGCAAAAATCCTTGGGATCCGGTCAGCATCATTGGTGTACCAGGACCTGCCCTTGCCCCATTCGGCAATTTTCTGCATCAGGTCCCGGTCCGAACCTGATCCCACTGCCACAGTGGATATGCTGATGCCTTCTTTTGCCATACGGCTTACCAGGGTCTTAAAATCGGCTTTTTCGGTTTCACCGTCAGACAGGATGATCACGTGTTTTTTTTGGGCATCAATGGTTTTCAAGGTGTCAAAGGCATGGGAAAGGGCCGGGAAAAGATCGGTGCCGCCTTCTGCCGAAAGCTTTGAAAGTTCTTTTGCAATGGTTTCCCTGTCCTTTGCCGGCATAATGGGAACCACCCATTTAAATTCCGTGTCAAAGGCCAGAAGCCCGATGCGGTCCATGGGGCTTAACAGCTCCACCACTGAAAAGGAAGCGATCTTGGCGCCTTGAAGCTTGGTGTTGTGTTCAATGCTGCCGGACATGGAAGAGGATTTGTCAATAATAAGGACCAGGCAGAACTCCGGTTTTTCAAGGGGGGCCGGAGGATCCATAAAGACCGGCAGCACATTTTCCACAGGCGTATTAAGATAAAATCCGGCACCAAAGCTCTTTTCCCCGCCAAGAAGGATGAGACCGCCGCCCGCATCCTTTACAAAGCTTTCCATGTGTTCCATCTCCGCCATGGAAAAGGCAACGGCCGGGACATTATCAATGATGACGGCCTCGTAGCCCAAAAAGGCATTCAGGGAATCGGACAGGTCCGGCTGGGCTTTAAAATCCATTTCCATGCCCTGGGTTTTCAGGGCTTCGGCAAAGGCCGATGGCCGCGTCTCCGACAGGTAGAGCAATTTCGGGGTTTCATGGGTCATGGTAAATGACAGGTACTCATTATTTTCAAATACCGTATCGTTTTCAGCATTTACAATCGCCCTGTACACATGGACGCCTGGGGTTTCAAGGGAATCGCTAAAGGTGATGAGATTTTTCCCTGGGGAGAAGTCTGTCTTTTTTTTCAGCAAAAGGACATTATCCCTTGTCAGGATGAGTTCTCCTGATGTCTTTGCCGTGGATGAAAGGATGATGCGGCCGTCAAACGGGGTGTAAAGATCCAACGTTTCAGGGGTCTGAAGGCTTTCCATATAGACTTCAGTGCCTTCAAACCATGAATTTAAGGGAACAGACCAAATTTCGATCCCCAGGGACCGGGCAAGCATTGCAGCATCAATTGCATTTCCCAGGTTTTCGTTGCCGTCTGAGACAAGAAGGATTTTATTGTCTCCTTTTTCCGGGAATTTTCCAATTGCCGCCAGAATGGCTTTTTCTATATTGGTGCGCTCTTTGTCCGGTGCAGTCTTAAGCTCATCAAAAATTTTCCCCGGCCCGGGCTCATCTTCCACAAAGGGTTCTTTTCCAAAGGCAATGAGACCGGCTGTATCTTTTTTGTGCATCTGTTTTCCGATATTGTCCAATAGCCGCTTGACAAGGGATGAATCAGCCGGCTGCGTGCTTCGGGAGACATCCAGACAGACCATGAGATTGACCTGATTCAGGACTTTTTTAAGACGGATATCAGCCAGGGCAAGGATAAGCAAAAGGATAAGAAGGGTTTTGACCACAATGGCACCAGGGGTTTTCTTTTTGATGAAGACAAGGGTTTCGGTGGCAACCATCAGGACAGCCAGGGTCAAGAACAGTCGCCACAGGGGTGTTGCAGAGGATTTTTCCCGGCCCGTACCCATTTTTTCCTTCAGTGCCGGCAGAATTAACCCCTCATCCGGCATCCGGATATCAGATTCTTTTTCATCAGCTAGATTGACACAAAAACTTTGGCTTGTCTTGTTTTCCCTGATTTTATAAACCCCGGCCTCATCTGTTGTTTCATAGACAAAGACCCCGGTTTCCTTTTTGATTTTATCCCAGGTATTGGACGGCCGTCGAACAGCGACCTCGCCCGGACCTTGATGGAGCTGGATTTCATAAGGTTGTCCTGCCTTGATGACTGCAGATGAAAATTGTGTTGATACCGGGTGAAGCCACTCAAAAATATTGTTCATTAGCAAAGGAAAGGCCGCTCTTAAGGGAAGGTCGGTTTTTGAAATATCAAACCCGAAAATGATGGCTTTTATTTTTTCATCATGAAAAGACATGACAAGGGGCGTTTCTTTGGCCTCGACCAACACGGCCGTTGGCGGGCGAGCCTCCGATTTCATGGCAGATTCAATAAAAAGGCCGTCCAGGCTTATCCCCCGGGTGAGGGGATTTTTTTTGTTCCAGTCGATTATCTTCGGGTTTTGAACCCACCCTGTCTGCCTGACCGGTATGTCCTGGGACACCGCATTCAGGAGAAGAAAATTGCCGCGGCTGCCTTTTGGAATCTCTATGTTATCCAGGATCACAATGTCGTTTCGTTCGGCAATATCAGAAAAAGAAGCCGGAATAATGTCCGGCGATGAATTCACCGTGATGCCGGGGTAGACGCTTAAAAATTTTTCAAGAAAATAATTGCCTTTGGACACAAGGAATACACGGGTTTTCGGGGGATCTTTTAAAACAGCAAACACTTTGTTGTCCAGAGGGAGATCATCATCCACCCGGATCTCTCCTGTGATGTGTTCTTCTATTTTTCCTTCAAAGGGAAAAATAAGGGTTTTTTTCTCTTGCGAATCAAGACCGATATTGTGCTCTGCGATCAGGGTGTCTCCGGTCCGGACCAGGACCGGGCAGATCAAAGGAAATGCAGAATAATTTTTTATTTCCATCAGGATTTCGTATGTTTCTTTTTTACCCGGCTGCTGCCGGATTTCAAACAGGGTGGCGGCAATATTTTTTTGTCCTCCGCCAACCATGACCGGAACGATGCGATCGCTTAACCGAGTCAAGGCCGCAAGATCATATCCAGCCCCGTCCGTGATCACATGAATTTTGCCCGGTTCATCGGGAGGCAAAAAGGAAAGGGCAAGATAGACAGCCTTTTCCATGCTTCCGGGAACCTCCCTCGGCATCATCTTTTCAACGGCCGATAACAACAGGTTCTTGTCATGGGTAAAGGCCTGTGCGATTTCAGGTTTATGGCCTGCATTGATGATCATGACACGGCCGTCATTGCCAAGGTCTTTGATCAATTCCACGGCATGGGATCTGGCTTTGTCAAACCGGGTGCCCTCCCCTGTCAAGGTTTTCATGGACGCGCTGGTGTCCATGAGAAAGATGTGCCGACCTGTTGATTCATGCTTTGAAAACAATACCGGCCCGGCAAGGGCCAGGGATAAACACAGGATGACCAGGATTTGAAAAATAAGCGACCGGTTTTTCAAAAAAGCGGTCATGGAAACCCTGTCCTTTTGTTCTTTTAAAATCTCTTCCCAAAGGAAAAGGGTGGTCACTTCTTTTTTCACCGATTTTTGGTGAAGACTATGGATCAGAATCAGCACAGGGATCAGAACCAGCATCCACAAGCCTGCCAAATTCGTCAAAGCCATGATCCCATCCTTTATGAATTCACCATTCGGCCGGTGCCAAGAAACCCCAGAAAAAAAACTTCAAAGGGGATCCGCGTGTCGGCGAGGTGATAATCAATGCCCTGCTTTTTGCAGAAATCTTCTGTTTCAGCAAGCAGGGCTGTCATTTTTTTTATATAACGGTCGAGCAGTGTTTGATCCGAAGCAAGATGCTGTGTTCGGCCTGTTTCCACATCTGAAAAAAGAAACCGGCCGACAAAAGAAGGGTTGATCTCTTCTCTGTCCAGAACCTGGATCAGGGCAAGCCTGAATTTACTCCGGATGAGGGCCTTTAACCCGTCCTTAAAGCCTTTCGGGTCCAAAAGATCACTGACCACCACTGCCATGCCCGGGGCCCGGATGGTTTCTGCAAAAGCTTCCATGGATGCATTAAAATCAGTCCGACCGGAAGGCTCAAGGGATGACAGAAAATTCAGGATGGACAAATACACATCTTTTCCCCGTTCAGGAGATTTGATACTCCCCATGGTGTCGGAAAAAGCCGCCACCCCGACCTGGTCCTGACCGGAAAGCCCGATATAGCTCAGGGCGGCTGTAATTTTTTTAGCATACAAGTGTTTTTGGGGGATGCCGGATTTCATGGACAGGCTGGTGTCCATAAGGATGTGCAGGGTCATGTCCTTTTCCGCATGAAACCGCCGGATGAAAAGACGGTCTGTGCGGCCATAGATATTCCAGTCCACATACCGGATATCATCACCGGGGTGGTATTTCCGGTAATCCAGGAACTCAAGACTGGAACCGCTTTGATGGGATCTGTGGATGCCAGAATCCATTCCCCTGATCCCTTTTTGAGCCATGAGCCGGATGGTTTCAAGCTTTCTTAAAAAGGCATCATCCAGAAAAGCTTCCATTTTATCTCTCATGCTTTGTCATGGTTAAAATGATTCAAGTATCTTGTCTATGATCAGGTCCGGGTTAATGCCTTCGGCAGCCCCTTTCAAATTCAAAATAATGCGGTGCCGCAAGGCAGGCTTGACCACGGCCTTGATGTCCTCAATTGAAACATTGTGCCGGCCGGAAAGAAGCGCCCTGGCCTTGCCTGCCTTGACCACAGCCTGAAGACCCCTGGGGCTTGCGCCATACCGGACAAAGGCCCTGACTTCTTCTATGGCTTCAGGATTATGGGGGTGGGTAGCCATCAATACGTTGATGCTGAATTCCTTTACATGGCTTGCCATGGGAACGGAACCAATCAGGGGCAAAAGGAGCAGGATCTCTTTTGCCGTAAGAATGGATGAAACGCCGTAGCCTTCTTCTTTTTCAGTTTTATCGAGTATCCGGCAAAGCGCTTCCCGGTCCGGAAAAGGCACCGTAAGTTTGAATAAAAACCGGTGCACCTGGGCTTCGGGCAAAGGATAGGTGCCTTCCATTTCAATGGGATTCTGGGTGGCCAGCACAACAA
>CAZWMY010000120.1:0-13379 GCA_964635025.1 uncultured Desulfobacula sp. | reverse complement strand
AAGTACTTGAGGAAAATCAGGATCGGATGATAAAGTCTGAAAAGGCTTTTGAAAAGGAATTATCAAAGGTCCGTACCGGCAGGGCATCCCAGACCATGCTGGATGGGGTCAGGGTAGATTATTACGGCACATCGACACCTTTGCCGCAGATGGCCACCGTATCCATCCCGGAAAGCCGGATGATTACGGTGAAACCCTGGGATATCAGTGTGATCAATGAGGTTGAAAGGGCTATTTTAAAAGCCAACCTCGGCCTCACACCCTCCAATGACGGGAAAATGATCAGAATATCCATACCGCCTTTGACCGAGGAACGAAGAAAAGAAATTGCCAAAAGCGCATCTAAAATCTGTGAGGAATATAAGGTTGCCATACGCAATATCCGCAGGGATTCCAATGAAATGATCAAAGACCTTCAGAAGGAAGGCGATATTTCAGAGGATGAAAGCTTCAAGGCCCAGAAGCTGATCCAGGAAACAACGGATCAGCATATTAAACGATTGGACGATATCTTTTCAAAGAAAGAAAAGGAAATTCTTGAAGTCTGATCTAAAGATGCTTCCTTCCCATGTCGCCATTATTATGGACGGTAATGGCCGGTGGGCCAAAAAAAGGCTGATGAACCGTGTCAAAGGGCATGAGAAAGGTTCCGATACCGTTCGGTCCATTGTTACGGCCTCAAGGGAAATCGGAATAAAATGTTTAACCCTATATGCCTTTTCTACGGAAAACTGGGCAAGATCGGAATCCGAAGTCAAAGCCCTGATGGGGCTGTTAAAAAAATTCATTGTTGCCGAACGGGAAGATCTTCAAAAAAACAATATCCGCTTAACCGTCATCGGGCAAAAGCACAGGCTTCCTGGGGATGTCCGGCAGGAGCTGGACGCCACTCTTGAATTAACCCTTGGGAATGACGGGATGCAATTGAACCTGGCCTTGAGTTATGGTTCAAGAGAAGAAATAACAAGGGCCGTGCAGAAGATTTCGGCCAAAATAGCGGCAAAAGATCTAAGCCCGGACGATATAACCGAAGATCTTGTTAATGCCCATCTCTATACATCCGGTATGCCTGACCCGGATCTGATTATCCGTACCAGCGGCGAGTACAGGCTCAGCAATTTTCTTTTATGGCAGGCAGCCTATTCCGAGATTTTTGTTACCGATACATTATGGCCGGATTTCACCAGGGATGAATTTGTTGAAATCCTGAAAAATTATCAAACAAGGGACCGGCGATTCGGGAAAGTGTCATGCAACACGTCAAACGATGGATAACCGCTCTCATACTGGCGCCGCTTCTTTTATGGATATTGATCAAGGGCAGCCTTATTGCGGTTGCCGGGCTGGTCTCCATAGTTGCCGTCTTTGCCGTTCGGGAGTATTTGAGAATCATTTTCGGGAACGCTGAAGAACCTGTTTCCCATATCATCAAAATCATATCCTATGTGGTTTCAGTATTACTGGTGGCGGGCGCCTGTCTTCAGTCATGGCAGATTCTGGTTCTTATTCTTGCCTTGAACCTCATGGCCTTGTCGGTTTTTGTACTGTCACGGTTTGCCTTGGATCAAACCATTTTTAACAGCATTTCAAAACAGGTGCTGGGGATTGTTTATATCCCGATGTCGCTTTGTCTGCTTATCTTTATCAGACAGATGGAAGGCGGAACCGAATGGATTATCTGGCTTTTAATCGTCATTTTTGCCAATGATACCGGCGCCTTTTACACCGGCACCTTTTTTGGAAAAAGACTTCTGGCTCCCAACATCAGCCCCAAAAAAACCATTGAAGGATCCCTGGGCGGGGTAAGTGCTTCCATCATTGTCGGGTTTATTTTCTGCCAGATTTTTTTTGATGACCTCTCCCTTTCATTTCTGACCATGCCCGGATCTTTTTTGCTGGCTGTTTCTGGACAGATCGGAGATTTATTTGAATCCGCCATGAAACGGGCTTCGGGAATCAAGGATTCCGGCCGGATTCTTCCGGGCCACGGCGGGATGCTCGACCGGATCGACGGGCTTTTGCCGGCCATCCCGGTTTTGTATGCCTATCTGGTATTTGTTTTATGAAACGCTTGTCCATCCTTGGTGCAACCGGTTCCATCGGCAAAAGCACCCTGGACATCGTCCGGATGCACCCGGATCGTTTCCAAGTCAAAGCCATGACCGCTGCTTATAATATTCAATGCCTTGCAAAACAGATCAAAGAATTTAAGCCTGAAATCGTTGCCGTTATCGATAAGGACCAGGCCCATGAACTGACACATCTCTTAGACGGTCCTGCCCGGCCCCAAATTCTTTTCGGAGAACCAGGATATGTTGAGGCGGCATCCTATAAAGATACAGACATGGTTCTTCTGGCCATGGTAGGAGCGGCAGGGCTCAAACCCGCCTTGGCCGCCATAGAGGCAAAAAAGCAAATTGCCCTGGCCAATAAGGAAACCCTTGTCATGGCAGGAGACATTGTCATGGCCAAAGCCATGGAAAACGGAGTTTCCATTCTTCCTGTGGACAGCGAACACAGCGCCATTTTCCAGTGCCTCCAGGGCAACCGGAAAGAAGATGTCAGAAAATTGATTCTCACTGCATCGGGCGGGCCTTTCAGAAAAAAACCATTTCAGGAATTTAAAACCATATCCTTAGAAGAGGCGCTGCGACATCCCACCTGGACTATGGGGCATAAGATCACCATAGATTCGGCCACATTAATGAACAAGGGCCTTGAAATTATTGAAGCCCATCATTTGTTCAATGTTTCTTGCGAAAAAATTGAAGTGGTCATTCACCCGGAAAGCATCGTGCATTCCATGGTCGGGTTCCAAGATGGAACCGTCATGGCCCAGATGGGGCAGCCGGACATGAAAGGGGCGATCGCCTTTGCCCTGTCTAACCCGGAACGCCTGGATCTGAAAATGGAGTTCCCCGATTTCACAGGCCTTCATGCCCTGACATTTGAAAAACCGGATACAAAAAAGTTCCCCTCACTTTTATTTGCTTTTGACGCCTGCAAAGAAAAGGGAACGCTGCCTGCTGTTCTCAATGCTGCCAATGAAATTGCCGTTAATGCGTTTCTTGAAAAACAGATCGGGTTTATGGATATTTTCAGGATTATTTCAAAGACTATGGAAACTCATACCCGGATTGACAATCCTGATCTTTATAGTATTATTGAAGCGGATTTCTGGGCGCGTGAAAAAGCACAATCCCTGATTTAAAAGCGAGGTCTTATGGGATATTCCCTTATTGCATTTATCATTGTTATCGGTATTCTTGTTTTTATCCATGAATTTGGCCATTTTATTGCCGCAAGGTTTTTTGGTGTCGGTGTGGATGTCTTTTCCCTTGGGTTCGGGCCGAAAATCCTGAAAAAAACAGTGGGCCGCACCCAGTATTGCCTATCAGCCATACCCCTGGGCGGGTATGTTAAAATGGTGGGCGAGGAGCCCGGGGCCGTACTTGAGCCTGAAGACATTTCTTTGTCCTTTACTCACAAATCCGTGTTCCGTAAAAGCATGATCGTTGCGGCCGGGCCTTTTTTTAATTTTTTTCTGGCCATCCTTGTTTATTATGTCCTGTACCAGTTTTCCGGGCTTTATCTCTTAAAACCCATTGTGGGCAAAATTGTGGAAAATTCTCCTGCCGAGGCTGCCGGAATAAAGCCGGGGGACATCATAAAAGAGCTGAATGCCGTCAAGATCGAATCCTTTGAAGATATTTCAAGGATTATCGGATCATCCAAAGGGGAAAAACTGGATATGGTTGTGGAGCGTGGGGGAGAAAAACTTTCGATCACCCTTTCTCCAGTTCTTTCTCCAGGCAAAAATGCCTTTGGAGAGCCCATTGAAAAATATGCCATTGGCATCGGCAACAGCGGGGAAACCTATCATGTCAGCCTGAATCCTTTTGAAGCCATTAGCCGGGCGCTGGAGGATATTTGGGGTCTTGTAAAACTGACCCTCCTGTCGGTTGGGAAAATGATCAGCGGTTCCCTTTCTGCTAAAAATCTCGGGGGACCCATCATGATCGCCCAGATGGCCGGAGAGCAGGCCAAAGCCGGTGTAACAAATTTTGCCTGGTTTATCGCGCTTTTGTCTGTGAACCTCGGGATCATCAACCTTTTCCCGATTCCGGTTCTGGATGGCGGCCATCTTCTGTTTTTTGCCATTGAAGGAATAACCGGGAGATCAGTCAGTGAAAAATTAAGAGAAAAATTGATTCAATTTGGTGCCGCAGTGCTGGTGGCATTGATGGTATTTGTGTTTTATAATGACATCGTCAGAATGTTCAGTGGTGAATAATATGATTGCATGTATTGAAATTGCGCTCAAAAAGGATCTCAGGGATGCCGAAGGCCTGTCCCTGATCAAAAAAGCCGGGTCCTATTTCGGGATTGCCATTCAGGAAGCCCGATGTATCCATATCCTGACCATTGAATCAGAGCTGGCTCCTGAAGATCTTGAACGGGCAAAAGTTGAAATCTTTACCAATCCCGTTACCCAGATGTCGAGCTTAAAACCTCTGGACATTGATTTTGACTGGTGCATCTGGGTGGGCTTTCGGCCCGGCGTCAAGGACAACCCGGGCGCAACCGCCATGGAAGCCATAAAGGATCATATCGGGAAAACTTTTAACCCTGATGAAGGCATTTATACCTCCAAACGCTATTGCCTGAAAGGGGACACGCTTGTCCGGGAAGATGTGGAAAAACTCGCATCCGAGCTTTTATCCAACAGCATTATCCAGCAGTTCAGGATTTTTCACAAAGATGAATGGGATAAGACCAAAGGCGCCGATGTAAAACCAGCCAAGGTCATTTTAGACCGGACCCCCTGTTTTCAAACCATCGGCATTGATTCTGACGCTGCCCTGGCAAAGATTTCCGATGAGCGAAACCTTGCCCTGAACCCCAGGGATATCCCCGTGATCCGGGAATATTTTCTTTCTGATTCCGTGCTTAGCGAAAGAAAGCAAAAAAATCTTTCCAAGCCTACGGATGTGGAACTGGAATATATCTCCCAGGCCCGGAGCGATCATTGCAATCACAATACCTTCCGGGGAATTTTCCGGTACAAAGACGCCGCAACAGGTGAAGAGATTATTGAAAACAGCCTGTTTAAAACCTATATCCAGGAGCCGACCTTAAGACTGAAAGATAAAAAAGACTGGGTGGTCTCTGTTCTCTGGGACAATGCCGGTATCGGCCGGTTTGATGACCACAACAATTATGTCATCACCGGTGAAACCCATAATTCCCCCTCCAATATGGAAGCCTATGGCGGCGCCATCACCGGCATCGTGGGCGTTTATAGGGACCCCATGGGAACCGGGCTCGGATCAAAGCTCTTCATGGGCAGTTTCGGGTTCTGTGTCGGGGATGTGAATTATGACGGCCCCTTAAAACCCCCGCTTCATCCGAGACGCCTTCTGGATGGTGTCATCGAAGGTGTAAAAGACGGCGGCAATAAAAGCGGGGTTCCCACCACCTTTGGCCAGACACTTTTCAACTCCGGCTATATGGGAAAAAGCCTGGTGTTTGTGACGGCTCTCGGCATCATGCCGGATCAGGTCAAAGGCAAACCCAGCCATGAAAAAAGAACCAATCCGGGCGATCTCATCATCATGAGCGGCGGAAGAGTTGGAAAAGATGGCATCCACGGCGTTACGGCCTCGTCTGAATCCTATTCTGAAAATACCCCGGCCGGACACGTCCAGATCGGTGACCCTTATACCCAGAAAAAAATGCATGATTTTCTTCTCATCTGCCGGGACGAGGGTCTGATCCATTATCTCACGGATAACGGCGGCGGCGGGCTTTCTTCCTCCATTGGCGAATCAGCCCGGTTTTCCAACGGGTGCGTGGTGGATCTGGATAAAGTGCCATTGAAATATGAAGGCCTTGATATGTGGGAAATCTGGGTGTCCGAATCCCAGGAACGCATGACCATTGCGGTTAAACCGGAACACCTGAAAAGATTTATGGAACTCTCGGCCCAGCATGAGGTCGAAAGCACGGTCATCGGGAAGTATACTGATTCAGGCAAGCTTCAGATCCAGTACAAGGGTGAAACCTGTGCCTATGTGGATATGGATCTTCTGGACAAGGGGTTTCCGGCCTGGGAATTTGAAGCTGTCTGGATCTCCCCTGAAGCCCGGGGCCTTATGGAACCGGTGATCAGTTCCCCTTCCGACTTTAATTCGCTTTTGCTTCACATGCTTTCCCGGCCCAATATCTGTTCAAAAGAATGGATCATCCGGCAGTATGATCATGAAGTCCAGGGCGGCTCGGTCATCAAACCTTTGACCGGCGTGAAATATAATATTCCCTCTGATGCCTGTGTTACCCGGCCGGTGCTGTCATCCCAAAAAGGGCTGGCCTTTTCCCAGAGCCTTTTGCCCTGGTATTCACAGATCGATGCCTATCACATGATGACCGCTACCATTGACGAGGCAGTACGGCGGCTTCTCTCCGTTGGCGGAGATTTTAACCATATCGGCGGTGTGGACAATTTTTGCTGGCCTAATATCCAGTTTGATGAAAAGAAAAACCCGGATGGAAAATTCAAGGCTGCCCAGCTTGTCCGGGCCTGCCGGGCGCTGAAAGAGGCCTGCGAGAAATATGAAATCCCGCTTTTGTCCGGAAAAGACAGCATGTATGTGGATGGGCACCTGGAAGGGGCATTTGGTGAGCGTATCAAGGTGTCGGCCCTTGAAACGGTTCAGTTTTCAGCCACATCCGTGATCAAGGATGTTTCCTTTTGTATGACCCTTGATCCTAAAATCTCCGGTGACCTAATCTATGTCTTAGGCAAAACCGCCAATGAGCTGGGGGCTTCGGAATATTATGAAATTTTTGATAAAATCGGGTTAAACGTTCCCCAGGTGGATTTTGAAAAATTCAAGGTGGTGTACAAAGCCTTGCAGACCGCAATAGAAAAAAGGCTTCTCGCCTCCTGCCATGCCGTTACAAGAGGCGGGCTTGGTGTTCATTTATCCTATATGTCCATGGCCGGCGGGCTTGGCATGGAGATCGATTTATCGGCCATTCCCATGGATACGGGACGGGGAGGATTGAACAATGAGAGCCTTTTGTTCTCTGAATCTGCCGGAAGATTTGTCGTGACGCTTGCTCCGGAAAACAAAGCTGTTTTTGAAAAATTATTCAAGGGCCTGCCGGTAGCCTGCATCGGCAATGTCACAAATCTGCATGATCATTTAAAAATCATCGGCCTTGATCAAAAACCAATGGTGGATCTTTCCATGAACCAAATTGAAACTGCATTTCAGAAAACCTTTGGAGATATGATATGAAAAAGGTGAACGCACTGATAATAACCGGATTCGGGCTGAACTGCGATGAAGAAACCGCTCATGTGTTCAGCCTTTCCGGAGCTGTGTCTCATAAAGTCCATATTAACGAACTGGTTTCGGGAAAAGTGAAACTGAAGGATTTTCAGATCCTTGCCCTTGGCGGAGGGTTTTCCTGGGGGGATGACCACGGTGCAGGCGTCATCCAGGCCCTAAAGATGAAAAATCATATCGGAAAAGACCTTTTGGATTTTGTTGATGATGGAAAGCTGATCATCGGCATCTGCAATGGGTTCCAGGCCTTGATAAATATCGGACTTTTGCCCGGGTTTGACAAAGATTATACAAAACGAAACGTCTCCATCACCTATAATGACTGCGGCAATTTCCGTAACCAGTGGGTTCACCTCACGGCCAATTCCAAAAGTCCCTGCATCTTTACCAAAGGGATAGACATGGCCGATTACCCGGTCCGTCACGGGGAAGGAAAAGTCATTGCCGATCAGTCGGTCATTGACCGCCTTTTGTCTGAAAATCAGGTGGTCTTCCAATATGCCGATGCCAAGGGAGATCCGGCCAAGGGGGCTTTTCCTGACAACCCCAACGGCTCCATGGCAGACATTGCCGGTATCTGTGACCCGACCGGGCGGATTTTCGGTCTCATGCCCCATCCTGAAGCTTACACTCATTTTACCAATCATCCGGACTGGCCACGGAAGGCCGAGCTTCTCAAACGTGAGGGCAAGTCCCTGGAAAATGAGATAACCATCGGCATCCGGCTGTTTAAAAATGCAGTGGATTATATCAAGGCGGCAGCTCTTTAAGACAACCCATCATCTATAAAACGAATAATTTCATCCTGGGGTAAACATGCTCGGAACCATTGTCAACAGCCTGACCATCATCGGCGGAAGCCTTGTGGGGCTCCTGTTCAAAAAAGGAATCCCGGAAAAATACAACCATACCATCATGCATGCCATGGGACTTTGCGTTGTTCTTATCGGTATCAAAGGGGCTCTTCAGTGTGACGATCTTCTGGTCATCATCATCAGCTGTGCCGTGGGATCTTTGATCGGAGAAGGGATCGGTATTGAAAACCTCCTGGAACGGACCGGCAATTTTCTTCAGAAAAAGATATCCAGCACCGGCACAGGGTTTTCAGCCGGTTTTGTGACGGCTTCCCTCATGTATTGCGTGGGCTCCATGGCCATTGTGGGGTCCTTGGAAAGCGGTCTTACCGGAAACCATGCCACCCTTTTTGCCAAAGCCACCATTGACGGTATTGTTTCTGTCATCCTCGGGTCTTCCCTGGGTATTGGCGTTCTTTTTTCTTCTGTTTCCGTTTTCTTGTATCAGGGGAGTATCACCCTTCTGGCAGGGCTTTTAAAACCTCTGCTCATCCCGGCTGTGGTGAGCCAAATGTCAGCTACTGGCGGGGTTCTCATTGTGGGCCTGGGCCTTAACATGATCCGGGAAAAGAAAATCAAGGTCGGGAACATGCTCCCGGCGGTTTTTATCCCCCTGATCTATTATTTTATTCTTACTTTTTTTAAATAAACATTACAGATGCTTGACAATCCATCTGTGGAGAGGGTTCATTTTTTCAAAATGGCTACAGGCAAATTCAATGATTTCCAGAGAAAATAAAATATCCGGGATGGGAAATTCCATATAAGCGCTTAACCCGTTGTAGAGCAGGTATTCTTTTTCAAAATCCGAAGAAGGGGAATAGTCTTTAGGCACTTTTTTATAATATTTTGTCCCCACATCATATCCGTGGGAAAAAAGAGTTTGAATAATTTTTTGTAGCTCTTTGCCTTTCTTTTTATCCATGAGGGTTTCCCTGAATTTTTGTATAACAGGTTTTGGGAAAACATACAGACCGCAGCCGAGCATCATCATATCGCCTTCCAGATGAAAATAGAACCCCGGGCTTTCCATTCTTTTGCCCGGGCCTTCCCAGAATAAGATCCCGACGTTGGTTTTATAAGGGCTTTTATCTGTCGAAAACCGGATGTCCCGGTTGATCCTGAAAAGGCTTTTGTTGACCTTGGGAATGGCATTGATGCCGGGGCAAAAGGCCCTCAATTGTTCTCCCATGGCACTCACAAATTCTTCGGACGGGTGTTTGACAAAGGCGTCATAGTCTTCTTTATGAGCTGAAAACCAGGCCACAGTGTTGTTTTTTTGAAGCTGGGATAAAAATTTCGGCAATTCTTCTGGAAAACCTTTAAATCCGGTCATCATTTTTCCTTTCATGAATATTCTTTTATGATATCACCCATTGTTTGGATGGCAGTTTCAAGCCTCGTATTCCATTTGAGCCCGCAGTTGATCCTGAGGCAGTGTTTGTAACGGTCGGAAGAAGAGCAGAGCGCGCCCGGAAGAATGGATATTTTTTTTTGATACGCCTTCTGGTAAATTTCAAGCGAATCGTATTTCTTGTTCAGTTCAACCCAGATGAACATGCCACCTCTCGGAAAAGTGATCCTGGTGTCTTTGGGAAAATATCTTGACACTGCCATGGCCATGGCCGAGGCCTGATTTTTCAATTTGTTTCGCAGCTGTCTTAAATGCCGGTCATAGGCCCCGGTTTTGATAAATTCGGCGATGACGGCCTGGATAATCCCTGGGCTTGAAATGGTGGTATTAAGCTTCATCCGAAGCACTGCATCCTTATATTTTCCCGGAACGGTCCATCCGGTCCGAAGGCCCGGTGCAAGAGCTTTTGAAAATGATGAACAATAGAGAACGATGCCAGTTTTATCCATGCTTTAAAGGTGGCGGGCCGTTTGTCACCATAAAACAGATCCCCGTAAATATCATCTTCAATAATGGGAACACCATATGCTTCGGCTATGGCAAGAATTTTTGCTTTATTTTCCGAGGACATGACCGATCCCAGCGGATTTTGAAAATTGGAGTTTAAAAGACAGATTTTTATTTTATGAGACGAAAGGGTTTCTTGAAAGGTTTCCGGGCTTATCCCGGTTTCCGGGCATCCCGGGACTTCCACCACATACATGTTCAAATCTTCAATGAGCTGCAAAAAGCAGTGAAAGGCAGGAGATTCAACAAGAACCGCATCTCCCGGTCCGGCCACGGACCGAAGGCAGAGGCTCACGGCATCAAGACACCCGGAGGTGGTGATGATATCATCGGCAGAAAGGGAAAATACAGAACCCGGCATCCGTTTGGAAAGGGCGTCCCGAAGATCGGCGTTCCCGGCGCAGAGATCATAATTGGACATGTGGTGCTGAAGGGAATCGGCCGGCATGGATTTCATGATCCTGGACAATTGTTTTAAGGGCATGAGCTCTTTTGACGGAACAGCTGCCCCCAGCATCAGGATGTCGTCGGACTGGAGATCCCGGATAATGGTTTTTGCAAGGTCGTTTACCATGACCCGGCAGGGCTCGGCCTTGATTTTCAAAAGGGGAGGCTGCTTCATGGGGTTTCTGTTCAGGGTGCGGACATAAAATCCTGATTTTTCTTTTGCCTCCACCCGGCCCCGTTTTTCAAGCTCAATATAGGCCTGGTGAACCGTGGAAACGCTTAAGCCCATCTGAAGATGCAGCTTTCTTAAAGAGGGCAGTTTTTCGCCCGGTTCAAACCGCCCTTTCATAATACCGCTTTCTATTTCATCAGCCAGGGCGACATATTGAAAATTTGTGGATAGGGTCATGGGTCTGTTTTATCTGTTATGATTGTTTTTTATTGCTTCTGTATCTGTTATTATGGTTTTTTTATTATATACTTTCAAAAAAATCAATATGATTAAGGATAAACATCATGACGGACAACACAGACTTAGGAAGCATCATCCGGTCCCAGATCAAAACCAAGACCTTGTTTGACCAGGCAAGATCTTACGCTTTTGAATATATGGATACTATCCATGACCGGCCGGTGTATCCGTCTCCTGAAACCCTTGAAAAATTATCCGTGTTTAATGAACCCCTGCCGGGAGAGATGGGAGACCCGGAAAAATTTCTCGCCCTTTTGCATGAATATGGCTCACCTGCCACCGTAGCCCAGACCGGAAACCGGTATTTCGGGTTTGTCAACGGCGGGGTCACCCCTGCGGCAGTGGCGGCCAAATGGCTTTCCGATGTCTGGGACCAGAACGCCGGGCTTTTTGTCATCTCTCCCATAGCCGCACACCTCGAGGCCATCTGTGAAAAATGGCTGGTCGATCTGTTTGAATTGCCCGAAAAAACAAAGGCCGGGTTTGTATCCGGAACTTCCACAGCCACCCTTTGCGGGCTTGCTGCTGCAAGAAATTTTCTTTTGAAACAATCAGGGTGGGATGTGCATAAAAAAGGCGTGTTCAATGCCCCGAAAATAAAGGTGGTCCTGGGAGAAGAAGCCCATTCGACGGTGTTCAAAGCACTGTCTCTTCTCGGCTTTGGCTTAGATGACCTGATACGGGTAAAGACCGATCATCAGGGCCGAATGATGGCACAAAAACTGCCGGATCTGGATGACCGCACCCTTGTCATTGCCCAGGCCGGAAATGTTAACACCGGCGCCTTTGATCCTTTCCACGAAATCTGTGACAAAGCGTCCAAAGCCGGGACCTGGGTGCATATTGACGGCGCTTTCGGCCTCTGGGCCAAAGGTTCTGGAACAAAAAAACACCTGACCGCTGGCATTGAAAAGGCTGACTCCTGGTCTGTGGATGCCCATAAAACCCTGAATGCGCCTTATGACTGCGGCGTCGTGCTCTGCCGGGATGAATCCGCTCTTGTATCAGCCCTTCAAAACACTGCCGCCTATATCCAGTATGGCCAAAACCGGGACAGCATGCTCTACACAACCGAAATGTCCCGCAGGGCAAGATCGGTTGAACTCTGGGCCACTCTGAAATTTTTTGGACGGAAAGGAATTGAAAGTCTTGTGGACGGGCTCTGCGACAATGCCCGGCTTTTTGCCAAAGAACTTCAACAAAATGGATTCCATGTATTAAATGAAATTGATTTTAACCAGGTCCTGGTGGCCTGCGACACTGAACCTTTGACACAGGCCGTTCTTTCCGAAATCCAGTCCGGCGGTGTCTGCTGGTGCGGAGGCTCTGTGTGGAAGGAAAAATCCGTGATCCGGATCAGTGTCTGTTCCTGGGCCACCACACCCGAAGATATCCATATAGCGGTAAAAGCATTTATTGACGCCCGGACAAGGGCATTATCAAAGCAATCAGAAAAGGAAAAGAAATGAAAAATATCATTCTCTATCTCATCACCATTCTTGTCTGGGGTTCCACCTGGCTTGCCATCAAATATCAGCTGGGGGTTGTGGACCCCATGGTGTCGGTGGTGTACCGGTTCGCCCTGTCTTCCGTCCTTTTAATGCTCTTTTGCCGCATCAAAGGTCTGACCCTGAAATTTTCCCTGAAAGAGCATTTTTTCATGGCCCTTCTCGGCACTCTTCTTTTTTCCGTAAATTACTGGCTGGTCTATGTGGCTGAAGTCTATGTGACCAGCGGTCTTGTGGCTGTCCTTTTTTCATCCATTGTGTTTTTAAATATTGCCAACGGCTCTTTTTTTCTTGGCACGGCTGTTGAAAAAAAAATGGTGGCCGGCGCCATCCTCGGCATCCTCGGCATCCTCCTGATTTTCATGCCGGAAATAGAGTCTTTTGATTTTTCCGACAAAGGGCTTTTCGGGCTTATCATCGGTTTTATCAGTGTGCTTCTGGCTTCCTTCGGCAATATCACGTCTGCCAGGAACACAAAAAACAAGATCCCGGTCATCCAGGCCAATGCTTTTGGTATGGGATATGGTGCCATTTTGCTCTTCATCATCGCCCTGTTCATGGGAAAAGAATTCACGTTTACCGTCTCTCTTCCCTATATGAGTTCCCTTGTCTATCTCTCGGTCTTTGGCTCCATCATCGCCTTTTACAGCTATCTCACCCTCATCGGATCCATTGGCGCGGACAAGGCATCCTATGCCATCATGATCGTCCCCGTCGTGGCCCTTATCCTGTCCTCGTTTTTTGAAGGTTATGCCTGTAATGTTTACGCCGTTGCCTGACCCGTCCTGGCGGGTGGCGGCACTCTCACGGGCCTCTTACAAC